>NZ_JBFAJJ010000018.1:0-187203 GCF_040655155.1 Streptomyces sp. NPDC050508
CCTGACGGTCAACGTCACGGCCAACACCGCCGTCCAGATGGGCACCGACCCGGCCATGCGAGGCCGCGTCATGGCCCTGTTCATGATGGTCTTCAATGGACAACCGTCCATCGCGCCACCGCCATGTCCGCATACGTTCGTCCCGCTGCGAGCCGCCGGTTCAACGGTGGCTCCCCATACGGGAGATCGGGGGTGTGGTCGTGCGCATAGGACTGGTTACGGAGGGTGGCTATCCATATGTGAGCGGTGACGCCAGGCTCTGGTGCGACCGGCTCGTGCGCGGGCTCGGGCAGCACGAGTTCGACATCTACGCGCTCAGCCGCAGCGAGCGCCAGGAGGACGAGGGCTGGCTCGAACTGCCGGCTCAGGTCAGCCGGGTGCGCACCGCGCCGCTGTGGACCGCCGAGGACGACGGGCCGACTCTCGGGCGCCGCGCACGCCGGCGGTTCGGCGAGTGCTACGAGGAACTGGCGGCCGTGCTGTGCGCGGGGGACGGGCAGGTCCCGGAGGTGGCAGAAGGGGCGCCGGGCGAGCCGGGGGCGGCCTCCGCCGATCTGGCGGACCGTTTCGCCAACGCGCTGTACGGGCTCGCGGAACTCGCCCGCGACGAGGGCGGACTCGTGGGCGCACTCCGCTCCGAACGCGCCGTGCGTGCACTCGAACGCGCCTGTCGTGCGCCCGGCGCACTCCGCACGGCCCGCGAGGCGCGCGTACCCGATCTCCTCACCGTCGCCGCGCACCTCGAACGCGCCCTGCGCCCCCTCTCGCTCGACTGGTACGAGGACGACGCCCTCGGCTCCGTCGACCTCTGCCACGCGACGGCCGGCGGCACCGCGGCCCTGCCCGGCCTGCTCGCCCGGCACTTCGCCGGCGTACCGCTGCTGGTGACCGAGTACGGCGTACAGCTGCGGACGCACTACCTGGCCTCCGCGGACGCCCCGCCCGCCGTACGGGCCCTGCTCGCCGCCTTCCACGGCAGGCTGGCCGCCGAGGTCTACCGGCGGGCCGAGCTGATCACACCCGGCAACACCCACACCCGGCGCTGGCAGGAACGCTGCGGCGCCGACCGTACGAAACTCCGCACGGTCTACCCGGGCATGGAGGCGTCCCGCTTCGCCGCGGTGGGCGACGCGCCCGACTGCGCGGACCCGGACACCCTCGTGTGGGTCGGCCGTATCGAACCCGCGAAGGACCTGATCTCCCTGCTCCACGCCTTCGCGGAGATCCGCAAGGAGGAGCCCAAAGCGCGCCTGCGGATCGTCGGCGCGCCCTCCGGCAGCGAGGGCGCGGCCTATCTGGGTCACTGCCGGGCGCTGGCCGCACAGCTCTTCCCCGACGAGGCCGAAGGCGTCCACGCGGTGGGCGACAACCCGGTGTCCTTCGAGGAGATCGGCGGCCCGGAAGCCCCCACGCTCGCCGAGGCGTACGCGGCCGGCACGGTGATCGTCCTCTCCAGCGTCGTCGAGGGCTTCCCGCTCAGCCTGGTCGAGGCCATGTTCTGCGGCCGGGCCACGGTGTCCACCGACGTCGGTGCGGTGGTCGAGGTCATCGGCGGGACCGGACTTGTCGTACCCCCGCGCAATCCGCGGGCGCTCGCAGAGGCGTGCGTGACCCTGTTGCGCGACCCCGAGCGCCGTGAGCGCCTGGGCGCCGCCGCACGCGCCCGCGCACTCGAACTGTTCACCGTCGAGCAGAACATCACGGCATTTCACGGCATTTACCTGGAGATCGTCTCGCACTCCCCGGTCCGCCGCGTCGTCCTCGACGACACCGGCGAACCCCTCCCGTTCGCCGCCCCCGCCGAGGCCCACGTCCCCGGCCGCTGGACCGGCCCCATGGCCCGCGTCGTCGCCCGCGGCGGACCCACCTGGGCTACGGGAACGCCGGTGCGGGCCACAACTCCCTTGCCGGCGACGGAGGCAGCCCGATGAGCGGCCTCGGCGAACTCGACCGCCCCGGGATGCCCGGCGGCGCGAGGGCGTGGGACGCGCGGTCGGAGGAGTGGCTCGGGGGACGGGAGAAGTCGGAGGAGGAGACGGCGGCGGAGACAGTGCCGGGCGGCCCGGGAGAGGGAGATCAGGGGGAGGGCACACCGAGCAGGAGGCGCGAACCGGGCGCCTACGACGAGGACACACCGGTCGCCGATCAGGACACCTACGAGGCCCGTATCGCCGCCACCCCCGCCCCCGTGCCCGCTCCCCGCGACGCCCGCCCTGAAGCCGATGCCGACCCGCCAGGCGCCCGTACGGCGCCCGAACAGACCCCCCGCGCGACCGACCGCAGGCCGGGCCCCGCCCGCCGCGGTGCCGCCGACCCCGTGAAGGCGCTGATGCACCGTCACCGCGAGCTGTGCGAGCGGGCCGTCGACCCGCTGGAGATCGCGGCGGGCCTTGAGGCGCACGGCGTCACCGACCGGACCGCCGCCCGGTTCCGGCACCGGGACGTCTTCTCGCTCGCCGAGGAGATGTACGCCCGCGTGCCCCGCGACGACGCGGCGGCCCCGCACTCCGACGCCGTGGCCGCGCAGGCACCCCGCGCCGACTGGGCCGTACTCGCCCTCCTGCCCGGAGTCCTCTGCGCCGCCGCCGTGACCGGCGTCCGGCTCACGGACGGCCGGATGCGACTGACGATCGCCCTCGTCGGCGTCCTCGCCGTGGCCCTCGGCGTGCGCGTGGCCCTCAGCCGCGGCCCGCTGAGCACCCCGCCCGGCACACACGCGTGGCGCACGCCGCCAGGCACCCGCCTGTGGACCTGCTGGCTGCTCGCCTACGCCCTCCTCGGCGACGGTCTGCTCCGCGCCGCTGACGACGGCGGCCCCGACGGCCTGCCGACCGGCACAGCGGGCGGCCCCTGGCCCACGGCGACCGCACCCGTCCTGGCCCTCGCCCTGGCCTGCGTCCCCGCGGCCTGGTGCGCCCACCACTTCGCCGTGCGCGCCCGGCGCAAGCTCGCGACCAGCCGCGGCCTGGAGGATTTCGCCGACTCCGTACAACCGCTGCTGCTCGGCACGTTCGCCCTGTTCCTGTGCGCTCTGACCGCCCTCCTCGCCCTCTGCGGCGCGGCCCTGGGCGAGCCCGCCGGGTACGCCCAGGCCGTCACCCTGGGCGCCCTCCTGCTGCTCGCCCGCCTCCTCACCGTCCACGGCTTCACCCACGCCCCGACCGTCGCCCTCGGTGCGACGGCCGCGACGGAGGCCCTGGCCCTGGCTCTGGACCTCATCGGCCGGCTCCCCGGCTGCGGCTTCCTGGCCACCCCTGTCGAAACCCTCATGGACTCCTGGGGCCCGGGCAGCATCCCGGCCCTGGCCTGCGGGGCAGCCGCCCTGACCCTTCTGTTCCACACCACCCGCACCTTGACCAGAGCCTCGGCGCACGCGCCGGCGGACGAGCCGCGGTGACACCGGCATGGCCCCCTGCCAACCAGTCCCGTCACCCAGCCGCAGGCGCCCGGCCCCACCGCCGGAGGCAACCGCATCACCCTGTGAAGGAGAACACCAGATGATCACCTCCCGATCCGGAGAGTCGGCCCCGGGAGCCGTCCGATGAGGGTCCTGCTGATCGGAGCCAACGGCTATCTCGGCCGCTTCGTCGCCGACCGCCTGCTCGCCGACCCGGCCGTCCAGCTCACCGCGCTCGGCCGCGGCGACGACGCCGACGTCCGCTTCGACCTCGCATCCGGCAGCCCCGGCGCGCTCACCCGCTTCCTCGACGCCGTCCATCCCGGAGTCGTCATCAACTGCGCGGGCGCCACCCGCGGCGGCGCCCGCGAACTCACCCGGCACAACACCGTCGCCGTCGCCACCGTCTGCGAGGCCCTGCGCCGCAGCGGCTGCGGCGCCCGGCTCGTGCAGATCGGCTGCGGCGCCGAGTACGGTCCCAGCCAGCCCGGTTCCTCGACGGCCGAGGACGCCGTGCCCCGCCCCGGCGGCCCGTACGGCGTCAGCAAACTCGCCGCCACCGAACTGGTCCTGGGCTCCGGCCTCGACGCCGTCGTCCTGCGCGTCTTCTCGCCCGCCGGACCCGGCACGCCCGCCGGCTCCCCGCTCGGCCGGCTCGCCGAGGCCATGCGCCGGGCCATGCAGTCCGGCGACGGCGAACTCAAACTCGGCGGCCTGGGCGCGCAACGCGACTTCGTCGACGTACGGGACGTGGCCCGTGCCGTCCACGCCGCCTCGCTCTCCGCCGCGCAGGGCGTCATCAACATCGGCTCGGGCCGCGCGGTCCGACTGCGCGACGCCGCCGCCGTCCTCGCCCGCGTGGCCGGATACGGCGGCGCGCTGCACGAACTCGACGGCCCGCCCGGACCGCTGCGGGCCGCCATCGGCCACCCCCGCACCGACCCCGACCACGCGGCCCCGGCCGCGTACCCGTACCCGGACGGTTGCGGCAGCTGGCAGCAGGCCGATGTGCGCACCGCGCGCGACCGGCTCGGCTGGCGGCCCCGGATCAACCTGGAGGAGTCCCTGGCCGACATCTGGATGGAGGCGGCATGCCGCATCTGACCAGCACGCCCCTGGGCACCGCCAGCACCGGCGTCCGTACCGGCTTCGGTATCCCCGGCTACGCACACCCCCTGGTCGCGCCCACCGAATGGGGCGAACTCACCCGCCCCGGCACCCCCTTGCACTGGGTCGTCCTGAACGTCTCCTCCGGCCCGGGGGCCCGCCCCGACCCGCACTGCCTGGAGGCGGCAGGCCGGCTCAGCAACGCCGGCGTCCGGGTCCTCGGCCACCTGGACGCCGCGCACGGCGCCCGCGCCTTCGGTGACCTGGTCTCCGAGGCGCACCGCTATCGCGACTGGTACCGGGTCGACGGCTTCCTCCTGGACCGCTGCCCCACCGAACGCGCCGCGCTCCCCGAGATCCGCCGCACGGTCACCGCGCTCCGCGAGACCCGCGACGGCGCCCATGTCGTCCTGGGGCACGGAACCCACCCGCACCCCGGATACGCCGAGTGCGCCGACCAGTTGGTGACCTTCTCCGGCTCCTGGAGCGACTACCGCTGGTCGCAGGTGGCCGAGTGGACCGCCGACTACTCGCCCGAGCGCTTCTGCCACTTCGTGCACGGCGTCCCGCGCGGCCATCTCGACGAGGCGCTGCGCATCGCCCGCTGGCAGGGCGCCTCGACCATCTACTTCACCGACCGCACCGATCACGGCGGCCGCACCGACCCGTGGGAGACGATGCCCGGCTACTGGGACGAGATCGTCTCGCGGATCGGAACGGGTGTCTCGGAATGAAGAGGGCCATGGCAGTGTTACGGGGAGAACAACTGTAGTGATTGACCGACCAACGGAGTCCCCGTGTCGCTGCCACCCCTGGTCGAGCCAGCTGCTGAGCTCACCGTAGACGAGGTCCGCAGGTACTCCCGCCACCTGATCATCCCCGACGTGGGCATGGACGGGCAGAAGCGGCTGAAGAACGCCAAGGTGCTCTGTGTGGGCGCCGGGGGTCTGGGCTCGCCGGCGCTGATGTACCTGGCCGCGGCGGGCGTGGGCACGCTCGGCATCGTGGAGTTCGACGAGGTCGACGAGTCGAACCTGCAGCGCCAGATCATCCACAGCCAGGCGGACATCGGCCGCTCCAAGGCCGAGTCGGCGCGCGACTCCGTGCTGGGCATCAACCCGTACGTGAACGTGATCCTCCACGAAGAGCGGCTTGAGGCCGAGAACGTGATGGACATCTTCAGCCAGTACGACCTGATCGTCGACGGCACGGACAACTTCGCGACCCGCTACCTGGTCAACGACGCCGCCGTACTGCTGAACAAGCCGTACGTGTGGGGTTCGATCTACCGCTTCGACGGCCAGGCCTCCGTCTTCTGGTCCGAGCACGGCCCCTGCTACCGCTGCCTCTACCCGGAGCCCCCGCCCCCCGGCATGGTTCCCTCCTGCGCCGAGGGCGGCGTCCTGGGCGTGCTGTGCGCGTCCATCGGCTCCATCCAGGTCACCGAGGCGATCAAGGTCCTGACCGGCGTCGGCGACCCGCTCGTCGGCCGCCTGATGATCTACGACGCCCTGGAGATGCAGTACCGCCAGGTCAAGGTCCGCAAGGACCCCAACTGCGCGGTGTGCGGCCCGAACGCGACCGTCACCGAGCTCATCGACTACGAGGCCTTCTGCGGCGTCGTCTCCGAGGAGGCCCAGCAGGCGGCCGCCGGCTCGACGATCACTCCCAAGCAGCTCAAGGAGTGGATCGACGACGGCGAGAACATCGAGATCATCGATGTCCGCGAGGTCAACGAGTACGAGATCGTCTCGATCCCCGGCGCCAAGCTGATCCCCAAGAACGAGTTCCTCATGGGCACCGCCCTGGAGACGCTCCCGCAGGACAAGAAGATCGTCCTGCACTGCAAGACGGGTGTCCGCAGTGCGGAAGTCCTCGCCGTCCTCAAGTCGGCCGGCTTCGCGGACGCGGTCCACGTCGGCGGCGGCGTGATCGGCTGGGTCAACCAGATCGAGCCCGACAAGCCCGTCTACTAGACGCACACCTTCCCGGGAGGGGCTCGGCACCACACGTGCCGGGCCCCTTTCCGTTGCGCCCGTCGCCCCGACCGCCCCGACCGCCCCGACCGCCCCGACCGTTCCGGCTACGAGGCGCAGACCTTCCCGTCCTTGGGCACCGTCCCCTTCAGCAGATACGCGTCCACCGTCGAGTCGACACAGTCGCTCCCACTCCCGTACGCACCGTGTCCCTCGCCCTTCCAGGTGAGCTCCACACCGACGCCCTTGCCCAGCTCGTCGACCATCTTGCGGGCGCCCTCGTACGGCGTCGCCGGGTCCCCGGTGTTGCCGACCACCAGGATCGGCGCCGCACCGGGCGCGCTGACCTCCGGCGTCTCGTACTGCCCGGCGACCGGCCAGTCGTGGCACCACCCGGCCGTGTCCCAGCCCAGGAAGTCGCCGAACACGGGGGAGATCTTCTCGAACTCGGGCAGCAGCTTCTGCGTCTGCGCGGGCGTCGGCCGCTGCTTGTCGTCCAAGCACGATATGACCCGTTGGGAGTGGGTCGTCGTGCCGTAGTGCCCCGCACTGTCACGGTCGTTGTAGCCGTCGGCCAGCGCCAGCAGCTCCGAACCGTCCCCCTCCTCCGCGGAGTTCAGGGCGCTGGTCAGGGTGGGCCAGCTCTCCTTGCTGTACAGCGGAAGGACGATGCCGGTCAGCGCGAGCGTCTGGGTCAGCTTCCGCCCGGTCGAGGTCGCGAGAGGCTTGGCGTCGATGCGCTTCAGCAGGGCGGCGATCTTCTGCGAGCCCTGATCCGGGTCCTGGTCCGTCGACTTGAGGTAGTCGTCCAGCGCGCGCTGGAAGCCCCGGGTCTGGTTCAGGGCGTGGCCCACCGAGTCGGCGCTCGGGTCGACGACCGCGTCGAGGATCAGCCGCCCCACGTTCTTCGGGAACAAGTGGGCGTAGACACCGCCGAGTTCGGTGCCGTAAGAGATGCCGAAGTAGTGCATCTTCGTGTCACCGAGGACCTGGCGCATCAGGTCCATGTCGCGGGCAGTGTCGGTCGTCGACACATGTGCCATCAGCTTCCCGGCGGCCTTCTCGCAGCCCTTGCCGAAGTCGACGGCGTCCTGGAAGTACGCCTTCTCCTCGGCGGGTGTGTCCGGTGTGGCGTCCACGTCCTCGGAGGCCTGGATCGCCTTGTCGCTGCGGCAGCGGATGCCCTCGCTGGCGGCGACTCCGCGCGGGTCCCAGCTCACCAGGTCGTAGTGCTCGTGCAGCGCGGACACGGTGGTGGCGTACGCCGGCATGTAGTCCACGCCCGAGCCGCCGGGGCCGCCGAAGTTGAACAGCAGAGAGCCGATGCGGTCGCCGCCCGTCGCCTTGGAGCGGATCAGCGCGAGCCCGATCGTGGAGCCGTCCGGCTTCGCCCAGTCCAGCGGCACCTTGAGCGTCGCGCACTGCCAGTCACTGCTGGGGGCGGCCGAGTCGGCGGTGGCCTTGCAGCGCCCCCAGCCGAGCTTCTGCGCGGTCAGCGCCGCGGGCACCGCGGCTGTCGTGGCCGTAGAAGTGGAGTCGGCCGTCGACGGCTTGGCGGTGTCCGTCCCCGCACCGCCCTTGCCGTCGTCGGACGAGCCGCCGCTACAGCCGGCCGTCAGCAGTGCGGCGGCGGCCATCAGAGCCGTCCACCGTACGAATCGCGCCATGTGCGTTCCCCCCTCGCAGGCCGTCCGCGTCACGCCGCGGATGGCGGTCAGGCCATAGTAGGCGGCGCGAGCCGAGCCCGTGACAGCCTGTGGATAACCTTTTGACCTGCGCTTTTGCTCGGTTTTCGGGGGTGTGCTCAGGAGCAGACGGTACCGGCCGCCGGGACTTTCCCGTTCAGGAGATAGCCGTTCACCGCGCTCTGCACGCACTTGTTCTTGCTGTCGTAGGCCCCGTGCCCCTGGCCCTTGTACGTCAGCTCGACCGCGACGCCCTTGCCCAGCGCGTCCACCATCTTCCGCGCGCCCTCGTACGGTGTGGCCGGGTCACCGGTGTTGCCCACGACGAGGATCGGCGCCGAACCGGCCGCGCTCACGTCGGGATGGTCGGCCGCGCCCGGCACGGCCCAGTCGGTGCAGCTGACCATGCCCCAGGCCAGGAAGTCGCCGAAGAGGGGAGAGGCGGCCCGGAACTCGGGCAGCTTCTGCTCCACGTAGTCGGCGGTGTATCTCGGCTTGTCGTCGGCGCAGTTGATGGCGACGTTCGCCGCGGTGATGTTGCTGTACTCGCCGTTCTCGCTGCGCCCGTTCATCGAGTCGGACAGCAGCATGAGGTCCTTGCCGTCGCCGCTGTAGGCCTGTTCGAGTGCCTCGGTGAGGAACTCCCAGAAGTCCTTCGAGTACAGCGCCTGCGCGATGCCGTTCGTCGCGGCCGTCTGGGTCAACTGGCGGGGGAAGATGCCCTGGATCGGCTTGCTGTCGAGGTCCTTGAGCAGTTTGGCGATGCGGTCCTTGACGTCCTGCGCGGTGTCGCCGACCGGGCAGTCCGTGGTCTTCGACGTGCAGTCGTCGGCGAAGTTGTCGAGCGCGAGCTGGAAGCCCTTGGCCTGTCCCAGGGAGCCCTGTTCGGAGTTCTGGGTGGGGTCGACGACCGCGTCGAAGACGGCGCGGCCCACGTGCTTGGGGAACAAGTGGGCGTAGACGCCGCCGAGTTCGGTGCCGTAGGAGATGCCGAAGTAGTGCAGCTTGTCGTCGCCGAGGACCTGGCGCATCAGGTCCATGTCGCGGGCCGCGTCGGTGGTGCGCACCTGGGGGAGCATCTTCTTGGAGTTCTTCTCGCAGGCCGCGTTGAACTGCTTGGTGTTGGCCAGGAGCTTGGTCCGCTCGGCCGTGTCGTCCGGGGTCGCGTCCTGCTGGAAGTACTGGTCGAGCTGGGAGTCGCTCTCGCACTCGACGCCGGCGCTGCGGCCCACTCCGCGCGGGTCGAAGCTGACCAGGTCGTAACGGGTGCGCAGGGTCGCGTAGTCCTCGCCGAACGCGGGCAGCGTGGTGACGCCCGATCCGCCGGGGCCGCCGAAGTTGAAGACGAGCGAGCCGATCCGCTTGCTCTTGTCGCCGCTGGCCTTCGCCCGCACCAGGGCGAGTCCGATCGTGTCGCCCTTGGGCTTGCTCCAGTCGAGCGGCGCCTTCATGGTGGCGCACTGCCACTTGGTGCCGTTCGGCAGCGGTGACGGCGCGGAGCCGCCGCCCTCCGACTCGGACGGGGCCGGGCAGTCCTTCCAGCTCAGCTTCTGGGCCGACGGATCCTCGTCCTTGGAGTCGCCTCCGCAGCCCACCAGCGTGGCGGACAGCAGGACGACAGTGGCGGTCAGGGCAGCGGCACGCAGCCGGGAGGGGTTCGGCATGCTCCCATCCTGGGGTCGTACGCGGCGGTGCGCTCGGGGCGCGGGCCGTACGAGGTACGCACGCGTGCGTGCCCTACGCGCGTGCGTGGGCGTGCTCTACAGGGAGCCCTTGCGGGACAGGTGGTTGAAGAAGAGCCAGCCCGGCAGCACCGGGATCCACAGCGTCAGCAGCCGGTACAGCAGCACCGCCGGGGCTGCTACCTCCTTGGGGAGGCCCACGGCGATCAGACCGACCGTCAGAGTCGCCTCTACGGCGCCCACACCGCCCGGGGTCGGGGCCGCTGAACCGAGCGCGTTGCCCGCGAGGAAGACGACCGCGACGCTGGCCAGGCTGAGTGACGTCGATTCGTCGCCGAAAGCCCGGATCGACGCGTCCAGGCACATCACGAAGCAGGCCGTCAGCAGCAGCATGCCGCCGATGCCGGTGATCAGCTTCTGCGGTCGCTGCAGCACGTCGAGCATGCGCGGGATGACGCCCGCGAAAAGCGACCGCACGCGCGTGACGAGGAACTTCCGCAGGAACGGCACCGAGGTCACCACGAGGACGAGCACCGCCACCGTCAACAGACCGGCGATGACCGTCCGGGACGGCGACAGCGACGGCGTCTTCTCGGTGCCGGTCAGATAGCCGAACGACAGCAGCATCAGGATGTGGCAGCCAAGACCGAACAGCTGCGACGCGCCGACACTCGCCACCGCGAGCCCGGGCCGCACCCCGGCACGCTGCAGGAAGCGCGTGTTCAGGGCGACACCGCCGACCGCGGCCGGTGCCACGATCTTCACGAACGACCCGGCGACCTGCGCCGCCACGGCCCGCAGGAACGGCACGCGCTCCGGCACGAACCCCAGGAGGGCCATCGCCGCCGCGAAGTAGCTCAGCGCCGAGAACAGCACGGCCGCGGCCACCCAGCCCCACTGGGCGTTGGCGACGAGCGGACCGAACTCGATGTGCGTGAGCTGCGTCAGCAGGAAGTACGCGCCGATCGCGCCCGCCATGAAACTGATCAGCGTGCGCGGCCGGACCCGCTCAAGCCGGGCCGGCTCGACCGGAGCCTGCGGCCTGATCAGCAGCACCTGATGGCGGATCTGGGTGAGCAGATCCTCCTCGCGCGCCTCGTCCAACGCCTCGTCGATGGCCCGCTTCTCGGCCCGCTGCTCCGCGCGTACGGCCTTCTTGTCGGGCTTCTCCAGTACGGGCGTGGAGCCCTCCGAGGACTGCTCCGCGTGAGCCAGCCTGGTCTGCCGTGACGCTTCCAGGATCGCGTCGCGCTCCCGCTGGGCCCGCTCCCGGGACAGCCGACGCAGGGTCGCGCGCGTGGAGCGCGTCAGTGCGATGGGCTGGAGCATCGGCAGACAGTCGGCCACGGCGTCGGGGCCGAGGACGTCGACCGCCGAGGCCACCGCGCGCTCGGCACCCACCCGTAGACCGATCGTCGTGACCAACTGGGCGACGTCCATGCGCAACAGCAGCTCACCGGCCGCGATCTCACCGCCGCGCAGGTCCGTGAGGATCACGGTGCCGGAACGATCCACCAGAATCGCGTCACCGGCGAGCCTGCGGTGGGCGATGCGCCGCGACTGCAGCGCCTGCACCTGGTGCCAGGTCAGGCGCAGCAGATCGTCGGTGATCTCCTCGTCCGCGAGCGAGTCGAGCGTGCGTCCGCCGGTGTGCTCGTAGACGAGCATCACGGCGTCGGGGCCGAGCTCCGAGGTCGCGATCAGCTTCGGGGCGTTGGCCCCGGCCGCGATCGCCGCGTACGCCAGCAGGGCCTCCTGCTCCAGCGCCTGGCGCAGCGACTGCAGACTGCTGCGGGTCGCGAAGCCGCGCAGCGTCAGATTGCGCCACGCACGGTAGAAGAAGCCCTGGGCCTGCTGCTCCCGGTCGACCACGGTGACGTCCAGCGGTGGGCCGTCCTCCAGGGTGACGAAGTAGCGTCGGCCGCGGTCGCCGTTCTCCGTGTCGACGGCCTCCTCGCGGGCCGCGCCCACCGGGTGGAAGCCGACCGTCCGCAGGCCCGCCATCAGCGTCCGTCCGGTGGGGCGGACGTTCGGGGAGCCCACCGCGTACAGCGTCCCGTAGGCCACGGTCCAGCCGATGAGCACCGTCAGGATGATCGAGAACGGCGTCGTGTACCCGGTGACCAGCATCGAGAAGGCGTCGAGCAGCAGCACGATCCACAGCACGGAGCGCCAGCGCGGCCTCCGGGACATGCCTACGGCCGTCATGTAGGCGATGACGGGCGCCAGATAGCCGTGCACCGGGTCGGTGAGGGCGTGGATGTCGCCGGGGGAGGGCTGGGTGAGCGCCTCCTGGATGGAGCCCGGGGCGGCCTTGGCGACCCACAGGTCCGTGGCGAGTGTCACTCCGTGCGCGAGGACCGCCGCGAGCACGCCGTCGGCGATACGCAGCCCGTCCCGCTTGATCAGCCGCTCGATCGCGAAGGCGACCGGCACCAACAGGATGGCGATGCTGGACGCCAGCCCCGCGATCTTGATCAGCAGGTCGGGCGCCTGTCCGGTGCCCTTGTTGATGTCCTGTTCGAGCCCCGAGGTCGTGCCGTGCGCGAACGCGGCGATCGCGAGCAGTACGACGATCGCAAGAAAGCCCACCAGGAGGCGCATGAGATCGGAAGGGCGGTGCACGCGCGCGGGGAGCAGCGGTTCGTCGCCCTCGACCTCTTCGGCGTGCGTGCCGTCACCGCAGTCGTCGAGGCCGGGCGCGGGGCCGGGCGTGGGTGTCTCGGCGGGCCCCTCCGAGGGGCCCTGCTCACTGGCGTCGGCGGTGTCCGGGCGCGACGCAGCGTCAGAGGTGCCCTCCGCGTCTTCGGGGTGCACACCCTGCTGCTTCATCGTCTCTTCTTGATCTCGTATCACCGGTCACCGCCCGCACGATGGTGGCATGCCCCACCGACACACGGGGGCATCAGGGTGCAAATGCGGGGGCGCACAGTCTGCCCCACGCGCCGCTCCGGGGCGAGGGATACACACAGTCGCCAGCGCGTCGCGTTGTCGGTGGGGTGCGGCAGGATGGGGCGGATGAGCGAGGAGAGCCTTCCGGACGACACCGGCCCGGAGCACGCGGACGCGCTGCCCGACTACGCGGAGCGGGTCCTCGACGTCGCCGAACGGATTCCGCCCGGGCGCGTCATGACGTACGGGGACGTCGCCGAATGGCTGGAGGAGGGCGGCCCGCGCCAGGTCGGCCGCGTGATGGCCCTCTACGGAGGAGCCGTTCCGTGGTGGCGGGTCGTCCGCGCGGACGGCGTGCTGCTCCCCGGCCACGAACTGGAGGCGCTCGATCGCTACCGCACAGAGAGCACTCCTCTTAAAGAGGCGAGCAGAGCCGCCGAGGGCCACCTGCCGCGCGTCGACATGAAACGGGCGCGATGGGACGGCGGCGAGCGCGCGGACGGTCACACCTGACAGCTTCCGCCATCGGACGCGCCCCGGGGCGACCTGCGGTCCGTACGGGGGAAACCCGACACGTCCGTGGCATGCCGTACGTTCGAGGGGTGAGGGACGCGAGGGTCGCGCGAGCCGTGAGGGAAGAAGCGGAAGACCTGCTCCCGTACGACCCGTCGGCGTAGCGTCGGCTGCACCTGTCCCCTTCATCCCGCGACCACCGCACTCCACGCGCGGCGGTCAGGCAACCAGCACACCCACCAGGACCGGCGAACCACGTGAGCTCCTCTTTCTCCACCAGGCCCCTGTCGCACCCCCAGGTGCGACAGGGGAACAGTGGCGCTTACCGACTGGTGCGTACCCCGCCGACCCGACCGGCTCCCCCTCACCTGGACGCGCCACAGCGCTCCGTGGTTGACCACGAGGCCGGTCCGCTCCTCGTCCTCGCAGGTCCGGGCACCGGCAAGACCACCACTCTCGTGGAGTCCGTCGCGGCACGGATCGCCCGAGGAGGTGACCCCGCGCGGATCCTCGTGCTGACGTTCAGCCGCAAGGCCGCCGTCGAACTGCGCGACCGCATGGCGCTGCGCATCGGAGCCGCCCGCGCGCCCCGGGCGACCACCTTCCACTCGTTCTGCTACGCCCTGGTCCGCGCCCACCAGGACAGCGACCTGTTCGTCGAGCCCCTCCGGCTGCTGTCCGGCCCCGAACAGGACGTCGCCGTACGCGGACTGCTCGCCGGCCAGCCAGACCTGGAGCGGCTCGGCCTCGCGCATGTGCGCTGGCCCGACGAACTGCGGGCCTGCCTCACCACCCGCGGCTTCGCCGACGAGGTCCGCGCGGTCCTCGCCCGCAGCCGCGAACTCGGCCTGGATCCCGGCGCTCTGGACGCCTTCGCCCACCGCATCGGCCGCCCCGACTGGCGCGCCGCCGCCGCCTTCCTCGCCGAGTACCTCGACGTACTCGACCTCCAAGGAGTGCTCGACTACGCGGAACTGGTCCACCGCGCGGTGCTCCTCGCCCACCGCCCCGAGGTGGCCGAACGGCTCGCCGCGCAGTACGACGCCGTGTTCGTGGACGAGTACCAGGACACCGACCCGGCCCAGGTACGACTGCTGCACGCCCTGGCAGGCGGCGGTCGCACCCTCGTCGCCTTCGGCGACCCCGACCAGTCGATCTACACGTTCAGGGGCGCCGACGTGAACGGCATCCTGGACTTCCCGAGCGCCTTCCCGCGCGCGGACGGCACTCCGGCCCCCGTAGAGGTGCTCCGGACCTCCCGCCGCTCCGGAGCCGCCCTCCTGACCGCCACGCGCCTGCTGACCCAGCGCATGCCCCTGACCCGCCTCCCGGCGCAGAAGGTGCGCGCCCACCGCGAGCTGTCCCCGGTACGGGACGGTGGCCGCGTCGAGGTGTACACGTACCCGACACCCGGCACGGAGCTGGACAACATCGCCGACATCCTCCGCAGGGCGCACCTGGAGGACGGCGTCCCCTGGAGCGACATGGCCGTCCTGGTACGCGCCGGCTCCCGGACGATCCCCACGGTCCGACGCGCCCTCACGGCGGCGGGCGTCCCCCTCGACATCGACGGCGACGACCTGCCCCTGCGCCACGAACCGGCGGTGGCACCCTTGCTGACGGCATTGCGGGCGGTGGCGGTCGCGGAGGCATCGGGGGGCGCCCCGGCCGAAGCGGACGACTCCGACTCCGACGCGCCCGGCGAGAGTCCCACGGACACCTCCTGGCTCGACACCGAAACCGCCCTCAGCCTGCTCGCCTCCCCCCTCGCCGCCATGGACGCCGCCGACCTGCGCCGCCTGGGCCGGGCCCTGCGCGAGGAGGAGCGGGCCGGTGGCAACCCCGTGCCGCCGCCCTCGGACGAGCTGCTCACGCGGGCGCTCGCCGAGCCGGAGCGGCTGGTCGCGCACGACCCCACGTACGCGCGGGGAGCCCAGCGCCTGGGCGCGCTGCTGCGCAAGGCACGGGAGCGCCTGGCGGGCGGCGGTACGGCCGAGGAGGCGCTGTGGGACCTCTGGCAGGGCACACCGTGGCCCGGGCGCCTGGAACGGGCCGCCCGGCGCGGCGGCGCGGCCGGGCGCAACGCGGACCGTGACCTGGATGCCGTCTGCGCACTGTTCGCGACCGCGGCCCGCGCCGAGGAACGCACCGGCGGCCGGGGCGCCCTGAACTTCCTGGAGGAGATCGACGCCGAGGACATCGCCGCGGACACGCTCACGCGGCGTGCGGTACGCCCCGACGCCGTACGCCTGATGACCGCGCACCGCTCCAAGGGCCTGGAGTGGCGCCTGGTCGTCGTGGCAGGCGTCCAGGAGGGCCTGTGGCCGGACCTGCGTCGACGCGGCTCCCTCCTGGAGGCCGACCGCATCGGCCGCGACGGACTCGCCGAACCACTCACCCCGGGGGCTCTGCTCGCCGAGGAACGCCGCCTGTTCTACGTCGCCGCGACACGCGCGCGTGAGCGCCTCGTCGTCACCGCGGTGAAGGCACCCGCGGACGACGGCGATCAGCCGTCCCGCTTCCTCACCGAACTCGGCGTCGAGCCCAAGGACGTCACCGGCCGCCCGCGCCGCCCGCTGTCGGTCGCCGCGCTGGTCGCCGAGCTGCGCGCCACGACCGTCGACCCGCGCGTGTCCGACACCCTCAGGGAGGCCGCCGCGCGCAGGCTGGCCCGGCTGGCCGCGCTCGGCGACGAGGACGGCCGCCCGCTGGTCCCGTCCGCGCACCCGTACCGCTGGTGGGGCATGTACGACCCGACCGAGAGCAAGGTGCCGCTGCGCGACCGCGACCAGCCCGTCGTGCTCTCCGGAAGCGCCCTCGACCAGCTCGCCAACACCTGTGCCCTGCAATGGTTCCTGGGCCGCGAGGTGAAGGCCGACGCGCCCTCGACCGCCGCCCAGGGCTTCGGGAACGTGGTGCACGTCCTGGCCGACGAGGTCGCCTCCGGACGCACCCCCGCCGACCTCGCCGTCCTCATGGAGCGCCTCGACACCGTGTGGAACGCCCTGGCCTTCGACGCGCCCTGGAAGTCGGCCCAGGAGAAGGACAACGCGCGCGTGGCGCTCGAACGCTTCCTGAAGTGGCACGTCGACTCCAACAGCCTCCGTGCAGGCCGCACATCCGTCGCCAGTGAGCACGACTTCGACGTCACCCTCGAAGCGGGCGACTACGAAGTGCGCATCCGCGGCTCCATGGACCGCGTCGAGACGGACGGCGAGGGACGCGCCTACGTCGTCGACTTCAAGACCGGCAAGCAGACGCCGACCGCCCGCGAGGTGGAGCGCCATCCTCAGCTCGCCGTCTACCAGTTGGCTGTCCATGAGGGTGCGGTCGACGAGGCCTTCGACGGAGTGCGCCCCGAGCCGGGTGGCGCCGAACTCGTCCAGCTGCGCCAGGGCGCCGCCCAACGGGACGGCGGCGAGACCCTGCCCAAGGTGCAGGCCCAGAAGCCCCTGGAGGGGGAGTGGGCCGGTGAACTGCTGGCCACGGCCGCGGGCAAGGTCCTCGACGAACGGTTCACGCCCACGGCCGGGCAGCACTGCACGCACTGCGCGTTCCGGGCCTCGTGCAGCGCGCGGCCCGAGGGACGACACGTCGTCGAGTAACCCGCGTGACGTATCGCACCACATGTGCTGACCTGCGCTTCTTCTGCCCCTGAGGGCGATTGGTCCTCGACTGTCAGTGGCCGCCGCTAGCCTCTCCGACATGCCCGCCCGTATCACCGATCCCGATCAGCTCAAGGAGCTCCTCGGCATCCCCTTCACCCCGGAGCAGACGGCCTGCATCATCGCGCCGCCCGCCCCGCAGGTGATCGTGGCCGGAGCCGGATCGGGCAAGACGACGGTGATGGCGGCCCGCGTGGTGTGGCTGGTCGGCACCGGCCAGGTCGCCCCCGAGCAGGTCCTCGGTCTGACGTTCACCAACAAGGCCGCCGGTGAACTCGCCGAGCGCGTCCGCAAGGCGCTGATCAAGGCGGGCGTCACCGACCCCGACGTCATCGACCCGGACAACCCCCCGGGCGAGCCCGTGATCTCGACGTACCACGCCTTCGCCGGCCGCCTCCTGACCGACCACGGTCTGCGCATCGGGCTCGAACCGACTGCCCGTCTGCTCGCCGACGCCACCCGCTTCCAGCTCGCCGCGCGCGTGCTGCGCGAGGCCCCCGGCCCCTACCCGGCACTCACCCGTTCCTTCCCGGACCTCGTCAGCGACCTCCTCACCCTCGACGGCGAGCTGTCCGAGCACCTCGTACGCCCCGAGGAGTTGCGCGCGTACGACGCCGAGCTGCTGCGCGACCTGGAGGGCCGCAAGCTCAGCAACCCCGAGCTCCGCAAGGTCCCCGAGGCGGCCGCCGCCCGCCGTGAACTCACGGAGCTGGTGAGCCGCTACCGCACCGCCAAGCGCGAGCGCGACCTGCTCGACTTCGGCGACCAGATCGCCCTCTCCGCGACCCTGGCCCGCACCCGCCCCGAGGTCGGTGACATCCTGCGCGACGAGTTCCGGGTGGTGCTGCTCGACGAGTACCAGGACACCTCGGTCGCCCAACGCATCCTCCTGGCAGGCCTGTTCGGCGCCGGCACGGGCCACCCGGTGACCGCCGTCGGCGACCCCTGCCAGGCGATCTACGGCTGGCGCGGCGCGTCCGTCGCCAACCTCGACGACTTCCCGGAGCACTTCGCGCACGCCGACGGCCGCCTCGCCGCCCGCCAGTCGCTCAGCGAGAACCGCCGCAGCGGCGGCCGCCTCCTCGACCTCGCCAACAACCTCGCGGAACCCCTGCGCGCCATGCACGCGGGCGTGGAAGCCCTCCGCCCGGCCCCCGGCGCCGAGCGCGACGGCATGGTGCGCTGCGCGCTGCTGCCCACCCACACCGAGGAGATCGACTGGCTCGCCGACTCCATCGCCCACCTCGTACGGACCGGGAAGGCGCCCGGCGAGATCGCCGTCCTGTGCCGCACGGCCACCGACTTCGCCGAGATCCAGGGCGCCCTCGTCGCCCGCGACGTCCCGGTCGAGGTGGTCGGGCTCTCCGGGCTGCTGCACCTGCCCGAGGTCGCCGACCTCGTCGCCGTCTGCGAAGTCCTCCAGGACCCCGGCGCCAACGCCTCCCTGGTCCGGCTGCTGACCGGCCCGCGCTGGCGCATCGGCCCGCGCGACCTCGCCCTCCTGGGACGGCGAGCCCGGCTCCTGGTGTCCCACACGCGCGTGGGGGCCGACGACGACCCCGACCGCCGGCTCGCCGAGGCCGTCGAGGGGGTCGACCCCTCCGAGGTGATATCGCTCGCCGATGCCCTCGACACGTTCCTGGAGACACCCCTGTACGGCGCCGACCGCGACAGGGACGACGACGGGCTGCCCTTCTCACCGGACGCACGCGTGCGCTTCGCCCGCCTGGCCACCGAACTGCGCGACCTGCGCCGCTCGCTGTCCGACCCCCTGATGGACGTCCTGCACCGCGTCCTCGCCGTCACCGGCCTGGAGGTCGAACTCGCGGCATCCCCGCACGCCCTGGCCGCCCGCCGCCGCGAGACCCTGTCGAACTTCCTGGACGTCGCCGCCTCCTTCGCCGCGGGAGACGGCGAGGCGACCCTCCTCGCCTTCCTCGGCTTCCTGCGCACCGCCGCCCAGTACGAGAAGGGCCTCGACAACGCCCTGCCCGGCGGCGAGAACACCGTCAAGGTGCTCACCGCGCACAAGTCCAAGGGCCTTGAGTGGGACGTCGTGGCCGTCCCCGGTCTGGTCACCGGGACCTTTCCCAGCAGCCAGGGCCGCGAGAAGTGGACCGCCCAGGGCAAGGTCCTGCCGCACGCGCTGCGCGGCGACACGGCCACCCTGCCCGACATCGCCTCCTGGGACGCCAAAGGCATGAAGGCCTTCAACGAGGCGATGAAGGACCACCAGCACACCGAGGAACTCCGCCTCGGCTACGTCACCTTCACCCGCCCCCGCTCCTTGCTCCTCGGCTCCGGCCACTGGTGGGGCCCCACCCAGAAGAAGCCCCGCGGCCCCTCCGACTTCCTGCAGGCCCTGTACGACCACTGCGCGGCCGGGTACGGCGAGATCGAGGCCTGGGCGGACCCACCCGAGCCGGACGAGGAGAACCCCGCCCTGCACACGGCCACCGCCGACCAGGCCTGGCCGCTGCCCCTGGACGACACGGCGATGGCCCACCGCCACAAGGCCGCCAAGCTGGTCATGAACCACTTGGAGTACCTCGCCTCCCACGACGAGGGCCACCCCGCGGCCACCCACGACCCGAACGCCCACGACGACCCGGACTGGCCCCCGCCACCGGAGGACGACGAACCTCCCTACGACGAGCCTCCTCATGAGGAAGCAGCCCCCCCCGACGCCGAAGGCGGCCTCCCGGAGGACGACCCCGCCGACTGGGACGCCTGGACCACGGACCGACCGACCGTCCCGCACCAGGCGGCGCCCCCGGACCCCGCCGAACACTCCAGTGCGCCAGGGGGCGCACGCCCGCACCCCACGGAACCGCCCGGCACGCCCCTCACCCCCGAGGAAGCCCGCGCCATCGCCTCCTGGGACCGCGACCTCGACGCCCTCACCGGCGAACTCCTGCGCGCCCGCCGGAGCGTCACCGACGTCCCCCTGCCGGCCTCCCTGACCGCCACCCAGCTGATGCTCCTGGCCGCCGACCCGGACGGGCTCGCGCAGGAACTCGCCCGCCCCATGCCACGCCCCCCGCAACCCGCCGCACGCCGAGGCACCCGCTTCCACGCCTGGGTGGAATCACGCTTCGAAGAGCTGACCCTGCCCATGCTGGAACCGGACGAACTGCCCGGCAGCGAGGCAGAGATCGCCGACGAACGCGACCTGGAAGCCCTCAAGGACGCTTTCGAACGCACCGAGTACGCCCGGCGCACGCCCTACCGCGTCGAGAGCCCCTTCCAGCTCGTGATCGCCGGCCGCGTCGTACGGGGCCGTATCGACGCCGTCTACAAGCAGGGCGAGGGCGACGGGGCGACGTACGAGATCCTCGACTGGAAGACCAGCCGCACCCGCACCGCCGACCCGCTCCAGCTCGCGATCTACCGGCTCGCCTGGGCCGAGCGGCAGGGCGTGCCCCTGGAGGCGGTCACGGCCGCGTTCCTGTACGTGCGCGGCGGCGAGGTCGTACGGCCGGAGGGCCTCCCCGACCGGGCCGCACTGGAGCGGCTGCTCCTGGAAGAGCCGGGCGCGCAAGCAAACTGTGAGGAACCGCCCACCGAGGATGTCAGTGCGGGCCGATAGGCTCGTGACCATGAGCCACACCGTTGACAGTGCCGTCAGCGCGGTCCGCACGTACATCGAGCAGCACCGCGCCGCCTTCCTCGACGACCTCGCCGAGTGGCTGCGCATCCCGTCCGTGTCGGCGCAGCCCGACCACGCGCCCGACGTCCGACGCAGCGCGGACTGGCTCGCCGCCAAGCTCCGGGAGACCGGCTTCCCGACCGCCGAGGTCTGGCCGACCCCGGGCGCCCCCGCCGTCTTCGCCGAGTGGCCCTCCGACGACCCCGAGGCACCCACGGTCCTCGTCTACGGCCATCACGACGTACAGCCCGCCGCCCGCGAGGACGGCTGGGACAGCGAGCCCTTCGAGCCCGTCGTCCGCGAGAACCGCCTCTATGCGCGCGGGGCGGCCGACGACAAGGGCCAGGTGTTCTTCCACACACTCGGCGTCCGCGCCCACCTCGCCGCCACCGGCCGCACCGCCCCGGCCGTGCACCTGAAGCTGCTCGTCGAGGGCGAGGAGGAGTCCGGCTCCCCGCACTTCCGGGCGCTCGTCGAGCAGCACGCCGACCGGCTCGCCGCCGACGCCGTGATCGTCTCCGACACCGGCATGTGGTCCGAGGACACCCCCACGGTGTGCACCGGTATGCGTGGTCTCGCCGAGTGCGAGATCCGGCTGCAGGGCCCCGACCAGGACATCCACTCCGGCTCCTTCGGCGGCGCCGTGCCGAACCCGGCGACCGCCGCCGCCCGCCTCGTCGCCGCACTCCACGACGAGCACGCACGCGTGGCCGTCCCGGGCTTCTACGACGGCATCGTCGAACTCACCGACCAGGAGCGTGAGCTTCTCGCGGAGCTGCCCTTCGACGAGAAGGAGTGGCTGCGCACAGCCAAGTCGTACGCCACCCACGGAGAGGCCGGACACACGACCCTGGAGCGCATCTGGGCCCGCCCCACCGCCGAGGTCAACGGCATCGGCGGTGGTTACCAGGGCCCCGGCAGCAAGACGATCATCCCGTCCTCGGCCATGGTGAAGCTCTCCTTCCGGCTGGTCGCGGGACAGGACCCCGACCACATCGAGAAGGCCGTCCGAGCCTGGGCCGCCCAGCAGGTACCCGAAGGAATCCGGCAGGAGATCACCTTCAGCGCGGCCACGCGCCCGTGCCTGACGCCCCTGGACCACCCGGCCCTGCAGTCCGTCGTCCGCGCCATGGGCCGCGCCTTCGACAAGCCGGTCCTCTTCACCCGCGAGGGCGGCTCGGGACCGGCCGCCGACCTCCAGGAAGTCCTCGGGGCACCCGTCCTCTTCCTGGGCATCTCCGTCCCCTCCGACGGCTGGCACGCCCCGAACGAGAAGGTCGAACTGGACCTCCTCCTGAAGGGCGTCGAAACCACCGCTCACCTGTGGGGAGACCTCGCCGACACCTGGCGCCACGCGCCCTGACGAACCCGTGCGAACCGGAACGGCCACGCGCGCGGGGCACACTGGAAGAACCGCCCCGCACACCCCGTCCCCGCCGGACCCGGTCGCCTCCTGCCCGTACGTCCCGCTGAACCGCCCGCCGAAACAATCCGCATTGCCGGGGGAGTTGGAAGCACCCGTGACCACCTGGACCGACCACACAGCCGACCGACCCATCTCACTCACCGCCCCGAGCGGCATCGATCGAGCCGCCCACCACCGGCTCGACGAGGCCTGGCTCGCGGCGGCGTGGAGCCACCCCACCACCCGCTGCTTCGTGGTCTCCGGCGGCCAGGTCCTCATCGACGAGACACCCGACGGCAAGACCGAACTCGTCATGACCCCGTCCTTCGAGGCCCCCCTCACCGAGGCGCACCGCTACTTCTTGGGCACCGACGACGACGGCGTCAGCTACTTCGCCCTCCAGAAGGACGCCCTCCCCGGCCGTATCGACCAGTCGGCGCGCGCCGCGGGACTGCGCGAGGCCGGCCTGCTGCTGTCGCCCCGGGACGTGGGCCTGATGGTGCACGCGGTCGCCCTGGAGAACTGGCAGCGCCTGCACCGCTTCTGCTCCCGCTGCGGCGAGCGCACGGTGATCGCCGCGGCCGGCCACATCCGCCGCTGCCCTGCCTGTGGCGCCGAGCACTACCCGCGCACCGACCCCGCCGTGATCATGGCGGTCACCGACGACGAGGACCGCATCCTGCTCGGCCGCCAGGTCCACTGGCCCGAGGGCCGCTTCTCGACGCTCGCCGGCTTCGTGGAGCCCGGCGAGTCCATCGAGCAGTCGGTGCGCCGCGAGGTCTTCGAAGAGGCCGGCATCACCGTCGGGCACGTCGAATACGTGGCCAGCCAGCCCTGGCCCTTCCCGTCCAGCTTGATGCTGGGCTTCATGGCCCGCGCCACCTCGACCGACATCAACGTCGACGGCGACGAGATCCACGAGGCCCGCTGGTTTTCCCGCGAGGAACTGCGGGCGGCCTTCGAGTCCGAAGAGGTGCTGCCCCCGTACGGCATCTCGATCGCGGCCCGTCTGATCGAGCTCTGGTATGGCAAGCCGCTGCCGACGCGGACCTTCGTCTGAGGCGACCGGGGGGACGTGGGTGGGGGTTCGCGGATGACCGACCCGTACTGGAACCACAACGTCCACTACCACCCCGTGGTGGTGGACGTTGTGCCCGACGGCTGCCGTGCGGCCCTCGACATCGGCTGCGGGGACGGCCTGCTCGCTCGCAAGCTGGCGAGCAGGGCCGGATCGGTGACGGGCGTGGACCGCTCGCCGCAGATGATCCGGCTCGCCCGAGCCGACGTGCCGGAGAACGTCACCTTCGTGGAGGCGGACTACCTCGACGGCACCTCACTCGACGAAGGCAAGTACGACTTCGTCAGCGCGGTCGCCGTCGTCCACCACACGGAGTTCGAGGACGCCGTGAGACGGCTCGTGAGTCTGCTGGCACCCGGCGGCCGACTGGTGATCGTCGGCCTGGCGTACAACCGCACGTTCCTGGACTGGGTGATCAGCGGCTGCGGGCTGCCCGTGAGCCGGTTCCTGGCGCGACGACACGGCGGGAAACTCGGACCGGTCGGCATGCCTGTCGAGGACTCGGCCATGTGCTGGGGAGAGGTCCGCAGGGACGTCCGGCGCCTCCTGCCCGGGGCCCGGTTCCGGCGACGGCTTCTGTGGCGCTACGTAGCCGTGTGGGACAAGCCGGTCGCGTGCGGCGAACGACAAGCGTGCGGCGAACGACAAGAAGGCGGCCCCTGACACATCAGGGACCGCCTTCCGCAGAGCTGCGCGCGCCGACCGTCGTTCAGGCGCCGACCTTCTGCTTGACCTGCGCCAGCGAAGGGTTCGTGAGCGTCGAACCATCCGCGAAGAGCAAAGTCGGGACCGTCTGATTCCCGCCATTCGCCTTCTCGACGAACGCCGCGGAATCCGGGTCGTGCTCGATGTTGACCTCGTTGTACGCGATGCCCTCGCGGTCCATCTGGCTCTTCAGCCGACGGCAGTAACCGCACCAGGTCGTGCTGTACATCGTCACAGTGCCCGACATTCTCTCGCGCTCCTCAACAGCTCAGGGGATGGGTCCTCGCAGAAGTGGAAACGTACGCGACGCAGCGGCCATTCCCGCCGGGGGTATGCCACCGCACGTGACGCCTGCCGCATTAGTACGACTGCAGGCGCCTCCCTGTGGACAACCGGCTCACCCGTCTCCGGCGACCTGGCAGCATGGCTGTGTGACAGCAGCAACGCACTCCACCCTCTTCCCGCAGGTACCGGACTCGGCCGACGCGGTGCTCGAAGGGCTCGACCCCGAGCAACGCGAGGTGGCGACCGCCCTGCGCGGTCCGGTGTGCGTGCTGGCGGGCGCCGGCACGGGCAAGACTCGGGCGATCACCCACCGCATCGCCTACGGAGTGCGCGCCGGGGTCCTGCAGTCCTCCAGCGTGCTGGCCGTCACCTTCACCAACCGCGCCGCCGGCGAGATGCGCGGCCGGCTGCGCCAGCTCGGCGCCACCGGAGTCCAGGCACGCACGTTCCACTCGGCCGCCCTGCGCCAGCTCCAGTACTTCTGGCCGAAAGCGATCGGCGGCAGCATGCCCCGGCTCGTCGACCGCAAGATCCAGCTCGTCGCCGACGCGGCGGCCGCCTGCCGCATCCGCCTCGACCGCGGCGAACTGCGGGACGTCACCGCGGAGATCGAGTGGTCCAAGGTCACCCAGACCGTTCCCTCCGACTACGCGGCGGCGGCGGCCAAAGCAGGCCGTGACGTCCCCCGCGCCCCCGCCGAGATCGCCCAGCTCTACGCCACCTACGAGGACGTCAAACGCGACCGCGCGGTCATCGACTTCGAGGACGTCCTCCTGCTGACCGTCGCCGTCCTCCAGGACCGGCACGACATCGCCGAACAGGTCCGCTCGCAGTACCAGCACTTCGTGGTCGACGAGTACCAGGACGTCAGCCCGCTCCAGCAGCGCCTCCTGGAGCTGTGGCTGGGCGACCGCGACAGCCTGTGCGTCGTCGGGGACGCCAGCCAGACGATCTACTCCTTCACCGGAGCGACACCGGACCACCTCCTCGACTTCCGCACCCGCCACCCCGGCGCCACCGTCGTCAAGCTGGTCCGGGACTACCGCTCCACACCCCAGGTCGTCCACCTCGCCAATGGGCTGCTCTCCCAAGCCCGCGGCCGGGCCGCCGACCACCGACTGGAGCTGATCTCCCAGCGCGCCGCGGGGCCCGAGCCCGTCTACGCCGATTACACCGACGAACCCGCCGAGGCCGAGGGCGCCGCCCGACGCATCCGTCACCTCATGGACGCGGGCGTCCCGGCGAGCGAGATCGCGATCCTGGTCCGCACGAACTCCCAGTCCGAGACCTACGAACAGGCCCTCGCAGACGCCGGAGTCCCCTACCAACTGCGCGGCGCCGAGCGGTTCTTCGACCGCCCCGAGGTCCGCAAGGCCGGCGTCGCCCTGCGCGGCGCGGCCCGCTTCGGCGGCAACGACTCCCTCCTCGACGACGTCATCGACCTGCCCTCCCAGGTCCGTGCCGTCCTCTCGGGCGAGGGGTGGACCACCGAGCCCCCGGCCGGCTCCGGCGCCGTCAGAGAGCGCTGGGAGTCCCTCGCGGCCCTGGTCAACCTCGCCCAGGACTTCGCCGCGGCCAGACCCGGAGCCACCCTCGCCGACCTGGTCGCCGAACTCGACGAGCGGGCCAACGCCCAGCACGCCCCGACCGTCCAGGGCGTCACCCTCGCCTCCCTGCACTTGTCCAAGGGCCTGGAGTGGGACGTCGTCTTCCTGGTCGGCGTCGCCGAGGGCATGATGCCGATCACCTACGCGAAGACCGACGAACAGATCGAGGAGGAGCGCCGCCTCCTCTACGTCGGAGTCACCCGCGCCAGAGAGCGGCTCTACGTCTCCTGGGCCCTCTCCCGCTCGCCCGGCGGCCGCCCCAACCGCCGCCCCAGCCGTTTCCTGGACGGCCTGCGTCCCGGCTCGACCGGCGTCGCGGGCAGACCCGGCACGGTGGCTCCTGGAGGCATCGAGCGCGGCTTCACGGGCACGCCCAAAGCCGTACCGCGCCGGACGCAACGCACCGTGGCCCGCTGCCGGGTCTGCGGCCGCACGCTCACCGACGCCGGCGAGATGAAGCTGATGCGCTGCGAGGACTGCCCCTCCGACATGGACGAGGGTCTCTACGAGCGGTTGCGCGAGTGGCGGGAGATCCAGGCGCAGCGCAGCGGCCAGCCCGCCTTCTGCGTCTTCACCGACAAGACGCTGATGGCCATCGCCGAGACCGTCCCCGACGACGACGGCGAACTCGCGCGGATCCCCGGCGTCGGAGTGCGCAAGCTCAACCGCTACGGGGCCGATGTGCTGGCCATCTGCGGCGGTCAGGAGCCTGCGGAGGGGGACGCGGGGGACTGATGGAAACTCGTCGAGAAAATAGTTTGCGCATGCCCCAGCAATCCCCATAGGTTCTTAGGCACGGGAACAGGGGGCCTTCTCGGAGGCCCTGATTCCGTGTTGTACTTGCATATCCGAAGGACCGGGTTCACCCCCGGTCCCCCGAGACGCCGAGAGGAGGCGATTCCAGTGATCAGCATCAACACCAGCTCCACCAGCACCGTGAAAATGACCGATCCCTCGGTCGTCTCCCTGTGCATGCTCGGCGTTTCGAACCTGGGCACCGGTCTGTCCGGCATTTCTGCCGCCCGTCCGGCGTCCCCCGTGTCTCTCGCGGTCCTTCCCGTCCGTGAGCGCAATGAGCGACCGACCAAGGCACTGGAAGCAGTAGCGGCACAGGCGCAGGCCTATGCCTTTGCGGCCGGTGCCGGAGGCCGGAAGCAGACGACGACGCAGCACCACCAGATGTGGGCCTTCCGTGGGCCAGAACCCTGGAGTGATCCAGCCTGATCGATCAGGCCGGCGCCTTCAGGGCCGCGGAACCCCACCCGGGATCCGCGGCCCTTCTGTTTTCCCCGAACGGGGATGACGGAGCGAAGGGGCCTCGGGACAAGAACAGAACCCGGTACCAAGCCGACACCCGGCCCAACAGGGCCGGACCGACCAGACGAGGAAGAACAACCGTGCAACTCGAAGCGCACGCCCCGTCCGTACCGCCTTCCGAAACGATCCCCCCGCCCGGCCTCACGGAGGACTCCACCTTGACTCCGCTCACTGCGCTCACCGCGCTCGACGACGCCATCGAGAACCTCGGCGTGCCCGTCCCCTGCCGTTCCTACGACCCGGAGGTCTTCTTCGCCGAGTCGCCGGCCGATGTCGAGTACGCCAAGTCCCTCTGCCGCACCTGCCCGCTGATCGAGGCCTGCCTCGCCGGCGCCAAGGAGCGGCGTGAGCCCTGGGGCGTCTGGGGTGGCGAGCTCTTCGTCCAGGGTGTCGTCGTGGCCCGCAAGCGGCCGCGTGGCCGTCCGCGCAAGAACCCGGTCACGGCATGAACATCACCCTCGGAACGATCGACCGCCCCCTCACGCTCGACCCCAAGAAGCAGGCCCCGATGAAGCCGTCCACTCCCAGCGAGCCCGTGGGCTCAGCGATCCCAGACTTCACCACCCCGGGTGCGACCGAGTCGCGCCAGAACAGGACCCGAGAGATGCAACTCATCCCAGAAGCCCTGGCCCGTGCGCATATGCACGAGCGCCTGCACGAGGCCGAGCGGGAACGCCGGGCCTTGAGCCTGGCGGCCGCCCGCCGGATGCAGCGCCGGGCCGAGCGCGCCTCGATGCGCGCCCGCCGTGCGCTCGCCCTGGCCGTCATGCAGTAATCGATCACACCTGAAGCGGTGGCCTCCCTACCTCGGGAGGCGAAAGCTCCCCGCGGGGGCCGGTCCGTCCGAACGGACCGGCCCCCGCGGTGCGTTCTGCCCGCCGATTCCCGGCCCCGGCGATATCGTCGCGGCGTGACGAGTCTTCCCGGAGGCAGCGACAACAGCGCCTCCACCGCGGAGCCCCAGCCCCTCGTGTGCGCCCGCTGCGGCACTCGGTCCGAAGGCCCACAGCCCACCTGGATCTGCTCCGTCGAGAACGGAACCCGCCACTACTTCTGCGACAGTTGTTCCAGGGAGAACCTCAGGGCGATCGAGGGACGGCTGGACTCGGCCTGGTGGTAGTGCCGTCCGCGCCGGCCGAGGCCCGGCTCACGCCTCCGCCGCGGGTTCCTCCTCGTCCAGGAACTCCTCGTACTCCTCCGGCAGGAACCCCGGCAGCCACTCCTCCAGCTCCTCGCGCAGCCGTACCGTCGCGCCCAACTGGCACAGGACGCCGATTGTGCTCAATGTCACTCGATGTATCAGGAGATACGCCGGAGGCAGGTTGAGCTGCTTGCCCAACTGGTGGGCGGGGGAGCGGGGGTCGGCGATGCGGGCGGCCTGGCTGCGCATCCAGCCGCGGCTGAAGGTGAACGCGTCGACCTGGGCCGGCTCGATGATCGGCACGAGGTAGTCGAGGACGGCGTCCGGGTCCAGCTCTATCGACTCCTTGACGAAGCCCTCCGTGCACAGCAGCTCGTAGACCGCCTCGGCGTCGCCGTCGAGCGTCATACGCAGGGAGTCGCCGATGGGGGTCGGCAGGCCGCCGGGGAGCCGGTCGACCGTGCCGAAGTCCAGGACACCCAGGCGCCAGTCGCCCTTGCCGTCCGGGTCGGCGGGCAGCAGGCGGAAGTTGCCCGGATGCGGGTCGGCGTGGAGAAGGCCGGTGCGGGCCGGTCCGGAGAAGAGGAAGCGGGCCAGGAGCTGGCCTGCCCGGTCGCGCTGTTCCTGGGTGCCGTCGGCGATCACTTCCGACAGCGGAATCCCGTCGATCCACTCCGTGACCAGGACCTGGTCGCACTGGTGGACCACGGCGGGCACCACGACGTCAGGGTCGTCCTCGAACTCCTCCGCGTGCGCCTGCTGGGCCTGCGCCTCCAGGCCGTAGTCCAGCTCCTCGGAGACCCGGTCGCGGAGCTCGGCGATGAGGGGCTTGATGTCCATCCCAGGGATGAGCGGGCCCAACAGGCGGGCGAAACGGCTCAGTTGGGTCAGGTCGGACAGAAGGGCCTCACCGGCGCCCGGGTACTGCACCTTGACCGCGACCTCGCGGCCGTCGTGCCACACAGCCCGGTGCACCTGGCCGATCGACGCCGCGGCCGACGGCTTGTCCTCGAACTCCAGGAACAGCTCGCGCCAGTCCTCGCCGAGCCGCTCCGTCAGCACACCGTGCACGGTGCGCGTCGGCATCGGTGGCGCCGCCTCCTGGAGCTTGGTCAGCGCGACACGGTAGGGGCCGGCGACCTCCTCGGGCAGCGCCGATTCGAAGACGGACAGCGCCTGCCCGAACTTCATCGCACCGCCCTTGAGCTCGCCGAGCACCTTGAACAGCTGCTCCGCCGTGCGCTGCTGCAGCTCGCGGCCGACGATCTCCGCGGACTCGCCCACGATCCGTTTCCCGAGCCCCCACGTCGCTCTCCCGGCGAAGCCGAGCGGGAGCGCGGCGAGCTTGGCGGTGCGGGTGACCGCCTTGCGGGGAAGATCAGACATGCGCCCTCCAAGTCCCGGCCGGCCGGGCCGAGTCTGCCTTACGGCGCACATCCCTCGACGGCCGGTCCCCTCCCATTGTCGCGTGTCGATCCTCGTCCGTAGAGGTGTGTCCCTCCTTACCTTTCTTCGTACCCTTCTCCGCGGCTCCGCACGGGCAGGCGGAATGCGCCCAGACCGGCCGCGCGTGCCAGTGCAGACCGGGTAGCGAGACCTCCCACCGCGCGCCCGCGCTCGACGGCGACTGCCCGTCCAGGAAGGCCAGCGCGTGCGCGGCCCCCAGCCCGGCGACGGTCGTGGCCAGCGTCAGGTCGCACGGCCGCACCGGGGGCTGCTTGCCGGAGCGCCACTGCGCGACCAGACGGGGCCAGGTCGGGTCCCGGTCGGTGCGCCCATGGTGCAGACAGCCCGCGCAGGCCGACTCGCCGGGCAGGACCAGCGGGCCCACGACTCCCGTGCCCTCCACGACACCCGCGTACAGATGAGGGGTTCCCGAGGCGATCAGGTCAGCGGCGGCGGTCGGGTCGGGCGCGTGCACGGCGACGTCGTCGCGCGGGGCGAGGATCACCAGGGAGAAGCCGGGGTCGCTCTCCTCCGGCGCGGCCCGTGAGGTCCGGCGCGGTGGGCGGCCCGGTGCCGCCCGGCGTACCGCGCGGCGCGCCGCCTCGTCCCTGCGCTCACCGACGGCCTCGCCGGGCAGCCCGCCCGGCGCGACGTCCCAGGGCTCGGTGTGACCGCCGTCGCGTACGTCGATCTCACCGACGCCCGCGCCCGACAGCAGCGTGGCCAGCACCGCGCCCACCCGGCCCGCACCTCTCACCTGGACACGCAGTCCGCGACGCGCCGCCAGACGGCCCATCGCCGCGCCCGGCTCGCCGGTGATCAGAGAGAGCGATGCGAGGTCCGGGCGCAGCCGGTCGAGGACGTCCTTCTTCGCACGGAGGGCGTCGGCCGCGGGTCCGCCCCCTTTCGCGTCGTCGAGCAGGCCCGCGTGCGTCAGCCCCTCCACCAACCGGTCGACATGGCCCTCGGGCAGATCCATCCGGTGACCCTCTTCACGCAGGAGCGGCAGCCCGCGCGTGCCGTTGAGGAGCTCCAGGAAACTGTCCGTCGCCCTGTCCATCGGGCCGAGCGTCATCGCGTGCGCCGGTGTCATCCCGAACTGCACGGTGTTGAGATCGCGCCAGCCGCGCCGCAGCGCGGGCTTCACCATCGGATGCATGACAGGCCCCCGTAGCCCTAGGAAGTACGTCCCGTGTGCCGGTGGAACGGGTCGGTGCTCCGTCGGCAATGCAAGCCTGCCCGGCCCGGCCGTCGGGTGCCGAAAGTTGTCCACAGGCGGTGGGGATTCGTCGTACAAATCAAACGGACGGTGGGGTATCGACACCGAACCGTCCCGGAGTCGGGACTTCCCGCGTGTGCAGAGGGTAACGTCGGGGCGTGCCCGCCGACCCACTGCACAGCGCCGGAAAACCACAGCGCAGTACGACGAGCCAGCCGCCAAGCGGCTCGGGGGCGAGCGCGATCGAGGTCCGCAGGAGTGCGCGTCGGCGCAGAACGGTCTCCGCGTACCGCGAGGGCGATCGCACCGTCGTGCTCATCCCCGCCCGCATGTCCGAGGCGGAGGAGAAGCGCTGGGTCACCGTCATGCTCGACAAGCTGGCCGCCCAGGAAAGCAAACGCGTGCTCGGTGACACAGAGTTGGCCGAGCGCGCCGAGCGCCTGTCGGCCCAGTACTTCGACGGCCGCGCCCGGCCCACCTCCGTGCGCTGGGTCACCAACCAGAACACGCGCTGGGGCTCGTGCACGCCCTCCGAGGGCAGCATCCGCCTCTCCCACCGGCTGCAGGGCATGCCCGAGTACGTCGTCGACTACGTGCTGCTGCACGAACTCGCGCATCTCCTGGTGCCCGGACACGGGCCGCGTTTCTGGCGGCTCCTGGAGGCCTACCCGCGTACCGAGCGTGCCAAGGGCTACCTCGAAGGTGTCGTCGCGGCGGACCGGCTGCCCCATCTTCCGGGCGCCCACGACGAATGACGACCCCTTGCGGGGAATTGTGTACCGGGTCTGTACCGACTTCCTCCGGTGTCAGAGATTGCCGTTAGCCTTGCGCGACGCACTCGCATCGGGATGGGGGACGGTCGTTACGCATGGCCAGGGAATTCCAACGCGGCCACAAGGCCAGGATCAGTGACCTCACCGCGGGCACGGATCTGTACGTAGGTGTGCAGATCACCGGCCCCGGACTGACCTTCGACATCAGCTGCTTCGGACTCGACGCCGAGGAACGGCTTTCGGACGACCGGTACTTCGTGTTCTTCAACCAGCCGAAGTCCCCGGAAGAGTCCATCCAGCTCCTGGGTGCCCAGGCGGGCGACTCGGAGTCCTTCCGGATCACGCTCGACAGGATCCCGCCGCAGATCCACAAACTGGCCTTCACAGCGACGCTCGACGGCGCCGGGCAGATGTCGCAGATCGCCCCCGGATACGTCCGTATCGTCGCGGGTGGCGAGGAGGTGGCCCGCTACTCGTTCAACGGTTCGGAGTTCACCACCGAGCGGGCCGTGATGCTGGGTGACTTCTACCTGAAGGACGTCTGGCGGTTCGCCGCCGTCGGCCAGGGCTTCGACGGCGGCCTCGAAGCGCTGCTGAAGAACTTCGGCGGCGAGGTCGCGGAAGAGGAGGCGCCCGCGGCGCAGCAGCCGCAGTCCGGCGCCGCCCCGGGCTTCGCCCCGCCCCCGCAGACCTCCGCGCCGCCCGCGTTCGGCGCCCCGTCCGCGCCGGCCCCTCAGCCCGCCGCGCAGGGCTTCACACCCCCGCCGGCCCCGGCGCCCGCACCCTCCGTGCACGCCGCGCCGACCATCATCGCGCCGATGACCCCGCCCGGCGGTGGCACCGTGCCGCCCCCGGCACCCGCCCCCGCGCCCTACGGCCAGCCGCAGCAGCCGTACGGACAGCAGGCCCCGGGCCAGACCGCGCCGCTGCCTCCGGGCTACGGCCAACCGCCCCAGGCACCGCCGCCCCCGCCCGGCTACGGCCAGCCGCCCACGCCTCCCGGCTACGGGCAGCAGCAGCCTCCTTTCGGGCAGGTCCCCGGCCAGGCGGCCGCCTACGGGGTGCCCTCGGGCGCTCCCCAGGGCGCCGGTGTGTCGGCCGCGCTGGAGAAGTTCAAGGAGACGCCCACCGGGCAGCGCTGGACGCAGCAGAACAAGAAGCTCGTCCGCGTCGACCTCGGCATCGGCGGCCAGCCCGTGCTGGCCCGCCAGGGCAGCATGGTGCTCTACCAGGGCAAGGTCGACTTCGGCTACAAGGGCGCCGGGTTCGCCGGTCGGATCGTGGGCAACGCGACCGGCCAGGAGATGCAGTTGATGCGCTGCACCGGCCAGGGCCAGGTGTTCCTCGCCGAGAACTCCACGCACCTCCACCCCGTCGAGCTCCAGGGGGACGCGATCTGTGTCTCCGCGGAGAATGTCCTCGCCTTCGACGAGAGCCTCCAGTACGAGGTCCGGCGCATCGAGGGACACGGCATCCCCGGGGGCGCGCTGTTCACGATGCAGTTCCAGGGGACCGGCACCATCGTCGTGAAGACCCACGGTTCGCCCGTCGTCCTGCCGGTCACGCCGACCACGTTCGCCGACTGCAACGCGGTCGTCGCCTGGTCCGCCGCCGCCCAGGTGATCGTCTCCAGCCAGGTCCGGATGCGCCGCAACGCCTACCCGGGCGACACCGGGGAGAGCGTCAACCTGCAGTTCCGGGCCGCCCCCGGCAACTTCATCGTCGTCCAGCCGTACGAGGTCTGAGGGAGCCCGTCATGAACCAGCCGCTCGCGGGCTACGCCCCCGTACCCGTCGCCGCCCGCATGGAGAACCACGGCAACAACATGCTGAAGGTCGCCATGCAGACCGGAAGCGACCTCTTCGCGCGCGTGGGCTCGATGATCGCCTACGAGGGCTTCATCCAGTACGAACCCAACCCGCCGGCCGTGCGCCAGATCGCGCGCGACTGGATGACCGGCGAGGGCGCGCCCCTGATGAAGTGCTCCGGGGACGGACTGCTCTACCTCGCCGACTACGGCGCGGACGTCGTCGTCATCAACCTCAACGGCGACGGGATCTCCGTCAACGCCACCAACCTGCTCGCCTTCGACGCCCACCTCACCTGGGGCGTGGAGCGGGTCAAGGGGCTGGCGAAGTTCGCCGGACAGGGCCTGTGGAACACCAAGATCACCGGCCAGGGCTGGGTCGCGCTCACCTCCCGCGGCAAGCCGATCGTCGTCGACTGCGGTGGCGGCGACGACGAGACCTACGTCGACCCGGACGCGCTCGTCGCCTGGTCCCCGAACCTCAAGGTGAAGGGCAAGCGCAGCTTCAAGGCGCAGTCGCTGATCGGCCGCGGCAGCGGCGAGGCCTACCAGATGGCCTTCTCCGGGACGGGCATCGTCGTCGTCCAGCCCAGCGAGGACAGCACCGACCGACTCCGGTTCCGGGGCTGAGGGGGAACACGACACCATGCAGAGCCCGCTTTTCGCGTTCAACGACTCGCAGTCCCAGGACCGCTACAGCCTGCAGAACAAGCAGATGCTGCGCGTCGTCCTGGAGGGCCACGACGACATCCTCGCCCGCAAGGGCACCATGGTCGCCTACCAGGGGCTCGTCGAGTTCGACGCCGAGTACCAGAGCAACCAGCAGGGACGCGCGCGTGCCTACACCGGCGAGGGCCTCAACCTGATGCGCTGCCACGGGCAGGGCACGGTCTTCCTCGCCAACCTCGCCCAGCACGTCCATGTGGTGGACGTGGAACAGGACGGCCTGACCGTCGACAGCAGCTACGTCCTGGCGATGGACTCCTCGCTGCATCACGAGGTCATCGCCGTCGACAGCCTGTACGGCATCTCCGGCTCGGGGAAGTACCAGCTCAACATCACCGGCCGCGGCAAGGTCGCCCTGATGACCTCGGGCGCGCCGCTGATGATGCAGGTCACGCCCGACAAGTACGTCAACTGCGACGCCGACGCGATCGTCGCCTGGTCCACCGGCCTGCGCGTTCAGATGCAGGCCCAGACGCACTCCTCCGGGGTGTGGCGCCGTCGCGGCAACACCGGTGAGGGCTGGGAGCTGAGCTTCATGGGCAGCGGCTACGCGCTCGTCCAGCCCAGCGAGCTGCTGCCCCCGCAGAACGCCGCGATCGGCCAGGGCGTCGCCGCCCAGTTCGGCATGGGCCAGCACGGCGCACACGTACAGAACCAGGGCAACGTCTGGAGCTGAACGTCCGGAAAACGAACGTAAGGGGCGCCCGCCATTGCGAGCGCCCCTTACCAGTGCCCAGGGCTCACAGCCTGGCGCGCGTCGCCTCCAGCAGCCGCACGACCGACTCGTCCGCTACGCCCGTCACCTCGTCGTAGGCGAACCAGCGCAGGTCGAGGGACTCGTCGCTGATCTCCTGGACGGCGCCGGGAGGTGCCACGACGGCGTACTGGACGTCGTAGTGGAAGTGGCACGGTGCCGGGATGGGATGGAGGTCGAGGCGGACCGGGCCGCCCGGGAGCAGGGTCAGTCCGGTGATGCCGGACTCCTCCGTGGCCTCGCGCAGGGCAGCCACCTTCAGGGAGGTGTCCTCCGGCTCGCAGTGGCCGCCCATCTGGAGCCACATCCGCAGCTTCTTGTGCAGGGTCAGCAGGACCCTGCCGTGCTCCGGGTCGATCACCAGGGCGCTCGCCGTCACGTGGCCGGCATGGCAGGACTTCCACATGCCGTCCGGATGGGCGGCCAGGTGATCCAGGTAGGTCTGGCGCAGGTCCGTCTGGTCCTCGTAGCTCTTCAGTACGAGGACCGCGTCGTCGTACAGGCTCACTCGGTGTCGTCGTCCTTGGAGTCCTCGTCCTTCGTCAGGTTCGGCTTCTCCGCGGTGCCGTTCGCCGCCTCGCCGAGCATCTTGTCCAGCTCGGAGAAGTCCAGCTGCTCGCGGTGCACGAAGCCGTCCGGGTCGTCCAGGTCGGAGGCCGTCGGCAGCATGTCCGGGTGGGCCCACAGGCCGTCACGGCCGTCGACACCGCGCGCGTCCGTGAGCGAGGCCCAGAGGCGGGAGGCGTCGCGCAGCCGGCGCGGACGCAGCTCCAGGCCGATCAGCGTCGCGAACGTCTGCTCGGCGGGACCGCCCGTCGCGCGACGGCGGCGCAGGGTCTCACGGAGCGCGTCCGCGGACGTCAGACGCGGCTTCGCCGCGGCGTGGACCACCGCGTCCACCCAGCCCTCGACGAGCGCCAGAGCCGTCTCCAGACGGGCCAGCGCGGCCTTCTGCTCCGGGGTGTCCTCCGGCTGGAACATGCCCTGCTGGAGGGCGTCCTGCAGCTGCTCCGGGTTCTGCGGGTCGAACTGGCCGACCACGTCCTCCAGCTTGGCGGTGTCGACCTTGATCCCGCGCGCGTACCCGTCGACCGCGCCGTACAGGTGCGAGCGCAGCCACGGCACGTGGGCGAACAGGCGCTGGTGGGCGGCCTCGCGCAGGGCGAGGTAGAGCCGCACCTCCTCCTGCGGGACGCCCAGGTCCTTGCCGAACGCCTCGATGTTCAGCGGCAGCAGCGCGGCCTTGCCGACCGGGCCGAGCGGCAGACCGATGTCCGTCGAACCGACGACCTCACCCGCGAGCACGCCCACGGCCTGCCCGATCTGCGTGCCGAACATGGCGCCGCCCATCGAGCGCATCATGCCGATCAGCGGGCCCGCCATGGCCTGCATCTCCTCCGGCAGGACGTCACCCATGGCCGCGCCGACGCGCTCGGCGACCGGGTCCACGAGCTCCTTCCACGCAGGCAGGGTCGCCTCGACCCACTCCGCGCGGGACCACGCCACGGCGGAGCCGGCACCGGACGGCAGCGAGGTCGCGTCGTCCAGCCACAGGTCCGCCAGCCGCACGGCCTCCTCGACCGCGCTGCGGTCGGCGGGGCCGATACTCGCGTCCTTCGTGCCGTCCTGCGTCCCCTGGGAGACCGTCTGGCGGGCGATCTGCTTGGCCATGTCCCAGTTCACCGGGCCGCCCTCATAAGAGAGCATCTGGCCCAGCTGCTGGAAGGCGGCGCCCAGGTCGTTGGGGTTCAGGGAGCCGAACATGGCTGCGAGCGGATTGTCCGCACCGGGGCCGCCAAAGCCTCCGGCACCGGGCAGCCCGCCAAAACCGAACGGGTTGGCCGGTCCCTGACCACCACCGCTCTCCTGGTCCTTCTTCTTGCCCTCGTCGCCGTCGTCCGGCTCCTCCGGCGGAAGGCCGAATCCGAATGGGGTGTCACTCACGGGATTCCTCGGCTGTTAAGGCCGCCGGTTCTCTCCGACGGCGCGACTGCCCTTCAACACCACCCAGCGTAGACACCGCGGGCCGATCGGGCCTCAGTGCTTCGCCGAGACCCGGCCTGCGGCAGGATGGATGCCACCTGGTCCGGACGCGTCACGCGCATCCGTACTGAAGACAACCGCTGGAGACGCCCGGTGAGTTCCCCAGATCCGCAGGTTCGCGCAGCGCGAAACCACTCAACCAGTCCCGCCGTGCGCGGGCCCGTCGTCGCGGTCACCGGCGCCGCGTCCGGGATCGGGGCGCTCCTCACCGAGCGGCTCGCCGCCTCCGAGGAGATCAAGCAGGTCATCGCCATCGACGAGCGGCGCGGCGAGTGCGCCGCGGCGCAGTGGCACATCCTCGACGTACGGGATCCGGCCATCGCGGAGAAGCTGCGCGGCGCGGACGTCGTCGTCCATCTGGCGCTCGATCTCTACCTGGAGACCGACCCGGCCGCCCGTTCGGCGTACAACGTGCGGGGGACGCAGACCGTGCTGACCGCCGCCGCGGCCGCCGGTGTGCACCGGGTCGTGCTCTGCACCTCGGCGATGGTCTACGGAGCACTGCCCGACAACGAACTGCCGCTCTCGGAGGACGCCGAACTGCGCGCCACGGCGGAGGCCACCGGCGTCGGCGACCTCCTGGAGGTCGAGCGCCTCGCGCGCCGCGCACCCCGGGCGCACCCCGGACTGAACGTCACCGTCGTCCGCCCCGGAGTGCTCGTCGGAGGTACCGACACCGCGCTGACCAGGTACTTCGAGTCGCCCCGGCTGCTGGTGGTGGCCGGGTCGCGGCCCGCCTGGCAGTTCTGCCACGTCGAGGACCTGTGCAGCGCCCTGGAGTACGCCGTCCTGGAGAAGGTCGAGGGGGAGCTGGCCGTCGGCTGTGACGGATGGCTGGAGCAGGAGGAGGTCGAGGAGCTCAGCGGTATCCGCCGCATGGAGCTGCCGTCCGCGGTCGCGCTCGGCGCGGCGGCCCGGCTGCACCGGATCGGGCTCACCCCGTCCCCGGCCGGCGACCTCGCGTACACGATGTACCCCTGGGTCGTGAGCGGAAGCCGGCTGCACGACGCGGGCTGGCGGCCGCAGTGGACCAACGAGGAGGTCCTTGCCGAGCTGCTGGAGGAGGTCGCCGGGCGGCACACGGTCGTCGGGCGACGGCTCGGCCGCAAGGACGCGACGGCGGCCGGTGCCGCGGGCGCGACGGTCGCGCTGCTGGGCGCGGCGGCGGTCGTACGGCGGGCACGGAAGGCCCGGCGGCGGATCTGACCCGGTCGGGACGCGGCCGTCCTGTAGAAGGCTCCAAGTCTCCACGCGCGTGTGCCTGGTGAAAGTGCTATTCCGCGCTGTCGGCGGGGTGGGGCACGATGGAGGCATGGCACCCACGATCGACCATCCCGGTGAGCAGGCCGCGCAGGATCCCATCAAGCTGATCGGGATCCGGGAGACGCCGCTGTCCGTGGACGAGGTCTTCCGGGCCGTCGGGGACGACGCGGCCGGTGGGATGGCGCTGTTCGTCGGGACCGTGCGGAATCACGACGGCGGGGCCGATGTCGACGAGCTGGGGTACTCGTGCCACCCCAGTGCCGAGGCGGAGATGCGGCGCATCGCCGAGAAGGTCGTCGCGGAGTATCCCGTGCGGGCGCTGGCCGCCGTCCACCGTGTGGGGGATCTCAGCATCGGGGACCTGGCGGTCGTCGTCGGCGTGTCGTGTCCGCACCGGGGCGAGGCCTTCGAGGCATGCCGGAAGCTGATCGACGACCTCAAGCACGAGGTGCCGATCTGGAAGCATCAGAAGTTCTCCGACGGCACCGAGGAGTGGGTCGGCGCTTGCTGATGCCTACTCACTGCGCCTGTTGATGCGCACTCACGTACTTCTCACCCGCCCTCCGGTTGCGTAACCGCCCCCCTGCCATGAGCGTTGTCAGTGGGGCTGGCTAATCTGCTGATGAGTCAGTTGAGGTGACTCTGGGGTTGGGAGGTCGGCATGGCGGCACTCGCCTGGTTGTTGATTCCGCTGGTGGCTGCGATAGGTGCCGGCCTGTGGGGCAGTTGGGCCAACCGGACCCGCAAGGTACGCAGCGACGGTCCGGAACTGGACGGCTATGCCCGCTTCCGCGAGGCCATGGAGAAGTCCCACTCCGGCACGTGATCGGAAGGCGGCCCTGACGGTGCGCTGACAGAAGCGTCCCGTACTGTCGTGCCATGCCACGCCGCACCGCGACGATGCTCGCCTCCACCCTGATGCTGATCGCGCTCCTGTGCGCGGGAGTCTTCATCAACGTCCCGTATGCGGAGATGTCACCGGGCCCCACGGTGAACACCCTCGGGGACCACGACGGCGAGCCGGTGCTGCAGATCACCGGGCGCAAGATCTACCCGACGACCGGTCACCTGAACATGACGACGGTCCGGGTCACCAGTGCCGACTACAACATGAACCTCATCGAGGCCGTGTACGGCTGGCTGGCCCACGACGACAAGGTCGTCCCGCACGACACGCTGTACCCCGACGGCAAGACGGAGCAGCAGTCGACCCAGGAGAACGCCGAGGAGTTCAGCCAGTCCCAGGAGAGCGCCAAGGTCGCCGCCCTGGACCAGTTGGGCGTCCCGGTGAAGTCCTGGGTGATCGTCTCGACGGTCGTCAAGGACTCCCCGGCCGAGGGCAAGCTGCACGCCGGGGACGTGATCAAGGCCGTCGACGGCACGACGGTGAAGCAGCCCGACGACGTCGCGAAGCTGGTCACCAAGCACAAGCCCGGCGAGAACGTCGTGTTCACGATCGTGCCCGCCAAGGAGCAGGCCGCCGCCGTGAAGGCGAACAGGACGGCGACCGCGACGCAGAAGATCACGATCACCACCGCGACCTCCGACGACACCGGTGCGAAGCGCGCCATCGTCGGTATCTCGGCCGGAACCGATCACACGTTCCCGTTCACCATCGACATCAAGCTCGCCGACGTCGGCGGACCGAGTGCCGGCCTGATGTTCGCGCTCGGCATCTACGACAAGCTCACCCCGGGCGACCTCACCGGCGGCAAGTTCGTCGCCGGCACCGGCACGATCGACGACAACGGCAAGGTCGGCCCGATCGGCGGCATCTCGATGAAGACGGTCGGCGCGCGCAGCAAGGGCGCCCAGTACTTCCTGACCCCCGCCGACAACTGCGCCGAGGCCGCCAAGGACACCCCCGGGGGCCTCAGGCTCGTCAAGGTCAACACCATCAAGGACGCGATCAGCTCCCTCAAGCTGATCAACAGCGGCAAGACCGACGACCTCCCGAAGTGCAGCACCAAGAGCTGAACAAGCCCCTTCTTAAGAAGACCTCAGGTACGACTCCGGGGGCGCCCTCAGGCAGAGGGCGCCCCCGGAGTCGTACCTGAGGACCGGAGTTGTAGCAGACGGCGTCAGTCCTCGAAGGTCGCCGACAGGGCCTCCGCCAGGCCGGGGACCAGGGCGCCGCCCGTGAGGACCTCCGTGGGGGAGTCCTTCTCGCGCAGGCGCAGGGCCGAGTCGCGGGTGCCGTCGCGCAGGACCGCGACCGTCATCCGGACCTCCTGGCGGTCCGGGTGCTGGGCCACCCACTGGGTGAGCTTCTTCTCGCTCAGCCCGTCCGGGACCGAGGCCTCGGCGGACGGCGGCAGCATCAGGCGCTCGACGGTGAGCGCGCAGCCGGCCACCGCGTCGGGCCAGGCGATCGTGCCGAGGAACTCGTCCAGCGGCTTTCCGGCCGGGATCTCCTCCTGCTCGATCGGGGTGAGACCGGTGGTCTCGGGCTCGTCCCGCAGGCCGAGTTGGGCCGCGAGACCGGGTTCCTGGGCCCGCAGTCGCGCGGTGTCTACCAGGGCGAAGAGGCGAGCGGGCTGGTCCCAGCCGAGCCCGGCGGCGTACTCGTCGATCTCGAGTACGGCCCGGGTGAGGGGGTTCGCTGCCATGGGAGTGTTGGACATGGTCACAATCCTGCCTCGTTCATGGCCGGAATCGGGAACCGAGTAAACGGTGAGTAAGTTGCATAGGTGTGGGCCCGTGATCACGCGGGGCTACGGAGGGTCCCCGAAACCGGGGACCTGACGCAACGACAGCGACCAACAGCGAACTTCGAGGTGCGCACCTTGGCTTTCCAGATGCCGGACCGCGGCGGAGGCCCGACAGGGCCGCGGATCAGAGTGGGCCGCCCGTCCCGGCGAGTCCGGACTTTGCTCATGACACTGGGCGTCCTTGCCGTACTCGGCATGGCGTTCACGATGTTCGCGGGCTTCTGGACGGACTGGCTCTGGTACCGGTCGGTGCATTACTCGTCCGTGTTCACCACCACCCTGTCGACCAAGATCGGGCTGTTCTTCGTCTTCGGTCTGCTGATGGCGGCCGCGGTCGGTGTGAACATCTGGCTGGCGCACCGCTTGCGCCCACCGCTGAGCGCCATGTCGATGGAGCAGCAGAGCCTCGACCGGTACCGGATGGGCATCGCGCCGTACAAGAAGTGGCTGCTTCTGGCGATCACCGCCCTGGTCGGGCTGATCGCGGGCGCCTCGGCGTCCAGTCAGTGGCGGGTCTGGCTGATGTGGGTCAACGGCGTGCCCTTCCACCAGAAGGACCCGCAGTTCCACCTAGACGTCTCCTTCTACGCGTTCGACCTGCCCTGGTACCGCTTCCTGCTCGGCTTCGGCTTCGCCGCCGCGATCCTCTCGCTGCTCGCCGCCGCACTGACGCACTACCTGTACGGCGGCCTGCGCATCACCAGCCCGGGCGCGCGCGCCACGGCCGCGGCCACCGGGCATCTGTCGGTGCTGCTCGGCATCTTCGTCGCGCTCAAGGCGGTGGCCTACTGGCTCGACCGGTACGGACTCGCCGTGAAATCCAGCGACTTCAAGGCGACGGGCGACTGGACGGGCCTTCGGTACGTCGACGCGAACGCGTATCTGCCGGCCAAGACGATCCTGTTCTGCATCGCCGTCATCTGCGCGCTGCTGTTCTTCGCCACCCTCTGGCGGCGCACCTGGCAGCTGCCCGTCATCGGCTTCGGCCTGATGGTGCTCTCCGCGATCCTCATCGGCGGCCTGTACCCGGCGATCGTCCAGAAGTTCACGGTCCAGCCGAACGAACAGGCCAAGGAAGCCCCGTACGTCCAGAAGAACCTCAAGGCGACGCGCGAGGCCTACGGGATCGACGACACCAAGGTCACCGAGTACTCGGGGACGAGTACGACCAAGGACAAGACCAAGCTGCGTTCCGACGTCGACTCCACGGCGAGCATCCGGATCGTGGACCCGAACGTCGTGTCGCCCACGTTCCAGCAGCTCCAGCAGATCAGGAACTACTACGCGTTCCCGACCAACCTGGATGTCGACCGCTACAGCAAGGACGGCAAGGACCAGGACACGGTCATCGGTCTGCGTGAGCTGAACCTCAACGGCATTCCGAAGAACAACTGGATCAACGACCACTTCCGCTACACCCACGGCTACGGCGTGGTCGCCGCCAAGGGCACCGAGGTCGACTCCGAGGGCCGCCCGGTCTTCACCGAGTCCGACCTGCCGTCCACGGGTGACCTCGGGACGTACGAGCAGCAGATCTACTACGGCGAGAAGACCACCACGTACTCGATCGTCGGCGGTCCCCAGAAGGAGATCGACTACTCCGACGACAGCGGCGAGAAGACCACCAGCTACACGGGCAAGAGCGGGGTCAACCTCTCCAACCCGCTCAACCGGGCCGCGTACGCGGTGGCGTTCAACGAGCCGCAGATCCTCTACTCCGGTGCGATCGGCGAGGGTTCGCGGATCCTGTACAACCGCACGCCCAAGGAGCGCGTCGAAGCGGTGGCGCCCTGGCTGACCATCGACGGCGACGCCTACCCGGCGGTCGTGGACGGCCGTATCCAGTGGATCGTCGACGCGTACACGACGAGCAACGGATACCCGTACGCCTCACGTACGACCCTCGGCGATACGACGGCCGACTCGCTGACGGCGACGAACAACAACCGTGCGGTGGTGGCCCAGCAGAACCAGGTCAACTACATCCGCAACTCGGTGAAGGCGACCGTCGACGCGTACACCGGTGCCGTCAAGCTCTACCAGTGGGACACCGAGGACCCGGTCCTGAAGACCTGGATGAAGGCGTTCCCGAACACGGTCGAGCCGAGGAAGGACATCTCGTCCTCGCTGATGGCCCATCTCCGGTACCCGCAGGACCTGTTCAAGGTCCAGCGCGAGCTGCTCACCCGCTACCACGTGACGGACGCGCAGACGTTCCTCAGCGGCAGCGAGGTGTGGCAGGTGCCGGACGACCCGACCAACAAGTCGGGCAGCGCGGTGCCGCCGTACTACCTGAGCATGAAGATGCCGGACCAGTCCGCGCAGGCGTTCTCGCTGACGACGACGTTCACACCGAACGGAAGAGACAACCTCAGCGCCTTCATGGCGGTCGACTCCGAGGCCGGCACGAGCGATTACGGCAAGATCAGAATCCTGAAGCTGCCGACCAGCACGACCGTCGGCGGGCCTAAACAGGTGCAGAGCGCCTTCAACTCGCAACAGGACATCGCCGAGTCCATCAAGCTGCTCAAGGGCGGCGACTCCGACATCGAGTACGGCAACCTGCTGACGGTGCCGCTCGACGGAGGACTGCTCTACGTGGAGCCGGTCTACGTACGCGGTGGTGGACTCAAGTACCCGCTCCTGCGCAAGGTGTTGGTGGCCTACGGGAACAAGACCGCCTTCGAGGACACGCTGGACGAGGGTCTCAACAAGGTCTTCGGGGCGGAGAGTACGACGACCCAGCCACCGGATACGAGCACGAGTCCGCCGACGTCCAGTAATCCAACGGTCCAGGCGGCGTTGAGCGACGCCCAGAAGGCCTTCGACGCAGGGCAGGCGGCCCTGAAGAAGGGCGACTGGGTGGCGTACGGGCAGGCGCAGAAGGATCTCCAGTCCGCGCTCAAGCGGGCCGAGGACGCGCAGGCCGCGGCCGACAAGAGCAAGGGCAGCGGCAAGAGCACCAGTAGTCCGAGTCCGAGCAGCAGCCCCAGCAGCGGATAGGTAAAAGCCCACCTCGCGCCCGTGGTACGGTTGCAACACAACGGCGCGGGGTGGAGCAGCTCGGTAGCTCGCTGGGCTCATAACCCAGAGGTCGCAGGTTCAAATCCTGTCCCCGCTACTGATCGCGAAGGCCCGGATCCTCCAAGGATCCGGGCCTTCGCGCTGTGCGAACGCATGTGCCGACGAGGGTGACGGCCGTGCCGCCGGGGGGACTTGGTGAAACCGTGTTTCGCTTGTCTCTCTGTGGGCATGTCGACAAAACGCTGTAGAGACCTCACTGGCTGCGGTATACCAGGTGTACCCAGGTTGCAGGTGGTGCGACGATGGACGTTATGGGGGACAAGGCAACTCTGTTGGATACAGGGCGTTTTGTGCAGCCTTCCGACCGGGACGAGACCGGTGACGGGGAGGCTGTCGACGAGGCACGTACACGGCTCGCCGCGCAGGCCGGCGACGTCGAGGCGACGAGTGTCCTCGGAGCGATGCTGCTGCGCCGCGGTGATCTCGACGGAGCCGAGCCTCTGCTGCGTGCCGCCACCGCCGAGGGCGACCGGGCCGCGGCCAACAACCTGGGTGTCCTCCTGCACCAGCGCGGCTACACCGACGAGGCCGCCGGATGGTGGCGGATCGCCGCAGTGGCCGGCTCCGCCGCGGCCGCGCACGCGCTCGGCCGGTACCACCGCGAGCGCGGCGACGAGCCCGCCGCCGAGTACTGGCTGCGCCAGTCCGCCGAACAGGGCCACGCGCTGGGCGCCTACGCGCTCGCCGATCTGCTGGAGCACCGCGGGGACACCGCGGCCGAGCAGTGGATGCGCTCCGCCGCCGAGCGCGGGCACCGCGAGGCCGCGTACCGGCTGGCGCGGGCGCTTGATCGCCGGGCGCCGCACGAGGACGAGGGCGGGACTGACAACGGTGTCGCATCGGCGCCTGGAGCCCCCGACGCGTCGGGGGACCCCGGGAACGAGGCCGAGCAGTGGTACCGGCAGGCCGCCGCGCGCGGGCACCAGCGGGCCGCGCTGCAACTCGGGGCGATCCTGGAGAAGCGGGGCGAGCTCAAGGAGGCCGGGCGCTGGTATCTGACGTCCGCCAAGGACGGGGAGGCGCGGGCCGCCTGCGCGCTCGGGTTCCTGCTGCGCGACGCCGGCGACACCGAGAGCGCCGCCGTGTGGTGGCTCCGCGCCGCCCAGGACGGCGACGGCAACGCGGCCAACGCGCTGGGCGCGCTGCACGCCGAGCGCGGCGAGACACAGACCGCCGAGCGGTGGTACCGAGCTGCGATGGACGCCGGTGACGTGAACGGCGCGTACAACCTCGGGCTGCTCTGCGCCGAGCAGACGCGTACCGCGCAGGCCGAGCAGTGGTACCGGCGGGCGGCCTACGCCGGACACCGCGAGGCGGCGAACGCGCTGGCCGTGCTGCTGCTCCAGGGCGGCGACGCGACCGGTGCCGAGCCGTGGTTCTCCAAGGCCGCGGAGGCGGGCAGCGTGGACGCCGCCTTCAACCTGGGGATTCTCTTCGCCGGGCGCGGCGAGGAGACGGTCGCGCTGCCCTGGTACGAGCGGGCGGCGGCTGCCGGGCACACGGAAGCGGCGTTGCAGGTCGGGATCGCCCGGCTGCGGGACGGGGACGAGCGGGAGGCCGAACGGCATCTGCGGTGCGCCGCCGGCGGGGGGAGCGCGGAGGCGGCGTACCGGCTGGCCTCGGTGCTCGACGCGCGGCGACCGCCCGCGCCCGCGCACGAGTTGGGCGAGCAGGTGCACGAGAAGACCGAGTGCGAGGAGTGGTACGAGCGGGCGGCGTCTCAGGGGCATCGGCGGGCTCAGGTGCGGGTCGGGATGCTCGCCGCCGCGCGCGGGGATGTCGTCGAGGCGGCTCGGTGGTACCGGGAGGCTGCCGAGGCCGGGTCCCGCAACGGTGCTTTCAACCTCGGGCTGTTGCTGGCTCGGGAGGGGAGTGAGCCTGAGGCGGCGGTGTGGTGGGCTCGGGCCGCGGATGCGGGGCATGGGCGGGCGGCGTTGCGACTGGCTCTGGTTTACGCGCGTCGCGGCGAGCTGGCCGAGGGGCAGCGGTGGGCTGATCGGGCGGTGACGTTGGGGCCGGGGGAGGTTTCTGAGCGGGCGGCTCGGTTGCGGGATGCGTTGCGGCAGGAGCTGACGGCGTAGCGGTGGGGGTTTTTCGCCCCCGCCGCCCCTACCCGTCCCGTCCCTGGGGGCTGCCGCCCCCAGACCCCCGCTTCGGCCCTGAAGGGGCCTCGTCCTCAAACGCCGGACGGGCTGACGGGAGCTGACCTGGGTTGATAAGCGATTTGCTTCTTTCCGCCCGCCTGACGTAATGTTGCATTCATCGACGCGGGGTGGAGCAGCTCGGTAGCTCGCTGGGCTCATAACCCAGAGGTCGCAGGTTCAAATCCTGTCCCCGCTACTGAAGGCCGAGGGCCGGAATCCGAAAGGGTTCCGGCCCTCGGTGTTTCTACGGTGACACGCAACCGACGCGTCGATCTTCAGGGCATGCCTCCCAGGGGCTTGCGCAGTACAAAGCCCCGGCGTCCGCGGGATGCGGTGCCGGGGCTTTGTGGACGGGTCGTTGGAGGACCGCTATGCGCTCGTGCAGTTCGGGCACAGTCCGCGGTACGTCACCTCGACGTCCGAGACCGTGAAGCCGAAGCGCTCCGAGTCGGGGAGGTCGGCGAGGGGGTTGCCGCCCGGGTGGACGTCGCGGATCTGGCCGCACTGGGCGCAGACCAGGTGGTGGTGGGGCCGGTGCGCGTTCGGGTCGTAGCGCTTGGCTCGCTTGTCCGTGGAGACTTCCAGGACCTCGCCGAGCGAGACCAGCTCGCCCAGCGTGTTGTAGACCGTCGCCCGGGAGATCTCGGGCAGCTTGGCCACGGCGCGGGAGTGGACCTCGTCGGCGGTCATGTGGACGTGGTCGCCGTCGAGCACTTCGGCCACGACGCGCCGCTGTGCGGTCATCCGCCATCCGCGTCCGCGCAGCCGCTCCAGGAGGTCACTCATGCGAGCCAGCTTAACAGCAGGGTGACCAGTTTCCGAATAGGTGTGACTTTGGAGGGGGGCTGGAATTGGACTCAGTCCAACCGTTTGCCCGGGTGGCCGTCAGGCGGGAACCTGCTGTCGTGCGGGTGCCCAGCAGCGGATGATGTCGCGGACCGAGACGATGCCGGCGGGCTCGGCGCGGTCGAGGACGATGAGGTGGCGGAAGCCGCCGTGGGTCATCGCGCTGGCCGCGTCTTCCAGGGTCCAGTCCGGGGTGGCGAAGACGACGTCGGTGGTGGTGTGGGCGTGGGCGCGCTCGGTGTCCGGGTTCTGGCCCCGGCCGAGCGAGTTGAGGATGTCGCGTTCGGTGAGGATGCCGATGCCGCCGGCGTCCGGATCGAGGACCACGGCCGCGCCGACGCGGCGTGAGGACATCAGGGCGGCTGCCTGGCGGAGGGTGTGGGCGGGGCCGATGGTGAGAACCACCGTGCTCATGGCGTCGCGGACCAGCATGGGATGAGGCCACCTCCTAGGGAATCCGGGTCCGATAGTTACCGGATTCACAAGTTCACAAGTGGGGGGACTCTCAGAGTCGCAGGCAAAGCACGGGTCAACAAGAGGGCGCGCACGGCCGGTTGGGGGCGTGTGTGGGCGTCTCGTGGGGCTCAGTAGCGCATGTTGAGATACCCCAGGAACTCGTCGTGCAGGATGCCGTTCGACGCCGCCGCGTTGCCGCTGTGCGGGCCCGGGCGGCCGTCGAGGCCCGTGAAGGTGCCGCCTGCCTCGGTGACGATGATCGCGGTCGCCGCCATGTCCCAGAGCGAAAGCTCCGGTTCGGCGCAGATGTCGACCGAGCCCTCGGCGACCATCATGTAGGACCAGAAGTCGCCGTACGCGCGTGTGCGCCACACCTCGCGGGTCAGGTCGAGGAAGCCGCCCAGGCGGCCCTGGTCCTCCCAGCCGGTGAGCGAGGAGTACGCGAAGGAGGCGTCGGTCAGCTTCGAGACCTGGGAGACGCGCAGCCGGGAGGCGGAGGAGAGGCTGCGGCCGGTGTAGGCGCCGTGGCCCTTCGCGGCCCACCAGCGGCGGCCGAGCGCGGGCGCGGAGACCAGGCCGACGACGGGCTGGTAACCGCCCTCCGCCGCCTCCGTGAGGGAGATGAGCGTGGCCCAGACGGGAACGCCGCGTACGTAGTTCTTGGTGCCGTCGATCGGGTCGATCACCCAGCGGCGGGGGCCGGTGCCCTCGATGCCGTACTCCTCGCCGAGGACCGCGTCGCGCGGGCGGGCGCGCTGCAGATGGCCGCGGATCAGGTCCTCGGCAGCCTTGTCCGCCTCGGTCACCGGAGTCATGTCCGGCTTGGTCTCGACCTTGAGATCGAGCGCCTTGAACCGTGCGGTCGTCGCGGCGTCGGCGGCGTCCGCGAGGACGTGGGCGAGGCGCAGGTCATCGTGATAGTCGGCCATGCGTGAACCGTATCTTCAGGGGTTGCGCCGGGGCTACAGGGTCCGGTGGGCGAAACGTGAGGTGGGGGACCGTCGTGCCCCTTCCCTGAGCGGCACTCTTCCGTCAACTCCCGCGCGCAATGGCCGAAGTGCGCCCCCCGGCGCCGCCGCGAACCCTTGACAGTGCTCCCGTGCGCGTCAAATCTGGGCGCAGAGCCGCTCGCCCCGGGAGGCGAATGATGCCTGCAGCGCGGGAATCCCTGCTGGACGCCGCCTATACGGCACTGGCGCGCCGGTCGTGGTCCACCGTACGGATGGTGGACGTGGCCGCTGCCGCCGGAGTGTCCCGGCAGACGCTGTACAACGAGTTCGGGAGCAAGGAGGGGCTCGCGCGGGCGCTGGTCAGAAGGGAGGCCGACGGGTATCTCGTCGGCGTCGACCGGGCCCTCGGCGCCCATGCCGACGCCCGCGAGCGGCTGACCGCGACCGCCGAGTGGACCACGTCAGCGGCCCGCGAGAACGCGCTGGTACGAGCCATGCTCACCGGCTGCTGGAGCGAACGGCTGCCCTCACCCACCCTGTCCGCGGTGCCGTCCTCCTCCGCCGTACCGGCACAGCGCCGGGCCGACGGGCCGCTGCCCTCGCCCGGCGACTTCGTGGCCGTCGTCCGCGACCGTGCCGTAGCGGCGCTGGCCGGGCCCGGTGCCGTCAAGCCGGACACCGCCGACCTGGCCCGCTCCTGCGAACTCGTCGTCCGCCTCGCCCTGTCCTGCGTGGCGGCGCCGCCGGGGGAGGGCGGGGTCGGCGAACTGGTGCGCGGCGCGCTGGGCCCAGCTAAATGACACGGGTGGTCAGTGTGCGGAACCGGACAGTTGGAGTCCGATCACGCCGACGATGACGAAGCTGATCGACACGAGCTTCAGCGTCGACACCAGGTCGCCCAGGAAGGCCATCCCGTAGATCGCGGTGCCGGCCGCGCCGATGCCGGTCCACACGGCGTAGGCGGGACCCACGTCGAGTTTCTTCAGGGAGAGGGTGAGCAGGCCGAAGCTGCCCAGGGCGAAGGTGCAGAAGGCGACCGTGGGCCACAGGCGCGTGAAGCCGTGGGACAGCTTCAGGCACACGGCGAACCCGGTCTCCAGAATTCCGGCCACGACAACCAGCAGCCACGCCATGTGCTGTCCTCCCGTTTGTCCGGCTCGGTGCGATTATGCACTTACCGAACTTGAGTCCCCACAAACACGCGGTGGTCAGACGATGATCAGTCGCCTTCTGTGCGCTCACGGGTGGCCAGCAGCCGCCGTAGCGAGTACAGCCGCTGCGGGTCGGCGTGACCGTCGGCCACCCACTGGTCCAGGGCGCAGTCCGGCTCGTCGTGGCTGCACGCGCGCGGGCAGTTCTCCGTGCCCGGCTCCAGGTCGGGGAAGGCCTTGATCACCCGGGACGGGTCCACGTGGTGCAGGCCGAAGGAACGGACGCCCGGGGTGTCCACGACCCAGCCGGAGTCGTCCGGCAGCGGGATCGCGCGTGCCGAGGTCGTGGTGTGCCGGCCGCGGCCGGTGACGGCGTTGACGATGCCGGTGCTGCGCCGCCGCTCCAGCGAGACCAGCGCGTTGACCAGGGTCGTCTTGCCGACGCCGGAGTGGCCGACGAACGCGGTGATCTTGCCGTCGAGTTGCTTGCGGACCCGCTCCACCGCCGTGCCGTTCTCCAGCTCCTCGCGGCTCGTGACGACGTAGGGGACGCCCAACGCGCCGTACATCTCCAGGAGTTGGTCCGGTGACGCCAGGTCTGACTTGGTCAGGACGAGGAGTGGGTCGAGGCCGCCGTCGTAGGCGGCGACCAGGCAGCGGTCGATGAGGCGGGGGCGCGGCTCGGGGTCGGCGAGGGCGGTGACGATGGCGAGCTGGTCGGCGTTGGCGACGACGACGCGCTCGTACGGGTCGTCGTCGTCGGCCGTGCGGCGCAGTACGGAGGTGCGTGGCTCGATGCGGATGATGCGGGCGAGGGTGTCCTTGTCGCCGGACAGGTCGCCGATGATGCCGACCCGGTCGCCGACCACCGCCGCCTTCCGGCCCAGTTCGCGGGCCTTGACCGCCATCACGACCCGGTCCTCGACCAGACAGGTCAGCCGGCCCCGGTCGACGGTGAGGACCATGCCCTCGACCGCTTCCTCGTGCTTGGGGCGGATGTTCGTACGCGGCCGGTTGCCCTTGCGGTTCGGGCGCTGGCGGATGTCGTCCTCGTCGGTGTTCTTGCCGTAGCGACGCATGGCGTGTGTCCCCTACGCCCCGTCGCTCCCGAGCATCCCGGTCCACAGGTCGGGGAAGTCCGGAAGGGTTTTCGCCGTCGTCGCCACGTTCTCGATCTGCACGCCCTCGACCGCGAGGCCGATGATCGCGCCCGCGGTGGCCATGCGGTGGTCCTCGTAGGTGTGGAAGATCCCGCCGTGCAGGCGGCGCGGGCGGATGTGCAGACCGTCGGCGGTCTCGGTCACGTCACCGCCCAGCTCGTTGATCTCCTTGGTGAGCGCGGCGAGCCGGTCCGTCTCGTGCAGGCGCAGGTGGGAGACGCCCCGGAGGGTGGACGGTGAGTCCGCGAGGGCGGCGACCGCCGCGATGCCGGGGGTCAGTTCGCCGACCTCGCCCAGGTCCACGTCGATGCCGTGGATCGCACCCGAACCGGTGAACTCCAGCCCGTACTCGGTCAGTTCGCAGGAACCGCCCATCTCGGTGAAGATCTCCCGCAGCCGGTCACCGGGCTGGGTGGTACGGGCCGGCCAGTCCGGTACGACGACCTTGCCGCCGGCGACGAGCGCTGCCGCGAGGAAGGGCTGGGCGTTCGACAGATCCGGCTCCACGGTCAGGTCGCGGCCGAGCAGCGCGCCCGGGGTCACCCGCCAGACGTTGGGCTCGCCGCCCGACTCCGGGGTGTCCACCTGGGCGCCGACCGCGCGCAGCATGTCGACCGTCATGCGGATGTGCGGCATGGAGGGGAGGGAGGAGCCGGTGTGGCGGACCTCTACGCCCTGGTTGAAGCGCGGGCCGGAGAGGAGCAGGGCCGACACGAACTGGGACGAGGACGAGGCGTCGATCTCCACCGGGCCGCCGTCCAGCGCGCCCCCGCCGTGCACCGTCAGGGGCAGCGCGCCCCGGCCGTCGTCGTCGATCCGGGCACCGAGGACGCGCAGGGCGTCGATCACGCCGTGCAGGGGGCGTTCGTACGACCGCGGGTCGCCGTCGAACCGGATGGGGCCGTCGGCCAGGGCGGCGACGGGGGGCAGGAAGCGCATCACGGTGCCCGCGTTGCCGACGTCGATCGTGGCCGGGCCGTGCAGGCCGGACGGGATGACCCGCCAGAACTCTCCGGAGCCCTTCTCCGTGCCTACGCCCTCCTCGATGCCTACGCCCATCGCGCGCAGGGCGCCGGCCATGAGGAGGGTGTCCCGGGAGCGGAGGGGACGGCGCAGCCAACCCGGTTCGCTGGCGAGGGCGGCGAGGACGAGGGCGCGGTTGGTGACGGACTTGGACCCCGGGACGTGGACCGTCGCGTCGACGGCTCCGGCGGCGGTGGGGGCGGGCCAGAGGGCGGTTTGTGAGTCGTTCGGGGCCATGGCCCCACTGTATAAGTAGGCCGTCTGTCGAGTGCCGCGCTGTTGGGGCTGGTCGCGCCCGCGCGGCGGAGCCGCAAATAGATACAGCCCCGCGCCCCTGACGCCTGCCCCTTCGGGGCGCGTCATAGCTCCAGTAGCCACCTGCCGCCGCCTATGAGCGAGCACAGGGATACCAGGTGGAACAGGAACAGCCATAGACCCGCTGGTACGTGCGTCAGTCGCGCCAACTGGTCTGCGTCCGAGTCGCCTGCGCCGCCCCTGGACCTCTTCGCCTGGAGTTCGAACGCTGGGCGGACTCCCCCCAGCAACAAGAACCACACCACCGCGTACGCGAACGCAGCCTGCACCTGGGGGCCCGTCAGCCAGGACACGAGCAGGAAGGCTGCGCCGCTGAGGATGACCGTGAGGGCGCCGTAGGCGTTGCGGATCATCACCAGCATGGCTATCAGGAGGACGGTCGACAGCCAGAGGAGGAGCGTGATGTGGCCGGCGCCCAGGAGGGCCGCGCCGCCCAGGCCCAGGAGTGGGGGAGCGGTGTAGCCGGCGGCCGCCGTGAGGATCATGCCGAGGCCGTGCGGCTTGCCGCGGCTGACCGTGAGGCCGCTGGTGTCGGAGTGCAGGCGGATGCCGGTGAGCTGGCGGCCGGTGAGGAGGGCCACCAGGCCGTGGCCGCCCTCGTGGGCGATGGTGATGGCGTTGCGGGAGAGGCGCCACACGTTGTGCGGGACCACCACGGCCAGTGCGGCGACCATGGTGGCGATCACCACCCAGAGATCCGGGTCGGGCTGGCTGCCGAAGACCTCGTCCCAGAGGGCGGGTATCGAGGCGATTGCGGTGCTGTCCATTGGTGGCGGAGGCTCCCGTGGTGGTCGTCGAATCTGGCAGTGTGACACGTATGTGCGGACGGTATGCAGCGAGTCGTGGACCCGAGGATCTCGCAGGAGTCTTTGAGATCGAGAAGTGGGAGCCCGAGGAGGCTTTGGCTCCCGACTACAACGTGGCCCCGACCAAAGAGGTCTATGCAGTCCTCGACCGTCCACTTAAGGACGCGGACAGCGCGAAGCCGGTTCGCCAGCTGCGCAAGCTCAAGTGGGGGCTCGTGCCGAGCTGGTCGAAGACCCCCGAGGGCGGCGCCCGGATGATCAACGCCCGCGCCGAGACCGTGCACGAGAAGCCGTCGTACCGCCGTGCCTTCGCCGCCCGGCGCTGCATCATCCCGGCCGACGGCTACTACGAGTGGGTCACCGCCAAGGACGAGCGGGAGCTGGAGGTCGAGGGGAAGAAGAAGCGGCAGCGCAAGCAGCCGTATTTCGTGCTTCCCGCCGACGGGTCGGTGTTCGCGATGGCCGGGCTGTACGAGTTCTGGCGGGACCGGACGCTGCCCGACGACCATCCGCTGGCCTGGTGGGTCACCTGCTCGGTGATCACGACCGAGGCGGAGACGACCCCGCTGGCGGTCGCGCCGGACGAGGGGCCGTACGCGCTGGCCGACATCCATCCGCGGATGCCCCTGATGCTCACTCCGGACCGCTGGGACTCCTGGCTCGACCCCTCCCGCACGGACCCCGACGACCTGCGCGAGCTACTCGACCCGCCGCCCGCCGGGCTGTTGCGCGCCTACCCGGTGTCCACGGCCGTCAGCAACGTCCGCAACAACGGACCGGAGCTGCTGAAGGAACTGGAAGGTCCCGAAGAAGGCACACTTTTCTGATGTGACTTCTGACGTGACTCCTGTTGTGGCTTCTGATGTGAGCGAGATCATTGAGACCGATGCGGGTGCGGCCCGCATCGCCTGGCACACGGCCAAGAAGGCGCGGCTCGTCCTCGCCGTCAGCCATGGCGCCGGGGGCGGCATCGACGCCCGGGATCTGCGGGCCCTTGCCGCCGTACTTCCCGGGCACGGCGTCTCCGTCGCGCTCGTCGAGCAGCCCTGGCGGGTCGCAGGGAAGAAGGTCGCGCCCGCGCCGAAGACGCTCGACGTGGGGTGGCGGGGGATCTGGGCGGCCGTGGCGAAGCCGGGGTTGCCGGTGATCTCCGGGGGCCGTAGCGCCGGAGCCCGCGTGGCCTGTCGTACGGCGACGGAGCTGGGTGCCGCCGCCGTCCTCGCCCTGAGTTTCCCGCTGCATCCGCCGGGCAAGCCGGAGAAGTCGCGGGCCGACGAACTGCTCGGGGCCGGGGTGCCCACGCTCGTCGTGCAGGGCGGGAACGACCCCTTCGGGAAACCGGCGGAGTTCCCGCAGGGCGACTACGAGCTGGTCGAGGTGCCGTACGGCGATCACGGGTTCGCGGTGCCGAAGCGGGCGGAGATCGGGCAGGAGGCGGCCCTGGAGATCATCACGGGGAGCGTGGTCGAGTGGACTCGAACACTTGGGTAAAGGGGGGAATGCCGGGGCCCGTACCACTGTTGTGGCGGACATAGAGAGTCGTAGAAAGGAAGTCCTCCGCATGGGTTCGACCTTCTGCCCGGCCCGTAGCAGCCGCTCCGACCTGGACTGGTCGGTGCTGCACGCGGCCAAGGCCACCCCTATTGGGGCGGCGGGCGGACCGGATCGTCGTCTATCCTCCGATTCTGGTGGTACCGGCTTCGGTGCTGCCCGGAATCTTGAGGAGGTGGGTCCGGTTCCCGGTACCGACGCAGGGACCGAACACGGCCAGGCGGAGCAGCCCGAGGGCCAGGGCACGAGCACGGAGTCCACGGCGGAGCGCAGTGCGCGCTTCGAACGGGACGCGCTCGAATTCCTCGACCAGATGTATTCGGCCGCGCTGCGTATGACGCGCAATCCGGCCGACGCCGAGGACCTGGTGCAGGAGACGTACGCCAAGGCGTACGCGTCCTTCCACCAGTTCCGCGAGGGCACCAACCTCAAGGCGTGGCTGTACCGGATCCTCACCAACACGTTCATCAACTCGTACCGCAAGAAGCAGCGTGAACCCCAGCGCTCCGCGGCCGAGGAGATCGAGGACTGGCAGCTCGCCCGTGCCGAGTCGCACATGTCGACCGGTCTGCGCTCCGCGGAGTCGCAGGCGCTCGACCATCTGCCCGACTCGGACGTGAAGGAAGCACTCCAGGCGATCCCCGAGGAATTCCGCATCGCCGTCTATCTCGCGGACGTAGAGGGCTTTGCGTACAAGGAGATCGCGGACATCATGGGGACACCCATCGGCACGGTGATGTCCCGACTGCACCGGGGCCGCCGTCAACTGCGCGGCATGCTTGAGGACTACGCGCGTGACCGCGGACTGGTCCCGGCCGGTGCCGGAGAGTCGGACGAAGCGAAAGGCTCGGGCTCATGAGCTGCGGAGAGCCGCACGAGACGGACTGCAGTGAGGTCCTCGACCATCTCTACGAGTTCCTGGACCGGGAGATGCCGGACGCGGACTGCACCAAGTTCGAGGTGCACTTCGAGGAGTGCTCGCCGTGCCTGGAGAAGTACGGCCTTGAGCAGGCCGTGAAGAAGCTCGTCAAGCGGTGCTGCGGGCAGGACGACGTGCCGTCGGACCTGCGCTCCAAGGTCATGGGACGACTGGAGATGATCCGGTCGGGACAGGCCGTGCCCGAGCACGACGTGACGGCCACTCCGCAGGAGTCCTGACCCCGGAACCCCCGAGTCCCTTCGGGGAACGGGCTGTCGTCACTCGAACGTGCTAATCCGCGGCTGATACGCCCGCAGCCCTCCCCCGACCGCCCTAGGCTCCTCGGCCTGGACAGGCATGGTCGGGGGGAAGGGCGTCAGTCATGGAGGCGACACCGGCACGGGCACGTGCGTACGTCGTCTGTGTCGCCCTCGGCGCACTGTTCTGCCTGCTTCCGCTGCCGACCGTCCACGCACCCTGGTGGGCGGTCGCGCTGTTGGCCGCCCTCTACGCCGGCTGCGAGCAGATCGCCCGGCGCCGGTTCGCCGGCACCTTCTACCCGGTGCTGCTCGCCGCGGCCTTTCTCCTGCCCCCGCCCGCCGCCGCGCTCGTACCGCTGCCGGGGGCGCTGCTCTCCCGCGTCGAACAGGGCTCGCCCTGGCTGCGGCGGAGCTGGCGGGCCGCGCAGCTCGCGCTCGGCGTCTGGGCGGCCGGGCAGGTGCACTGGGCGCTGGGCGGCCGGAACGCGGTCGTCGCGTCCGACTTCCCGTATGCGCTGGTGCCCGCTCTGGCCGCCGTCCTCGCCTTCTGCCTGGTCCTGACCGTCCTCGACGGCGGGATCCTCGCGCTGGCCGAGCGGATGCCTGTACGACGGGCCTGGCGAGGGCTGTTCCTACGGTCCCTGGCGCCGATCGGCGTGCACGGGCTCGCCGGGCTGATGATGGCCGTCCTGTGGCGCAGTCCCTACGGCCCCGTCGCCGCGTTGCTCGTGCTGTTGCCGATGGGGGTGTCCTGGTGGGTGTTCGCGCAGTACCACCAGGAGCGTGCCGCGCATCAGGCGACGATCCGTGCCCTCGTCCAGGCCGTCGACATCAAGGACGGGTACACCCGCGGGCACAGTGAACGGGTGGGGCAGGCGTCGATGATGATCGCGCGCGAGCTGGGCATGGACGACTCGCGGGTGGAAGTGCTGCGCTTCGCCGGGATCCTGCACGACGTGGGGAAGCTGGGCGTGCCCACGCGGTTGCTGCGCAAGGAAGGGCCGCTGACTCCCGAGGAGCGGCGGGTGATCGAACTGCATCCCGAGTACGGCCACGAGATGGTGCGCGGGATCGGTTTTCTGGGGGAGGCCCGTGCGGCTGTCCTGCACCACCACGAGCGGTTGGACGGGAGCGGGTATCCGTACGGGCTGTTGGGGAGTCAGATCCCGGAGTCCGCACGGGTAGTCGCTGTCGCCGATGCCTTCGACGCGATGACGTCGACGAGGTCCTACCGGAGGGCTCGGCCGGTGTCTGCGGCGCTGGAGGAGTTGTCGCGCTGTGCCGGTACGCAGTTCGACCCGTTGATGGTGCGGGCGTTGGTGCGGGCGCTGGGGCGGTGCGGGTGGCACCCGGCGGTGACTGCTGACGAAGTCCAGTCGTCCATTGTTCTCCCACCCACTCCGCCCGTTTCAAGTGTGTTGAGGGGTTGACGAAATGCCCCTGTTCCGTGCCCCTCTCGCCCTCGCCGCCATCCACACCTCCGCCGCCCTCCTCGCCACCACCTCCCTCACCCTCACCCTCTGGACCGGCCTCGAAGAACGCGGAGTCGCCCTCGCCTTCGGAGTCCTCGTCGCCGTAGGGGAGTTGAGCCGGTGGAACGGGACCACCGGCCTCCGCGAAACCGCCCCGCTCGGCGCCGCCGGTGCCCTCTCCTACGCCCTGCTCGGCGCCGACGCCGGCCACCCCACCCACCACGGCGTCTTCCAGGTCGTCGCCGTGGTCGTCGCCGCCTCACTCGTCGGCTGTGTGCCGCACATCGCGCGCGGCCACAGCCGTACCCCCGATCACATGGCGCGCCGCGTCCTGACCGTCGGCTTCGCGGCCGTCTGCTTCCAACCCCTGTACAACCAGGGGGTGTTCCGGCACTGGGGCGGCCCCGCCTACGCCCTGCTCCTCCTCGCCCTGCTCTCCCTCACCGCGCTCTGCGACGCCGTACTCGCCGCCGCGCTCGCGCACTCCCGCACGGGCTGGCCGTTCGGGCCGCTGCTGCGGGACGAGCTGCGCGGGATGCTCGGGATCGGGTCCGCCGTCTGCGCGACCGGCGCGGTGATGGCGCTCGCGGTCGCCGTCGTGGGGCTGTGGGCGCTGCCCGTGTTCTCGGTGCCGCTGCTGCTGACCCAGCTGTCCTTCCGGCGGTACGCGGCCGTACGGGACACCTACCGGCAGACCATCGCCTCCCTCGCCCGGTCCACCGAGATAGCCGGATACACCCCGGCCGGGCACGCCCGCCGGGTCGCCGCGCTCTGTCAGGCGGTCGGGCGGGATCTGGGGCTGTCCGAGCCCGACCTCACCGTCCTGGAGTACGCCGCCCTGATGCACGACATCGGCCAGCTCAGCCTCGTCGACCCGGTACCGGCCGGGGCCACCGCCGTACTCCCCGTGGCGGAGCAGCGGCGGATAGCACTGCTCGGCGGGGCCGTCGTACGGCAGACCGGGGTGAGTCCCCAGGTCGCGGCCGTGGTCGAGCGGCAGGCCGATCCCTGCCGGGAGCAGCCCGTCAGCGCGCGGATCGTCCGGGCCGTGAACGCGTACGAGGAGAAAACGCGGGCAGGCGGCCCCGGTGGGCCTCTCCAGGCGTTGGAGGAGCTGCGCCTCGGGACCGCCGGGGACTACGCTCCCGAGGTCGTGGAAGCGCTGGCCCGGGTACTGTCCCGGGACTGTCTGACCTTGCCTTCGGCTGGGTAACCCATGGGTAATGAGCGCCCTCCCAGCCGTACGTGGTTGGATGCGAAGAAGAGGGTGTCCGGGGGCAGAGCCAGCCCACTGAACGGAACTGGCAGGCGGGAATCGTGAGGATCTTCGGCAAGGGACGGCACCGGCCCTCCGCCTCCTGGCGGCAGGCCACCGACCGTGCGTTCACGCTGATCGGCGACGGCCGGTACGAGGACGCGGGCGCGCTGCTGACGCGGGCCGCCGATCTGGAGCCCTGGCTGTCCGAGTCCTGGTTCAACCTCGCCCTGCTGCACAAGTTCCGGCACGACTGGGAGCAGGCCCGCGCGGCCGGGCTGCGCGCCGTCGCGCTGCTCGACCGGGAGGCCGGCGCGCCTGACTGGTGGAACGTGGGCATCGCGGCCACCGCCCTGCAGGACTGGCCGCTGGCCCGGCGGGCCTGGCAGGCGTACGGGCTGCGGGTGCCGGGCGGGGTCACCGGCGCGGGTGAGCCGGGCGGTATGGATCTCGGCAGCGCGGCCGTACGGCTGTCCCCGGAGGGGGAGGCCGAGGTGGTGTGGGGGCGGCGGCTGGATCCGGCGCGGGTCGAGGTGCTGTCGATCCCGCTTCCCTCGTCCGGGCGACGCTGGGGTGAGGTCGTGCTGCACGACGGGGTGCCGCACGGGGAGCGGACCACGGCGGCCGGGCACTCGTACCCCGTGTTCGACGAGATCGAGTTGTGGGCGCCGTCGCCCGTGCCTACGTGGGTGGTGCTGCTGGAGGCTGCCGCCGAGGCTGATCGGGATGCGTTGGAGCAGTTGGCGGCGGATGCGGGGTTCGCGGCGGAGGACTGGTCGTCTTCCGTGCGGTTGCTGTGTCGGATGTGTTCTGAGTCCCGGATGCCGTCCGATGAAGGTGACGGGGAGCATCTCGATCCGCATGACCACAGTGAGCCGGGGCATCCTGGGCCGCTCGGTCATCGGACGGATGGGCAGTTGTGGGTGCCGGAGCGGGAGTGTGGGCTTGCGGCGCCGGCGTCGCTTGTTCGGGGGTTGTTGGACGGGTGGGTTGCGGATAGCCCTGATTCACGGGACTGGCGGGATTTGGAAGAGGTTTGCTGAGGCCGGTGGGTCGCTGCGGGTCCGCTGTGGCTGGTCGCGCAGTTCCCCGCGCCCCTAAAGACAGGGCGTTGCCGCTGGTCGCGCCTACGCGGCGGAGCCGCACATCGACACAGCCCCGCGCCCCTAAAAGACAGGGCGTTGTCGCTGGTCGCGCCCATGCGGCGGAGCCGCAAATATGCATAGCCCCGCGCCCCTGAAGGGCGCGTCCACGTACCCTGTATTCGCAGTAATCCCCCTGGTTTTTGAGGAAGGCGTTCGTCGGCATGGCGCAGCAGGACACCGATCAGCAGCACGTGGGCGTGCTCCCCGTGGATGACGAGGGCTTCGTCGTCGACACCGAGGAGACCGAGGAGCGTGAGGCGGCCTGGCGGGAGCGGGGGAGTTCGCGGGCCATCACGGTCGTCGGGAATCCGGTGCTGCACAAGGAGTGCACGGACGTCACCGACTTCGGTGCGGAGCTGGAGACGCTGGTGGCGGACATGTTCGCCTCGCAGCGCACCGCCGAGGGTGTCGGCCTCGCCGCCAACCAGATCGGCGTCGACCTGAAGGTGTTCGTCTACGACTGCATGGACGACGAGGGCAAGCGGCACGTCGGTGTCGTCTGCAATCCGAAGGTGGTCGACCTGCCCGCCGACAAGCGGCACCTGGACGAGAGCAACGAGGGGTGTCTGTCGGTGCCGACCGCGTATGCGCCGCTCGCCCGCCCGGACTACGCCGAGGTGACCGGGCAGGACGAGCGGGGCAACCCGATCAAGGTCCGCGGTACCGGCTACTTCGCACGGTGTCTGCAGCACGAGACCGATCACCTCTACGGCTACCTCTACATCGACCGGCTCTCCAAGCGTGACCGCAAGGACGCGCTGCGGCAGATGGCCGAGAACGAGCCCCGTTACCCCGTGGTCGCCAACGACTGACTGTTCAGGCGGCTTCCGGGCCCCTGAACGTGCGTCGGTAGGCGTTCGGGGTGGTGCCCAGGGCGCGGACGAACTGGTGGCGCAGGGCGGGCGCGGTGCCGAAGCCGGCCCGCCAGGCGATCGTGTCCATCGTCTCGTCCGTCCCCTCCAGCAACTGCTGGGCCAGCAGCACCCGTTGACGCAGGATCCAGCGGTACGGCGTGGTCCCGGTCTCCTGCTGGAAGCGCCGGGCGAAGGTCCGCGGTGACATGAGGGCGCGGGCGGCGAGCTGTTCGACGGTGACCTCCTCGTCGAGGTGCTCCGCCATCCACACCAGCACCTCGCCCACGGTGTCGCACTGCGAGCGCGGCAGCGGCCGCTCGATGTACTGGGCCTGGCCGCCGTCGCGGTGCGGCGGTACGACCATGCGCCGGGCGATGGCGTTGGCGACCTCCGGCCCCTGCTCCTTGCGCACGATGTGCAGACAGGCGTCGATGCCGGCCGCGGTGCCCGCCGAGGTGATCACCGGGTCCGCGTCGACGTACAGCACATCCGGCTCTACGACGATCTTCGGATACCGGCGGGCGAGCAGCTCGGCGTGATGCCAGTGCACCGCGCACCGGCGTCCGTCCAGCAGCCCGGCGGCGGCCAGCACGAACACGCCCGAGCAGACGCTGAGCACCCGGGCACCCCGGTCCACGGCCCGTCGTAGGGCGTCGAGCAGTGCCTCCGGGTACTCCCGGGCCGCGTAGGTCGCACCGGCCGGAACGGCGATGAGGTCCGCGCTCTCCAGGCGCTCCAGACCGTGCTCGACGGTCAGGGAGAAGCCTGCGTGGGTGGTGAGCGTCGGGCCCTCGGCCGAGGCGACCGCGAAGTCGTAGACCGGCAGGCCCTCATCGCTGCGGTCGAGGCCGAACACCTCGCAGACGACGCCGAGTTCGAAGGGGTGCACTCCGTCGAGCAGGACCACGGCCACGTTCGTCAGCATGGTGCCAGTGTGCGCCACGACTGGCAGTAAATCGAGGGTGTACGGCAGTCCTGCCACTCACGGTAAGGAGTCAAAAGGACGAGACTCATGTCCATGAACGCAGCCGTGGACAACCTCATCGCCCTCCTCGTCGTCGTCGCCGCCTTCGTGGCCGTGACCTTCCCGTCGCTGCTCGGTATCGCGCACGACCGGCGCATCGACCGTCAGATCCGGACGGCCCACCGGATGATCACTTCGACACCACGACGGTGACCGACCACTCCTGAATGCCCTTGCACGAGATCTTGTGCGGGGCCGTCGCGCACAGCGGCCGGGACGACGTGAGCTTCACGGTTCCGGCCGAGACCGCCTTGAACGCGTTGCTCGCGTCGCCGGGCCGGATCAGGATCCCGCTGTTGGTGGCCTCCAGGCCGCTGCCGGCGGTCTTGACCGGCGTCCAGGGCCGGGCGGTCGTCCCGTCCAGCAGGATCCGCACGGTGTTGCCGGTCGTCAGGCAGAACGTGCCGTTGCTGTCGGTGGCGGCGAGGGTCTCCTTCGCCGTACAGGCCGACCGGGTCTTGCTCGGCGTGGGGGACGACGACGGCGACACACTGGCGCTGCCGGTGTCGGACGTCGTGCCGCAGCCCGCGAGGGCGAGCGCCAGGGTGGCGACGGCGAGGGACGGACCAAGAATCGATCGACGCATGGGGGCCTCCTTTGGTCCTTTGACGTGTCACGGACGCATCCGGATCCCTCGTGAACTGTGAATTATCCGTGGACATGACAGGACCCCGGCCGCTGCGAGACGACCGGGGTCCAGCTCATGAGGAGGTCAGCTGGTCGTCACGGCGGTGTCGTCGAGGACGAAGCTGGTCTGGAGGGAGGAGTCCTCGACGCCGCTGAACTTCAGCGTGACGGTGGATCCGGCGAAGGAGGACAGGCTGAAGGACTTCGCGACGTATCCGCTGGCCGCGTTGAGGTTGGAGTAGGTGGCCAGGGTGGTGGATCCGGCGGTGACCGTCAGCTTGTCGTAAGCCGTGCTGGTGGTGGTCTCCGCGGTGTCGACGTGCAGGTAGAAGGTGAAGGTCGTGCCGGTGCAGCCGGACGGGATCGTCACCGACTGGGAGAGCGTGTCGGTGTGGGTCGAGCCGTAGCCGTCGAGCCACGCGTAGTACGAGCCCGCGTGTGCGGACTCACTGCTGGAGTTGGTGATGACGCCGCTGCTCGCGGTCCAGGTCGTGTTGCCGGACTCGAAGCCCGCGTTGCCCAGGAGCTGGGACGAGGTGCAGGTGCCGCCGCCGGAGGTGCTGACCGTCCAGGTGAAGGAGGCCGAGCCGGAGGCGCCGGTGGAGTCGGTCGCGGTCACCGTCACGGCGTACGTGCCGGCGGTGGACGCGGTGCCGGAGATCAGCCCGGTCGAGCTGCTGATCGACAGGCCGGTCGGCAGCCCGCTCGCGCTGTAGGTGAGGGTCGCGCTCGCGCTGTCCGTGGCCGAGATCTGCAGGCTGGCCGTGGAGCCGGTCACGGTGGACTGGCTGCCCGGGTTGGTGACGGTCACCGTGTTGCCCGTGGTGGTGCCGGAGGTGAAGGCGGCGGTGCCGTCCGGGGTGCCCCAGCCGGTCGGGCCGTCGTAGCCGGTGCCCGCGGTGCAGAAGTAACTCGTCGAGCAGGAGCCGTTGTTGCCGCTCGTGACGTCGTACAGGTTGCTGGTGTGGGAGTAGGGGTACTTCGCCGGGTAGTCGCTGGAACCCGGGGTGCCGGCCAGCGCGTAGACGCCCGCGATGATCGGGGACGAGGCGCTGGTGCCGCCGTAGACCGCCCAGCCGGAGCCGCCGTAGGTGTCGTAGACGGCCACGCCGGTGGCGGGGTCGGCCACGGCGGAGACGTCGGCCTCCATGCGCTTGGTGCAGCCGGTGTCGGTCTGCCAGCTCGGCTTCGAGTCGTACGCCGAGCAGCCGGAACCGGTGCCCTCGGTGCTGCTGGTCTTCCACACGGACTCGGTCCAGCCGCGGGTGCTGGAGGAGGTGGAGAGGGCGGTGCCGCCGACTGCCGTCACGTACTGGGACGTCGCCGGGTACTCGGCGCCGTAGGCGCTGTCACCGGAGGAGACGGTGATCGCGACACCCGGGTGTTTGAAGTACGAGGTGTCCTCGCTGGTCTGCGAGGAGGACTCGGAGCCGCCCCAGCTGTTGGAGACGAACTTCGCGCCCAGGGTGACGGCCTCGTTCTCGGCGGTGCCGAGGTCGGAGTCGGTGGCCGAACTGGCCTCCACCAGAATGATGTTGCAGTTCGGGCAGACCGCGCTGACCATGTCGATGTCGAGCGCTTCCTCGCCCGCCCAGCCGCTGTCGTTCGTCGGCAGGGACGTGGTCGAGCCGGTCTGGCTGACCTGCTTGAAGCAGCCACTGGCCACGGTGCAGGCCGACAGGCCGAAGTTGGAGCGGTAAGTGGCCAGGTCCGAGGCCGCGTTGGGGTCGTTGTACGCGTCGACCACCGCGACCGTCAGGCCGGAGCCGCCGGTCGAGGGGAGCGCGTACGCGCTGTGCAGGTTGGCCGGGCTGAGGCCGGAGACCGCGGCGGCGGCGTCCGCCTTCACCGCGGAGGCCAGCTTCTGCTTGATGTCGGTGCGCCGCTGGGCGAAACAGGCCGCCTGGCCCGGAGCCGCGGTCGCGCACAGGTGCTCGGTCGGCACCTTCTGCCCGGCCTTGCCGGTCGAGTGGACGGCCTGGGCCGCGGGGGAGGTCAGGGCCTTGGAGTTCTGGGTGACCTTGGAGACCTGGGCGGATTGGGCGACTGCCTGCGGGGCGGGCTGCGCGTCGGCGGGGGAGGCCGCCGCGAGCCCGAAGACGCTGAGGGTGAGGGCGGGTATGGCGGCGGTCAGCAGTCTTCGCAGACTCCGTCTGGGCTTCTCACGCATGGGGGTACTGCCTCCATCGTTGGAGTGGGGTTCCTCGGCGTGGTGGCAGGCCTGTGACGCGCGTAGCGGCGGCGGTAGACGTCGTCATGGGCATGACACTTTGAACGTCCTGTGGGGTCGCCGTGAATGACATGAACAGGACGGGCAGAACGTAGCCGGGGTGACGAGACCGCGAACAGACGCGCCTCATGAACTTTGCCGCTCCATAGAAACTCCATGGACGGCCCATGGAAGCTCCATGGGCCGTCCGCGAAGTAAGAGGCAGATAAAGAAGGCTATGCGCCCTCGTCCGACGAGGACTCGACGAGGGCTAGAAGTCCTCGTCGAGGTCGACCGTGCCCTCCACGGCGACCTGGTACGCCGACGGACGGCGCTCGAAGAAGTTGGTCAGCTCCTGCACACCCTGCAACTCCATGAAGGAGAAGGGGTTCTCGGAGCCGTAGACCGGGGCGAAGCCCAGCCGCTGGAGGCGCTGGTCCGCGACGCACTCCAGGTACTGGCGCATCGAGTCGGTGTTCATGCCCGGCAGACCCTCACCGCACAGGTCGCGCCCGAACTGCAGCTCCGCCTCGACGGCTTCGCGCAGCATGTCGGTCACCTCCTGCTGGAGCTGGTCGTCGAACAGCTCCGGCTCCTCCTTGCGGACGGTGTCGACCACTTCGAAGGCGAAGCTCATGTGCATGGTCTCGTCGCGGAACACCCAGTTGGTGCCGGTGGCGAGACCGTGCAGGAGACCCCGGCTGCGGAACCAGTAGACGTACGCGAACGCGCCGTAGAAGAACAGGCCCTCGATGCATGCGGCGAAGCAGATCAGGTTGAGGAGGAAGCGGCGGCGGTCGGCCTGGGTCTGGAGGCTGTCCAGCTTCTCGACCTCGTTGATCCACTTGAAGCAGAACTCGGCCTTCTCGCGGATGGAGGGGATGTTCTCCACCGCGTCGAACGCCGCCGCTCTGTCCTCCGGGTCGGGGAGGTAGGTGTCGAGGAGCGTCAAGTAGAACTGGACGTGCACGGCCTCCTCGAAGAGCTGGCGGCTCAAGTACAGCCGCGCCTCGGGGGAGTTGATGTGCTTGTACAGCGTCAGCACGAGGTTGTTCGCCACGATCGAGTCGCCCGTCGCGAAGAACGCGACCAGCCGGCCGATCATGTGCTGCTCACCCGGCGTCAGCTTCGCGAGGTCGGCGACGTCCGAGTGGAGGTCGACCTCCTCGACGGTCCAGGTGTTCTTGATCGCGTCCCGGTAGCGCTCGTAGAAGTCCGGGTAGCGCATGGGGCGGAGGGTCAGCTCGAAGCCCGGGTCGAGAAGGTTCTTGGCTTCGGTGGTCATTACTGGCAGGCCTCGCAGGACTCGGGGTTTTCCAGGGAGCAGGCGACCGCGTCTTCGTCGGGGGTCAACTGCTGTACGGGGAGGGTGGGTTGGGCTTGGGCCTGGGCCGCGCGGGCGATGCGGGTCGCGGGGCGTGAGCGCAGGTAGTACGTCGTCTTCAGGCCCTGCTTCCAGGCGTACGCGTACATCGAGGAGAGCTTGCCGATCGTCGGCGTCTCCAGGAACAGGTTCAGGGACTGCGACTGGTCCAGGTACGGCGTGCGGGCGGCGGCCATGTCGATCAGGCCGCGCTGCGGGATCTCCCACGCGGTGCGGTACAGGGCGCGCACGTCCGCCGGGATCCAACTGAAGCCCTGCACCGAGCCGTTGGCCTCACGCAGCGCCTCACGGGTGCGGGCGTCCCACACGCCGAGCTGCTTCAACTCGTCGACCAGGTAGGAGTTGACCTGGAGGAACTCGCCGGACAGCGTCTCGCGCTTGAACAGGTTGGAGACCTGCGGCTCGATGCACTCGTACACGCCCGCGATCGAGGCGATGGTGGCGGTCGGGGCGATCGCCAGCAACAGGCTGTTGCGCATGCCGGTTTGGGCGATACGTTCCCGCAGTGCCGACCAGCGCTCGGGCCAGGTCAGTTCCACGTCGTAGTGGTCGGGATGCAGGACACCCCGGGCCGTACGGGTCTTCTCCCAGGCCGGGAGCGGGCCGTTGCGCTCGGCGAGGTCGGCGGAGGCCTCGTACGCGGCGAGCATGATGCGCTCGGCGATACGGGTGGAAAGGGCCTTGGCCTGCGGGGAGTCGAAGGGGACGCGCAGCTTGAAGAAGACGTCCTGGAGGCCCATCGCGCCCAGGCCGACCGGGCGCCAGCGGGCGTTGGATCGGCCCGCCTGCTCGGTCGGGTAGAAGTTGATGTCCACGACACGGTCGAGGAAGGTGACGGCGGTACGGACCGTCTCGTCCAGCCGCTCCCAGTCCAACTCGCCATTCGTGACGAACGCGCCGAGGTTCACCGAACCCAGGTTGCAGACCGCCGTCTCGCCGTCGTCCGTGACCTCCAGGATCTCCGTGCAGAGGTTGGAGGAGTGGACGGTGTGGCCCGGCTCGGCCGTCTGGTTGGCGGTGCGGTTGGCCGCGTCCTTGAAGGTCATCCAGCCGTTGCCGGTCTGCGCGAGGGTGCGCATCATGCGGCCGTAGAGGTCACGGGCCGGGATGGTCTTCTTGGCGAGCCCCTGCGCCTCGGCCTTGCGGTACGCGGCGTCGAACTCGTCGCCCCACAGGTCGACCAGCTCGGGCACGTCGGCGGGGGAGAACAGCGACCAGTCGCCGTTCTCGTTCACCCGGCGCATGAACTCGTCCGGGATCCAGTGCGCCAGGTTCAGGTTGTGCGTACGACGGGCGTCCTCACCGGTGTTGTCCCGCAGCTCCAGGAACTCCTCGATGTCGGAGTGCCAGGTCTCCAGGTACACCGCGGCGGCACCCTTGCGTCGGCCGCCCTGGTTCACCGCGGCGACCGAGGCGTCCAGCGTCTTCAGGAACGGGACGATGCCGTTGGAGTGCCCGTTCGTGCCGCGGATCAGCGAACCGCGGCTGCGGATACGGGAGTACGACAGTCCGATGCCGCCGGCGTGCTTCGAGAGGCGGGCGACCTGGTGGTAGCGGTCGTAGATGGAGTCCAGCTCGTCCAGCGGGGAGTCGAGGAGGTAGCAGGACGACATCTGGGGGTGCCGGGTGCCGGAGTTGAAGAGGGTGGGGGAGGACGGGAGGTAGTCCAGGCGGCTCATCAGGCGGTAGAGCGCGGCCACTTCGTCCAGGGCGCGGGTGCTGTCGTCCTCCGCCAGGCCGGACGCCACACGCAGCATGAAGTGCTGGGGGGTCTCGATGACCTTGCGGGTGATCGGGTGGCGGAGGAGGTAGCGGCTGTAGAGGGTGCGCAGACCGAAGTAGCCGAAGCGGTCGTCGCCCTCGGTGTCGACCAGCGCGTCGAGGCGGGCCGCGTGCAGCCGGGCGAACTCGGCGGTGCGGTCGGCGATGAGGCCCTCGCGGTGGCCCACCGAGACGGACTCGGTGAACGTCGTGACGCCCTGGGAGGCGGCCTCGGCGGCGATGCTGATCGTCAGCAGGCGCGCGGCCAGCCGGGAGTAGACCGGGTCCTCGGAGATGAGGCCGGCGGCAGCCTCCGTGGCCAGTTCGCGCAGTTCCGTCACGTCCGCGTGCGTGGACCGGCCGCGCAACGTGGCGGCGGCGACCCGGCCGGGGTCGGCGTCGGGAAGGTCGGCGGTCAGCTCGGTCAGGGTCCGCAGGATCGCGGTACCGGGGCCGTCGGCTCCGGGAACGGTCGCTCCGGGAACGGCCGTACCAGGAACGTCGGTTCCGGTCGCGGTCGCTACGGTCGCCTCGTTCGCCTGGGTCGCTGATGCCGGCTCTGCTGGCGCGATGGTCACGGTGGGGCTCTCCCTCGCTCGGCACGGGGCCTTGCGGAGGGCAGGCGGCAGTACACGAGCGCGCGGGGCGTCGCGTCCACCGGCCCACTCCACGAGGCCCGGACGTCATGCGCCCTGGCCGGGTGGCCGGACGCGAGCTGTCGGCAGGTCCTCGGACTGACCATACGTGCATATGCACGTAAGTACACCGTTGCGGGACAGTTCCGGATTCGCACCGGATTCCCCTGCGGCGACAGCGAGCATGAGCATACATCTTGTGCCCGCCCGTCACGCCACCACCAGATGTTGTGTCGCGGTGGTTTCAGAGCGTCAGCTTGTAGGTGAGCAGAGTGAGATCGTCCAGATGCGGCACGGGATTCCAGTCCCGGTCGGGTGTGCGGACGAAACCCAGGCGTTCGTAGATGCGGTGGGCCGCGTGCATCGAGCGTTGGGTCGACAGGACGATGGCTGTGCAGGCTTCTGTGGCTCGGGCGCGGTCGATGCAGGCGCGGACCAGGGCCTCGCCGGCGCCTCGGCCGCGGGCGGCGCGGGCGATTGCTAGTGCGCGGATCTCTGCCTCGCCGGGGCGGGCGATGTCGGCCACGGGGCCGGGGCCTTGGACGAAGGTGACACCGCCGAGGAGGTGGTCGCCGTCCATCGCGACGAGGACTTCGGCGGCTGCGGCTCGGCTTGCTACGTCCTTCAGTACGGGGAGGTACGGGTCGGTCTCGCCGTAGTCGAGGAGGCCGTCGTCCAGGTAGGCGTGGGCTGTGAGGGTGCCGAGGGGTTCGTATTCGGTGGGGTTGGCTCGGCGGATGAGGATGTCCATGTAGGTGAGTGTGTACGAAAGCGGGCCGCCGATGGTCTTGCTTTTCGGCGGCCCGCTGCGGGTCGTGTGTGGCTGGTCGCGCAGTTCCCCGCGCCCCTAGGGGGTCTTAGTGGCCGGCGATCACAGGGAGCTCCTCTTTTACTCCCGGGTCGCCTGCGTCTGCCGTGTAGTCGGCGGGGCTGGTTTCGTCGATGCCCTCGGGGGCCTTGAACGCCTTCAAGGCGAACGTCAGCACCACCGTCACGGCGACGTTCAGGACGAATGCCGTCAGGCCGATGTAGCCGATCTCGCCGATGCCGGGGATCTTCTTGGACGAGCCGCCGAAGTGGTCCTGGGTCGGAGACGCCACCCCGTAGGCCGCCAACGTGCCGTAGATCATGCCGACCGCCCAGCCGGCCAGCAGGGCCCAGCGGTGGAACCAGCGGGTGAAGAGGCCGCCGACCAGGGACGGGAAGGTCTGGAGGATCCAGATGCCGCCCAGGAGCTGGAAGTTGATCGCGACCGTCTTGTCCATGGTGAGGACGAAGGCCAGGGCGCCGACCTTCACCAGGAGCGAGACGATCTTGGAGACCTTGGTCTCCTGGGCGGGGGTCGCGTCCGGGTTGATGAAGTCCTTGTAGATGTTGCGGGTGAAGAGGTTCGCCGCGGCGATGGACATGATGGCCGCGGGGACGAGGGCGCCGATGCCGATCGCCGCGAAGGCCACGCCCGCGAACCAGTCCGGGAACATGTTCTCGAAGAGCTGCGGGATGGCCAACTGCCCGTTGGTGACCTTGACTCCGGCCGCGATGGCCATGAAGCCGAGCAGGGCGAGCAGGCCCAGCATCAGTGAATACAGGGGCAGGATCGTGGTGTTGCGGCGGATCACGTTGCGGCTCTTGGAGGAGAGGGTCGCGGTGATCGAGTGGGGGTACATGAACAGGGCCAGTGCCGAGCCCAACGCCAGTGTGGCGTACGTCCATTGGCCCGCCGGTGCGGGGACGAGTCCGCCCGCTCCGGCCGCCTTGAACTTGGCTCCCGCCGCGCTGAAGATGTCGTCGAAGCCGCCGAGCTTGATCGGGATGTAGATGATCGCCACCGTGATCACGATGTAGATCAGCCCGTCCTTCACGAACGCGATCAGCGCGGGTGCGCGGAGACCGGACGAGTAGGTGTACGCGGCCAGCACGGCGAACGCGATCAGCAGCGGCAGGTCCTTCACGAACCAGTTGGAGTTCGCGCTGCCGCCCACTCCCATGACGTCCAACACGGCCTGGATGCCGACCAGTTGGAGCGCGATGTACGGCATGGTCGCGAGGATGCCGGTGACCGCGACCGCCAGCGACAGGCTCTTCGAGCCGAAGCGACCGCGCACGAAGTCGGACGTCGTCACGTAGCCGTGCTTGTGCGACACCGACCAGAGGCGGGGCAGGAACGTGAAGATGAGGGGGTACACGAGGATCGTGTAGGGCACGGCGAAGAAGCCGGCCGCGCCCGCCGCGTAGACCGCCGCCGGGACCGCGACGAACGTGTACGCCGTGTAGAGGTCGCCGCCGAGCAGGAACCAGGTGACCCAGGTGCCGAACGACCGTCCGCCCAGGCCCCATTCGTCGAGGCTCTGCTCGCTGTCGGCCCGGCGCCAGCGCGCGGCCAGGAAGCCCAGGACCGTGACGGCCACGAAGAAGAAGATGAAGACGCCGAGAGCGACGCCGTTCACGCCGTCGTTCACCGGGTACCTCCGTGGCGGGCGCGCTGGTCACGCTGCCAGAGCTTGTAGGCGGTCATGGTCAGCGCCGTCGAGATCAGCACCCACAGCATCTGGTACCAGTAGAAGAACGGGATGCCGATGAACGTGGGGTCGATCTTGGTGTAGGAGCCGACCCAGAGCAGCGCCACGAAGGGCGCGATGAGGCAGACGGCGATGACGACGCGCGCCGGTGTCACCACCGGTGCTGCCACTTCGGGCGGAACTTCGGGTACATCTGACATTTCGCGGCTCCGTCCCCTCACTGATCACCTGTGTAACGCGCAGGCAATGTAGGTCACGGTGTCACCGCAGCGAAAGACCTCGTCCGCATATCGGCATGTCGATTCGGTGAAAGCCCGACATCGGTGTCAACAGCAGGGGGCAGCAGCAGGGGTCAGCAGCAGCGGAAGCCCTGCCTCGGGTCGGCCTCCTGGCGGTCCGTCCGCATCCGTTCGAAGTCGCGCCGGTTCGGGACCGCCGCGTCCGGGTGGTCCCGGCGTACGTGCGCCACATGCCGCTCGTACGCCGACTCGTCCATCAGCTCCCGGACGTACCACCGCACTCCGCTAACCGCCCGCCTGAACGCCGACCGCATCGCGCGCCGCCGCCTCCTCTTCCTTCTCCTCCCGGGTCGGGACCAGCCCGGCCGGTGCCACGATCTTCGACTCCACGTACGGCGTCTCGCTCAGTGTGGAGAGCGCGGGGCGGCGGACGTGTCGAACACAGACTCGGAGGGCGTCCGCGATCACGACCACTACCAGCACCGCGAGAATGGCCGAAAGTACCCCGTCCACCGTGGAGTTGGTGACGACGGTGTGCATGTCGTCCATGTTCTTGGCGGGCGGCAGGACCTTGCCCGCGTCGATGGCGTCCTGGAACACGGACCGTTGCTTGAAGAAGCCGACCTTCGGGTCGCTGGAGAACACCTTCTGCCAGCTCGCGGTCAGGGTGACCGTCGCGTCCCAGGTCAGCGGAACCCCGGTGATCCAGGCCCACTTGAGGCGGCCGGACTTCACCAGGAGGGTGGTGCAGACGGCCAGGGCGACGGCCGCGAGGAGCTGGTTGGAGATGCCGAAGATCGGGAAGAGCTGGTTGATCCCGCCGAGCGGTTCGTGGACGCCGACCCAGAGGAAGTAGCCCCAGAGGGCGCACACGATCGCGCTGGTCAGTGCCAGGCCGGGCTTCCAACTCACGTTCTTGAAGGGCCGGTAGACGTTCCCCAGCATGTCCTGGAGCATGAACCGGCCCACGCGGGTGCCCGCGTCCAGCGCGGTCAGGATGAACAGCGCCTCGAACATGATCGCGAAGTGGTACCAGAAGGCCCGCAGACTCCCGCCGGTGACCTTGGAGAAGATCTCCGAGACGCCGACCGCGAGGGTGGGCGCACCGCCGGTGCGGGACAGCAGACTGGCCTCGTCGACGTTCTTCGCGGCCTGCGCGAGGTCGGCGGGGGTGATGTGGTAGCCCCAACTGCTCACCACCTGCGAGGCGTTCTGCACCGTCGTGCCGATCGCGCCCGAGGGGGCGTTCATCGCGAAGTACAGACCGGGGTCGATGATGCTCGCGGCGACCAACGCCATGATCGCGACCGACGACTCCATCAGCATGGCGCCGTAGCCGATCATGCGGATCTGGGTTTCCTTCTGGATCATCTTCGGCGTCGTACCGCTCGATATCAGCGAGTGGAAGCCGGACAGGGCGCCGCAGGCGATCGTGATGAAGACGAACGGGAAGAGCGAGCCGGCGAAGACCGGGCCGTTGCCGTGCTTGGCGAAGTCGGTGACGGCGGGCATCTTCAGGGCGGGCAGGGCGACGACGACACCGATCGCCAGCAGGGCGATGGTGCCGATCTTCATGAAGGTGGAGAGGTAGTCGCGCGGGGCGAGCAGGGTCCAGACGGGGAGGATCGAGGCGATGAAGCCGTACGCCACCAGCCAGATCACCAGCGTCGAGGGCGCGAGGGTGAAGGTGCCGGCCCAGGACGACTCGGCGACCCAGCGGCCCGCGACCAGGGCGAGCAGCAGCAGGGCCACGCCGATGAGGGAGACCTCGGAGATGCGGCCGGGGCGAAGTACCCGTAGATAGAAGCCCATCAGGAGGGCGATCGGGATGGTCATGCCGATGGAGAAGGTGCCCCAGGGCGAGGAGGCCAGCGCGTTCACGATGACCAGGGCCAGCACCCCGAGCAGGATGATCATGATGGCGAAGGTGGCGAACAGGGCCGCCGCGCCACCGAAGGGGCCGATCTCCTCACGGGCCATCTGGCCAAGTGACCTGCCGTCGCGCCGGGTTGAGAAGAACAGCACCACCATGTCCTGGACCGCGCCCGCGAAGATGACACCGGCGATGATCCAGACCGTGCCGGGCAGGTAGCCCATCTGCGCGGCCAGTACGGGTCCGACGAGCGGTCCGGCGCCGGCGATCGCGGCGAAGTGGTGGCCGAGCAGGACGCGGCGGTCGGTGGGGTGGTAGTCGATGCCGTTGTCGAGGCGTTCGGCCGGGGTGGCCCGGGTGCCGTCGACCTTCAGGACCTTGTACGCGATGAACTTCGAGTAGAAGCGGTAGGCGATGGCGTACGAGCCGAGTGCGGCGGCGACCATCCAGGCGGCCGACACGTTCTCGCCCCGCGCCAGCGCGAGCACGGACCAGCCCGCCGCGCCGACGAGCGCGACGAGGGTCCAGACGACGATGGTTCGGACGTTCGCGGTACGCACCGGGTGGTCCTCCCGTCCATGCGGCGACGGGGGGAACGTAGAGCAACCAGCGTTACTGCGTAAGTCCCCTAGTCCTGCGGCCGCTTGAGTCGCGCCACGAACTTGTAGCGGTCCCCCCGGTACACCGAGCGCACCCACTCCACCGGCTTGCCCTCCTTGTCGAGGGAGTGGCGGGAGAGCATCAGCATGGGCAGGCCGACGTCGGTGCTGAGGAGGCCGGCCTCGCGCGGGGTGGCCAGCGAGGTCTCGATGGTCTCCTCGGCCTCGGCGAGGTGGACGTCGTAGACCTCGGCCAACGCGGTGTACAGGGACGTGTACTTGACCAGGGACCTGCGCAGGGCGGGGAAGCGCTTCGCGCTGAGGTGGGTCGTCTCGATGGCCATCGGTTCGGCGTTGGCCATGCGCAGGCGCTCGATGCGCAGGACCCGGCCGCCGGTGGTGATGTCGAGCAGGTCGGCGAGGGTGTCGTCGGCGGTGATGTAGCCGATGTCGAGGAGCTGCGAGGTGGGTTCGAGGCCCTGGGCGCGCATGTCCTCGGTGTACGAGGTGAGTTGGAGGGCCTGCGAGACCTTCGGCTTCGCGACGAACGTGCCCTTGCCCTGGATGCGCTCCAGGCGGCCCTCGACGACCAGTTCCTGAAGGGCCTGGCGGACGGTGGTGCGCGAGGTGTCGAACTCCGCGGCGAGGGTGCGCTCGGGCGGGACCGGCGTGCCGGGTGGCAGCGTCTCCGTCATGTCGAGCAGGTGTTTCTTCAGGCGGTAGTACTTGGGCACACGAGCGGTGCGGACGGTGGGCCCACCCTCGTTCTCCGCACTGCTGACATCGGTGCTCATGCTCCGCCTTCCCGGCTCCGGACAGGGGTCATTCGGTGATCCCCTCTGTATACCGTTGCCGTCTCTTTTGGTCTAGTCCACAGCGCCAAGTGGTCTAGCGGAAGAGAGTACTCCGGCGCCGTTGTTTTCGCTGCCTTCTTACTTAAAGGTTCCTGCATATGTAGGTCGCATAACAGCTGGTCAGGGGTGTTTCGGGGGCTCTTGACAGGCCCTGTGGTCTGGTCCAAGCTCCCGGTACTGGTCTACACCATTGGTTCAGGTCCCGGCTCTTGGGCGGGAGGTGTGGCAGGCATCCCTGAGGAGGGTGGCGTGAAGCGCAAGCTGATAGCCGCGATCGGTATCGCGGGCATGATGGTCTCCATCGCGGCGTGCGGGGGCAACGACGACAAGAGCTCTTCGAACAGCGGCGCCGACGCCAAGGAGCTGACCGTCTGGCTCACCGTCGACGCGCAGAACAACTGGCCCGCACTGGTGAAGGCGGCCGACGCCACCGTGCAGAAGGCCCACCCGGGCGTCAAGATCAAGCACGAGTACTACGGCTGGCCGGACAAGAACACCAAGCTCGACGCGGTCCTCGCCACCGACAAGGCCCCCGACGTGGTCGAGATGGGCAACACCGAGATGCTGAGCTACATGGTGAAGGGCGCCTTCGCGCCCGTCGACGCCTCGAAGTTCACCAACTCCTCCGCCTGGCTGGACGGCCTCAAGGCCTCGGTGACCTACAGCGGCAAGACCTACGGCGTCCCCTACTACGCCGGTGGCCGCGTCGCCAACTGGCGCAAGGACATCGCCGCTTCGGCCGGCATCAAGGCGCCCCCGACGACGTACACCGAGCTGACCGCCGACCTGGACAAGATCCAGAAGAAGGAAGGCAGCAAGTTCAGCGCCTGGTACCAGCCCACCCGTGACTGGTACGCGGCCATGTCCTTCGTCTACGACGCCGGCGGCGCCATCGCCACCCAGTCCGGGGACCAGTGGAAGGCCGGCCTCTCCTCGCCCGAGTCCATCAAGGGACTCAACGAGTGGAAGTCGGTCATCGACAAGTACATGCACGGCGACAAGACCAAGGACGAGTCCGACCGCTACATCGTCTACGGCCAGGGCAAGGCGGCCATGATCTTCGGCGCCGCCTGGGAGGGCGCGAGCGCGGCCGACCCGAAGGCCGACAAGACCGGCGGCAAGCTGAAGACCAGCCTCGTCAACTTCGTGATGCCCGGCCCGTCCGGCAAGAACATGCCCGTGTTCCTGGGCGGTTCGGACCTGGCCATCCCGGTCAAGTCCAAGGCGCAGGCGCTCGCCGCCGAGTGGATCAACGCCTTCACCGGTCCGTCCGGCCAGAAGGGCCTGATCGCCAAGGGCAACCTGCCCAACAACAAGACCGACCTCGCGACGCTGAAGAGCGACCCCGCGACGGCGGTCCCGGCCACCGCGGCCGAGTCCAACTGGTTCGTCCCGATGGCACCGGGCTGGGGCCAGGTCGAGAAGGCCCAGGTCCTGCAGACCATGCTGCAGAACATCGGCACCGGCAAGCAGTCGGTCGAGGACGCCGCGAAGACGGCGGATGCCGCGATCGACAAGGTCATCAACACCAAGTGATCTGAGTGCAGGGCCCTGTTGGACCCCGGGGGATTTCTTCGGGGCAGGGCCCTGCCTCACGTACGGCCGTACGACCTGAGGGATCGCTGAGGAGCGCGCGATGAGTGCCGACACGACCACCCCCGCCAAGGTGCCGCCGCCGCGGCAGGCGCCGCCACCGGGCGTCCCCCACGCACCCCGCAGAAAGCGGACGTCGAGAGGGACCGGGGTTCCCTGGCTGCTGCTCGCCCCCTGTCTGCTCATCCTCGCCCTGGTCATGGGCTATCCGCTGGTCCGCCTGGTCACGCTGTCCTTCCAGTCCTTCGGGCAGTCCCAGCTGTGGGGCTTCAAGCCCGCCGAGTGGGTCGGCTTCGAAAACTTCTCGGGGATCCTCGGCGACGGCGAGTTCTGGGGCGTCGTCGTCCGCACGATCGTCTTCGCGGCCGGCTCGGTCATCTTCACGATGGTCGCCGGCATGGCGCTCGCGCTGCTCCAGCAGAAGGTATCCGGCTGGCTGAAGACCCTCATCAACATTGTCCTGGTGGCCAGTTGGGGCATGCCGGTCATCGTCGCGACCACCGTCTTCAAGTGGCTCTTCGACACGGACTACGGCGTCTTCAACGCCCTGCTCAGCAAGTTGCCCGGCGTCGACATGGTCGGCCACAACTGGTTCGCCAGCGGACCGCAGGGCCTCCTCGTGATCATGCTGCTGGTGGTCTGGGGCGCGGTGCCCTTCGTGGTGATCACCCTCAGCGCCGGACTCACCCAGGTCCCCCAGGAGTTGGAGGAGGCCGCCCGCCTCGACGGCGCCGGCGCGTGGGGCGTCTTCAGGTACGTCACCCTGCCCATCCTCAAGCCGATCATCGTGATGCTCACGACCCTGTCGGTGATCTGGGACATGGGTGTCTTCCCGCAGGTGTTCGTGATGCGCGGCGGCCACCCCGAGGCCGACTTCCAACTGCTCAGCACCTACTCGTACGACCGCGCGTTCGTCGTCAACGACTACGGACAGGGTTCCGCGATAGCCCTGGTCACGGTGGTGCTGCTGCTCGGTGTCGTCGCCGTCTACATGCGTCAGATGCTTCAGATCGGAGAGGTCGAATGAGCGCGCTCACGACCGACGCGCCCCGGAGGACGACCGGTGGGCGCAAGAAGTCCAAGCTCGGCTGGAACCTCGTCGGCCTGCTCGTCTTCGTCGTCGTCGGCTTCCCCCTCTACTGGATGCTCGACACGGCGTTCAAACCGGCGAAGGACGCCATCGACCCGGACCCGAGCCTGCTGCCCACCGGCATCACCCTCGACAACTTCCGCCGGGCGCTGGACATCGCCGACTTCTGGGGCCCGGTCGGCCGCAGCCTCATCGTGTCCCTGTCGGTGGTCGTGATCGGCGTCATCGTCGGCCTGCTGGCCGCGCTCGCGATCTCCCGCTTCGCCTTCCGGGGCCGCAAGATCGTGATCGTCGGCATCCTCGCGGTCCAGATGGTCCCGCTGGTCTCGATGATCATCCCGGTCTTCCTGCTCCTGAACGACCTCGACCAGTACGACAAGCTCTCCGGCCTGGTCATCACCTACCTGACCTTCATCCTCCCGTTCACGGTGTGGACCCTGCGCGGCTTCATCGTCAACATCCCGAAGGAGCTGGAGGAGGCGGCCATGGTCGACGGCTGCTCCCGCACCGGCGCCTTCATCCGCGTGGTCTTCCCGCTCCTGGCCCCCGGCATGGTGGCCACTTCCGTATACGGCTTCATCCAGGCCTGGAACGAGTACCTCTACGCCCTCATGCTGCTCAGCCAGGAGCACCAGACGGCGACCGTCTGGCTCGGCAACTTCACCACCAAGCACGGCACCGAGTACGCCCCGATGATGGCCGGCGCCACGATGATGGCCGTGCCGATCGTCGTCCTGTTCCTCATCGTCCAGCGCAAGATGGCCGCGGGGCTGACCGCGGGCGCTGTGAAGGGATAACGCAACCGATGACGACACTCGCCAGCGGTACCGACACCCTGACGCGCGACGCCCTCACCGTCCTGCAGCCCGGCTTCCCCGGCACCACGGCCCCCGACTGGCTGCTCCGCCGCCTCGGCGAAGGCCTGGCCTCGGTGGGCCTGTTCGGCCGCAACATCGCCTCGCCCGAGCAACTGTCCTCCCTGACCGCCCAGTTGCGGTCCGAACGGGACGACGTGCTGGTCGCGATCGACGAGGAGGGCGGAGACGTCACGCGCCTTGAGGTGCGGACCGGCTCCTCCTTCCCGGGCAACCACGCGCTCGGCGCGGTGGACGACGTGGACCTGACGAGGGCGGTGGCCCACGAGCTGGGACGCCGCCTCGCCGCATGCGGCGTGAACCTCAACTGGGCCCCCTCCGCCGACGTCAACTCCAACCCCTCCAACCCGGTCATCGGCGTCCGCTCCTTCGGCGCCGACCCGGAACTGGTCGCCCGGCACACGGCGGCCTACGTCACCGGCCTCCAGGCGGCCGGCGTCGCCGCCTGCACGAAACACTTCCCGGGCCACGGCGACACGGCGGTCGACTCCCACCACGCGCTACCGCGCATCGACGCGGAGTCGTCGGTCCTGGAACGGCGCGAACTGCTCCCGTTCCGCGCGGCCATCGCCGCCGGCACCCGCGCGGTGATGAGCGCCCACATCCTGGTCCCCACCCTGGACCCGGACCACCCGGCCACCCTCTCCCTCCGCATCCTCACCGACCTCCTCCGCGGCCAACTCGGCTACGACGGCCTCATCGTCACCGACGGCATGGAGATGCAGGCCATCGCCGCCACCTACGGCATCGAACGCGGCAGCGTCCTCGCCATCGCCGCCGGCGCCGATGCGATCTGCGTGGGCGGCGGCCTCGCGGACGACGAGACGGTACGACGCCTGCGGGACGCGCTCGTGGGAGCGGTGCACGCGGGCGAACTACCGGAGGAACGCCTGACCGAAGCGGCCGAGCGGGTAAGGGAGTTGGCCCGGTGGACGGCTTCGGGGGCGGCTGCGTCCACCTCGGACGAGGGCTCCGCTTCGGACACGGGTTCCGCTTCTACGGCAGAGGTGACGCGCGTCGACATCGGTCTCATCGCCGCCCGCCGTGCCCTCAGGGTCACCGCCACCGACCGCTTCACCCCGCTCACCGAACCGCCCTACGTCGCCCTCCTCACCCCGGTCGCCAACATCGCCGTCGGCGACGAGACCCCCTGGGGCGTGGCCGCCGAACTGTCCCGGAAGCTGCCCGGCACGGAGACGGGCAGCTTCTCCGGGGAGGGCGCGGGACCCGAGGCCCTGGAGGCGGCCGGCACGCGGCGCATCGTCGCCGTGGTCCGGGACGAACACCGGCACCCCTGGATGGCGTCCACCCTCGACACCCTGCTGGCGGCCCGCCCCGACACCGTCGTGGTCGAGATGGGCGTCCCGCAGACCCCGCCCCGAGGCGCCCTCCACATCGCGACCCACGGTGCGGCCCGCGTCTGCGGCCACGCGGCGGCGGAGGTCATCGCGGGCGCGTGACCATGAGCCGGGGGAGCGACCCCGACCCGGGGGAACACCTCCGAATACACCGGTGCCGGGCTCTCCACGAGCGAGCCCGGCACCGGCACGTACGCGTCGGAGGAACCCGCGCCTCAGATCCCCTGCCAGTCGGGCTTGTTGACGAACGTGTGCCGGAAGTAGTCCGCGAGCTTCAGCTTGGACGCGGCGCCCTCGTCGACCACGACCGTCGCATGCCGGTGCAACTGCAGCGCCGACGCCGGGCACACCGCGGCGATGGGCCCCTCCACGGTCGCGGCGACCGCGTCCGCCTTGCCCTCACCGGTCGCGAGCAGCACCAGGTGCCGGGCCTCCAGGATGGTGCCGATGCCCTGCGTGATGACGTGGTGCGGCACCTGCTCGATGTCGCCGTCGAAGAACCGCGCGTTGTCCACCCGTGTCTGCTCGGTCAGCGTCTTGATCCGCGTCCGCGAGGCCAGCGACGAGCACGGCTCGTTGAACCCGATGTGCCCGTCGGTCCCGATCCCCAGTATCTGCAGATCGACCCCGCCGGCCTCACCCAGCGCCCTGTCGTATGCCTCACACGCCCCCTGCACGTCCTCGGCCGTCCCGTCCGGCCCGAAGAACGAGTCCATCCCGACCCCGAGCGGCTCCAGCACCTCGCGCCGCAGGACCGAGCGGTACGACTCCGGGTGCTCGGCCGGCAGCCCCACGTACTCGTCGAGCTGGGCGATCCGCGCCCGCGAGGTGTCCACGGCCCCGGCACGGACCTTGGCCGCCAGCGCTTCGTAGATGGGCAGCGGCGTCGACCCGGTGGCCACGCCGAGAAGGGCGTCCGGCTTGCGCCGGAGCAGCTGTGCCATGGCCTCGGCGATCAGCTCGCCGCCCGACTTGGCGTCCGGAACGATGACAACTTCCACGCTGGCCTGCCGTTCTGCAGAGGGGACTTCGAGGAGCCCGGAGGAGCTGTGTGGTTTAGACCAATCCGCGCACCAATCTAACAGAGGAGGGTCCTGCCTCCCAGAGTTCGCCGCCTGTCCGAAAACCGGTAACCGCCCCACAGGGGCGCACCTCCCCCAGAGGGGGTGAAATGGACACCGCACCGCAGCCCCGACCGACCTTCGGAGGACCCCGCATGACCGCCACGACCCCGGCCCCCCTGAACGAACTCCCCGGCCGGATCATGGCCCGCGAGATGGCCGAGCAGCCCGCCGTCCTGCGCCGCATCCTGGACGAGGGCGCCCCGCGCATCCGGCAGGTCGCCCAGGACGTGGCCGCCCGCAAGCCCCGCTTCGTCCTGCTCACCGCCCGCGGCACCTCCGACAACGCCGCCCTGTACGCCAAGTACCTCCTGGAGATCCGCCTCGGCCTGCCCTGCGGACTCACCTCGATGTCGACCACCACGGCCTACGGCGCCCACCCCGATCTGACCGACGTCCTCGTCGTTACCGTCAGTCAGTCCGGCGGCTCCCCGGACCTGGTGGCCTCGACCCGCGCCGCCCGCGAGGCCGGCGCGATCACGGTCGCCGTGACCAACAACCCGGACTCACCGCTGGCCGCCGTCTCCGAGTACCACATCGACATCATGGCCGGGCCGGAGAAGGCCCTCCCCGCGACCAAGACGTATACGGCCTCCCTTCTCGCGCTCTATCTCTTCGTCGAGGGTCTTCGCGGCGGCGACGGCGCGGCGGCCAAGGCGCTCCCCGACCTCGCCGAACAACTCCTCGCCCGCCAGGAGGAGGTCCGCACCCTCGCCTCCCGCTACCGCTTCGCCGAACGCATGGTGATCACCTCCCGCGGCTACGGCTATCCCACCGCCAAGGAAGCCGCCCTCAAGCTGATGGAGACCAGCTACATTCCCGCCCTCGCCTACTCCGGCGCCGACCTGCTGCACGGCCCCCTCGCCATGGTCGACAACGTCTCCCCGGTCATCGCGGTCGTGACGGACGGCAAGGGCGGCGCCGCCCTCCAGCCCGTGCTCGACCGACTGCGTGGCCGCGGCGCCGACCTGGTCGTCATCGGCCCGGCAGGCCAGGTCGAACAGGCCTCGGCCGGCTTCGTCCTGCCTGTCGAGGGCGTCCCCGAGGAGCTCCAGCCGATCCTGGAGATCCTCCCGCTCCAACTCCTCGCCTATGAGGTCACCATCGCCCGCGGCCAGGACCCGGACGCGCCCCGCGCCCTGGCCAAGGTGACGGAGACCCGCTGATCAAGGTGGCGGAGACCCCCTGACCCCACGTCCCTACGTCAGCGAACCTCCCGTCGCGTCCACCCAACTCCCGGTGATCCACCGCCCGCCGTCGGACGCGAGGAACGCCACCACGTCCGCCACGTCGGCGGTCTCTCCCACCCGCCCCAGCGCGGAGAAGGCCGCCGCCCGCGCCCAGCCGTCCTCGCTCCCGTGCAGGAACTCGGCGGTGTTGTCCGTGTCTATGAGCCCCGGTGCCACCGAGTTCACCGTGATGCCCCGGGGCCCGAGCACCTTCGACAGGTCCCGGGAGAAGACGTCCAGGGCGCTCTTCGTCATGGAGTACGCGATGTTGTGCGGCATCGCCGCGCTCCGGGCGAGCCCCGACGAGATGTTGATGATCCGGCCCCCGTCCCGCAGCCGGCCCAGACCGTGCCGGACGAGGAAGAACGGCGCCTTCACATTCACCGCGAAGACACGGTCGTACTCCTCTTCCCCTATCTCCTCGATCGGCGAGGAGGATCCGATCCCCGCGTTGTTCACCAGGATGTCCAGCCCGTCCGCCTGCCGGTCGAACTCCGCCCAGAGCCCTTCGACATCCCCGGGCACACCCAGTTCCCCGCCGATCGCGAACGCCGAGCCACCCGCCCCCTCGATCGCCGCGACCACGTCCTTCGCAGCCGCCTCGCTCCTGCCGTAGTGCACCGCGACCCGTGCCCCGTCCCTCCCCAGCCGCTCCGCGATGCCCCGCCCGATTCCCCTGCTCGCACCCGTGACAAGTGCCGTCCTGCCCGCGAGCACACCCATGTCCATCCCCATGTCCACACCCCTCCGCATTTCGCTAGCGGTCGCTACAGAAAAGACCGTACAGCAGCGCACCGACATTTCTCTAGCACTCGCTATACAATTCACTCCATGGTGCGCAGCGAAGAGACGAAACCGCAGGTCAAGGCCGGTAAGTCGCGAGGGCGACCACGTTCCTTCGACCGTACGACCGCGCTGGAGCGGGCGATCCTCGCCTTCTGGGAGCACGGCTACGAAGCCACCTCCGTCTCGGACCTCACCCGCGTCATGGGCATCGGCGCGCCCAGTCTCTACGCGGCCTTCGGTGACAAGCAGGCCCTGTTCGCCGAGGTCGTGGCGGAGTACGGCACGCGCTACGGCTCCTTCACCGACCGCGCCCTCGCCGAGGAGCCCACCGCCCGGGCCGCCGTGGCGCGGACGCTGCGCGAGGCGGCCGTCGAGTACACCGTCCCGGGCCGCCCGCACGGCTGTCTCGTCATCCACGCGGCCACCAACTGCACGAGCCCCGAGGTCGAGGAGTCCCTGCGAGCGCGGCGCAACGCCAACCTCGTTGCCTTCGAGCGTCGTATCGAAGCGGACATCGCCGCGGGGGAGCTGCCGGCGGACCTCGACGCCGCCGCGCTCGCCCGGCATACAGGGGCCGTCGTCCAGGGGATGTCCCAGCAGGCGCGGGACGGAGCGAGCCGTCAGGAGTTGGAGGCGCTCGCCGAAATTGCCATGACCATCTGGCCCCGCACATGACCCAACACGGTTAGGCTTCGCGGAGGATGCTGGGACGTCCGAGTAGTTGCGGACAGGTGCGGGAAAGCATCGACATCAAACATCCTTCAACGCATGGACACGGATTAGTGGTCTAGTCCACAATGTGTTAAGGCGTAAGCCTCCGTCTTCCCCGCACAGGAAGACGGACCGAGGAACCGAGGCTCTCTGCCCTGACTGCCCCGGCTCCTCATCCATCGGCCGATCGGGACCGCACACCCCGTGGCCGTTGCTGCTCCGGGCTGCGGTGCCGAGAGGGCTGAGGGTCCCTCTCAGGCGCCGCGGCCCGCGGGTGTTTTTTAGGACAGGTACAGACCGGCGGGTACGCTCGCAGATGTGCCCTCCATGAACGAACTCGTACGCCAGCACACCGCACTCGACGACTCCGATCTTGAGTGGCTCCACCTGCTGGTCTCGGAGTGGCAGCTGCTCTCCGACCTCTCCTTCGCCGACCTGGTCCTGTGGGTCCCCACGCGCGACGGCACCCGCTATGTCTCCGTCGCCCAGATGCGGCCGAACACCGGCCCCACCTCGTACCAGGACGACATGGTCGGCCACCTCGTCCCGCGCGGCCGCCGCCCCATGCTGGACGCCGCCCTCGACGAGGGCCGGATCGTGCGCGAGGGCGACCCGGAGTGGCGCGAAGAGGTCCCCGTCCGCGTCGAGTCGATTCCGGTACGACGGGACGGACGCGTCCTGGGAGTCATCGCGCGCAACACCAACCTGCTCACCGTGCGCACCCCGAGCCGCCTCGAACTCACCTACCTGCAGAGCGCGTCGGACCTCGCGCAGATGATCGCGGCCGGTTCCTTCCCGTTCCCGAACCAGCAGGTCGACATGGACGCCTCACCGCGCGTCGGCGACGGACTGATCCGGCTCGACGGCGACGGCATCGTGCAGTACGCCTCGCCCAACGCCCTCTCCGCATACCACCGCATGGGCCTCGCCACCGACCTCGTCGGCCAGCACCTGGGCGTGACCACCGCCGAACTCGCCCCGACCCGGGGCCCGGTGGACGAGGCGCTCGCCAAGGTCGCCAGCGGATGGGCGCCGCGCGAGTTCGAGATCGAGGCACGCGACGGGGTCATCCAGTTCCGGGCGATCCCGCTCAAACCCAAGGGCACCCGCATCGGTTCACTGGTACTGCTCCGGGACGTCACCGAACTGCGCCGCCGCGAGCGGGAGTTGATCACCAAGGACGCGACCATCCGGGAGATCCACCACCGGGTGAAGAACAACCTCCAGACGGTCGCCGCCCTCCTCCGCCTCCAGGCCCGCCGGATCGACTCCGAGCGCGGCCGGGAGGCGCTGGAGGAGGCCGTACGACGGGTCGGTTCGATCGCGATCGTGCACGAGACGCTGTCCCAGAACCTGGACGAGCGCGTGGAGTTCGACGAGATCGCCGACCGGGTGCTCGCGATGGTCGCCGAGATCTCCCCGGGCAAGGTCACCGGCCGGCGCAGCGGACGCTTCGGGATACTGGACGCCGAGGTCGCGACCCCGCTCTCCATGGTGCTCACCGAGATCCTGCAGAACGCCCTGGAACACGGCTTCCGCGAGGGCGAGACGGGCACGGTCGAGGTCTCGGCCGTCCGCGGCGGCACCTCGAAGGACGCCCGCCTCCTGGTCACCGTCCAGGACGACGGCGTAGGACTCCCCGAAGGATTCGACCCGCACCGCTCGGGCAACCTGGGTCTGCAGATCGTACGGACGCTGGTGGAGGGCGAGTTGGGCGGCACGTTCGACATGGTGCCGGGGCCGGAGCGGGGGACCCGGGTGATCCTGGACGTGCCGGTGCAGGCGCACAAGTGACGTACGGGGAAAGGGTGTACGGGGACAGCAAAGAGCCCCGGATCATCAACTGATCCGGGGCTGCTCGCTCGTTGCTATGCGCATCGGGGGTACTGCGCGCTGCGGCTCGGGGGCGGGAGATGCGTACTCGCTGTACGCGCCGCCAAGCTCAGGCTGTTAGCAGGGTGGGCGTCAGGCGGAGGCCTGACGGGCACGGTTGCGAGCGGCGCGGCGCTTCATGGCGCGGCGCTCGTCCTCGCTGAGACCACCCCAGACGCCGGAGTCCTGGCCGGACTCAAGCGCCCACTGCAGACACTGGTCCATAACGGGACAGCGACGGCAGACGGCCTTGGCTTCCTCGATCTGCAGCAGCGCAGGACCGGTGTTGCCGATGGGGAAGAAGAGCTCGGGGTCTTCCTCGCGGCAAACGGCGTTGTGACGCCAGTCCATGGCTGCTACCTCTCCTTGGTATTACGTGCGGGTTGCTTGTGAATGTGAACGCTTTCACGAATCCCTCAACAAGTGAAGGGCCGAACGCCAGGTTCACTGGCGGGGTCCTGTGGATTGAAGAGGGGTTCCGGTGATCCGTGGAGGCCGGTGTTGCGGGCCGTCTCGATCGCCACGTAGAGACTCGCAAACCTCAGCGGCGGATACAACCCCTTCTGGAAAGTTTTTTTTGATTCCTCGGTGTCGACTAGGTCACAGCCGTACTTCCATGGGGTGGATCCTGGTCTAAACGTTCGAGTGAAAGGACTTCAGCCCTTTCTGCTCACACAATCACACGCAGTGCACGGCGTACGCCTGTGAACGTCACGCTCGTACGCAGTCCGAGGTGGTCGCCGTCCATCTGGAGGGGCAACGGGGCCTTCGAATGCAAGGTGAACTCGGTCAGGTCGTGCAGGGCCGCAGCATGCTTGCCATGGGGTCCACGCTCGGGGGACGAAGTGAGCAACTGGGTGCCATACCGGGCAACCGCGGCGCTGGACAGGCGGCTGAGACCGAGTACGTCGAGGCCTTTATCGAACGACGCCTTAGGTGACGTGTACATCGGGCGATTGCCCAGGTAAGTCCAGGGGGACGTGTTCGAGACTATGGCCACCACGAGATCGGTGAGCGGGTCCTCACCGGGCTGCTCCAGGGTGATCGTCCCGTGCCGGCGGTGCTGCTCGCCGAGGAACTGCCGGACCACCTGACGCACGTACAGCGCATGCGTGGACTTCTTGCCCTGTTCCCGTTGTTGTTCGACCCGCCCGACCACCCCGGCGTCGAATCCGAGCCCGGCGTTGAAGGTGAACCAGCGGGACGGCACCGCCTCGTCCTCGGTGCCGGGCGTCCCGGAGGTCAGCCCCAGCCCGACCGTGCGCTCGCTGCCCCGGCGCAGGGCGTCCAGCAGGGCGCCGGTGGCCTCCACGGCGTCGTTGGGCAGTCCCAGGGCGCGGGCGAAGACGTTGGTGGAGCCGCCGGGGACCACGGCGAAGCCGGGGAGGCGTTCCGGGTCGGGGCCGGTGTGCAGGAGGCCGTTGACGACCTCGTTGACCGTGCCGTCGCCGCCGAGGGCCACCACCAGGTCGACGTTCCCGCTCTCTGCGGCCTGCCGGCCGAGGTCGCGCGCGTGCCCTCTGTACTCCGTGGTGACCGCTTCCAGCTTCATCTCGCTCGCGAGTGCGTGGAGCAGGACGTCGCGCGTACGTGCGCTTGTGGTGGTTGCCGCCGGATTGACCACGAGAAGTGCACGCATGAGTTGCAGCGTACCTACTGGGGGGTACTCGTCCCATACCGAGGTAGGCGTTGGGTAAGAGGTGAGGGCGTGAGCCTGGACACCTGGGGCCGAACCCCGAGGGCTACCCTTCTGGGGTGAGCGCTGAGCAGACCCCCGCCCCGGAGACCGACGGAGCCGACGGACCCCGCCCGCGACGCCTGACCTACGCGGCGGTCCTCGTCGCGCTGGAGGGTCTCGCGCTGGCTGTGGGCGGTGTCTGGATGCTCGTCCTCGGTCTCACCGGCGATCCGGACGACCGGCAGCAGGCCGTGACCGGAGGAGTGACCCTGGTGGTGCTCGCGCTGCTGCCGCTGCTCGCCGCGCGCGGGCTGCTCGGCCGCCGCGGCTGGAGCCGGGGGCCCGCCGTCATCACGCAGATCATGGCGCTGCCCGTGGCCTACAACCTGCTCCAGGCCGACAGTGTGGCCATCCCGGCCGGTATCGCGCTCGCGGTGATCGCGATCGTCTCGCTGGTGCTGCTGGTGAACCAGGCGACGACACAGGCCCTCGGAATCCGAGGGCCCGGCCGCACCGAAGAGCCGAAGAGCTGACCTTTTTCCGGTCTTGCACCGCCGGTCCTACTCCTCGACGAGGAGCTTCTCCCGCAGCTGGGCCAGTGTCCGGGCCAGCAGCCGGGACACGTGCATCTGGGAGATGCCGACCTCCTGCGCGATCTGCGACTGCGTCATGTTGCCGAAGAAGCGGAGCAGCAGAATTCGCTTCTCCCGGGGCGGCAGGTCCTCCAGGAGCGGCTTGAGCGACTCGCGGTACTCGACGCCCTCCAGGGCCTCGTCGTACGCGCCCAGTGTGTCCGCGACCGCGGGGGACTCGTCGTCCGTGTCGGGGACGTCCAGGGACAGCGTGGAATAGGCGTTGGCCGACTCCAGGCCCTCCAGGACCTCCTCCTCCGAGATGCCCAGCTTCTCGGCCAGCTCGTGGACCGTGGGGGAGCGGCCGTGCCGCTGCGAGAGCTCCGCCGTCGCCGTGGTCAGCGCGAGGCGCAGCTCCTGGAGCCTGCGCGGGACGCGCACCGCCCAGCCCTTGTCACGGAAGTGCCGCTTGATCTCGCCGACGACCGTCGGGGTGGCGTACGTCGAGAACTCGACGCCGCGCTCCGGGTCGAAGCGGTCGACCGACTTGATCAGGCCGATGGTGGCGACCTGGGTCAGGTCGTCCAGCGGCTCGCCACGGTTGCGGAAGCGGCGCGCGAGATGCTCGACGAGCGGCAGGTGCATACGGACCAGCCGGTTGCGCAGCTCCGCGTACTCGACGCTGCCGTCCTTGAGTGTGCGCAGCTCGATGAAGAGTGCGCGCGCTCCGCTGCGGTCGTGAGGGTCGTGCCGTGTGACCTGCACGGCCTGCACAACCGGTGTGCCCGCCACGTCGTCCCGCTCGTGCTCGCTCATGGTCCCGCCCGTCGCCCTTTCCCGAGCTTTCGCCTCCTCCCCCACGCTCGACTCAGTCGGAGCGGGGGGACCCCCGGCAACGGGGGAGACCCCACCAATACGCACGGCACCGTCCTGCTCACGTTGACCGTCGTCCATCAAACCGGCCTCCGAGGGTTCGTCCTCCGGGTGCGGCCGGGCCTGTTCCGGGATTCCGCCGCATGGCACGAGGGGGTTGCCGTCCGCCGTGCGGCGGGATTCGTCCGAGCCGCCCTCGGCCGGCAGCTCCCGTGTGCCGCGCTCTTCGTCCCGCACCGGCCCGTCCCCGTTCCTCACGCCGGCCCGGGTCCCGCGCCGCGCTGTTTGTAGAGGCTGATCGAAACGGTCTTGTCCTCGTCGACTGCCGATGAGACCTTGCCCGCGAGGGCCGAGAGCACGGTCCAGGCGAAGGTGTCGCGCGAGGGTGCGTGACCGTCCGTCGTCGGGGCGGAGACGGTGACTTCGAGCGAGTCGTCCACGAGCCGGAAGACACAGCTGAGCACTGAGCCCGGCACGGCCTGCTGGAGCAGGATCGCGCAGGCCTCGTCCACCGCGATGCGAAGGTCCTCGATCTCGTCGAGGGTGAAGTCCAAACGGGCTGCGAGGCCGGCCGTGGCCGTACGCAGCACCGACAGGTAGGCACCCGCAGCCGGCAGCCGGACTTCCACGAAGTCCTGGGTCGCGGGCTCGCCTGCGATCTGGGACACCCTCACCTCCAAGGTGGTACAAGCTCTTTCGGGGGCCCAGGGGTCGCCCCCCGGGGTAACGCGATACTTGGTTCAGCGGTGACGCTACCGCGCTCTGAACTTTCCTGTCCCCGGGACCCCAACCCCATGGTGTCACTCATAGTAAACCTACGGATACGCTCCGTGGCTAGGGGTCCTGCGGGCCCAATTGGGAAGAGCGCGCGCCGGGTTGACGTACCCAGACGTCAGACGGTCGAACCGTCGAAACCGGCGCTCGGATTACGGGGTCACAGGAGGACGTGGTCGACGAAGCACCAGCGCCAGCTCTCCCCGGGCTCGAACGTCCTCATCACCGGATGCCCGGAGTCCTTGTGATGTGCTGTCGCGTGACGGGCGGGCGAGGAGTCGCAGCAGGCGACATGGCCGCAGAAGAGGCACAGTCGCAGCTGCACGGGGTGGGTGCCGGCCGCCAGACACTCCAGACAGGTCTCGCTCTGGGGCCCCGGCTCCGGGAGCGGCAGCGCGTCGGCGTGCGTGCACTGTTTCATGATTGCCAGATTACGACGGGTGTGCGGTTGGCCGCGCGCAAAAACGAGGGCGGGCGAGGACGATGGACGTGATGCCACTGCTGTTGCTGGTGGCGGGAAGTGCCGTGGTGGCCGCCGCGGCCCGGCGCACCCCGGTGCCGGCGCCGCTGCTGCTGGTCGCGGTCGGGCTGGTCGTTTCGTACGTCCCGGGGGTACCGGACTACACCCTCGACCCGGACGTCGTCCTGCCGCTGCTGCTGCCCCCGCTGCTGTACACGTCGGCCACCGACAGCTCGTACCTCGACCTGCGGGCCCAAGTGCGGCCCGTGGCACTGCTGTCGGTCGGCTACGTGCTCTTCGCCACGTTCGTCGTCGGGTGGGCCGCCTATGTGATCGTGCCGGGGCTGCCGCTGACCGCGGCGCTGGTGCTGGGCGCGGTGGTGGCGCCGCCGGACGCGGTCGCCGCGACGGCGGTGGCGCGCCGGGTCGGACTGCCGTCACGGATCACGACGATCCTCCAGGGCGAGTCCCTGCTGAACGACGCCACCGCGATCACCGCCTACAAGGTGGCCCTCGCGGCCGCGATCGGCGAGGGCGCGACCTGGGGCGGCGGCATCGGGGAGTTCCTGCTCGCGGCCGTCGGCGGTGTCGGGGTCGGGCTCCTCATGATGGTGCCGATCCACTGGCTGCGCACGCACCTCAAGGAAGCGCTGCTGCAGAACACGCTCTCCCTGTTGATCCCGTTCGTCGCCTACGCGGTCGCCGAGCAGGTGCACGCCTCCGGGGTGCTCGCCGTCGTGGTCGTGGCGCTCTATCTGGGGCACCGCGCGTGGGAGGTCGATTTCGCGACCCGCCTCCAGGAGGAGGCGGTCTGGAAGATGGTCGCCTTCGTCCTGGAGTCGGCGGTCTTCGCGCTGATCGGGCTGCAACTGCCGGTGGTTCTCAAGGGCCTTGGGGAGTACCGGGGCCTCGACGCCGCCCTGTACGCGGTCGCCCTCTTCCTGGTGGTCGTCGCGACCCGGTTCGTGTGGGTGTACCCGGCGGCCTTCCTGCCCCGTCTGCTGTCGGAGCGGATCAGGCAGCGCGAGGACAACCCCACCTGGAAGGGGGCGATGACCACCGCATGGGCCGGCATGAGGGGCGTGGTCTCGCTGGCCATCGCCTTCTCGATCCCGCTCACGGTGCACGGCGGTGACCCCTTCCCGCAGCGCAACCTCATCCTGTTTCTGACCTTCACGACGGTCATCGGGACCCTGGTGGTGCAGGGTCTGAGCCTGCCCCCGATCATCCGCCTGCTGAAATTCCCCGGGCGCGACCCCCAGGCCGAGACGCTGGCCGAGGCCAACGCCCAGGCGCAGGCCTCCCGGGTCGCCGAAAAACGCCTGAACGCCCTCCTGGAGGACGAGCGCAACGCCCTGCCCCCGCCACTCGCCGACCGGCTCCGCGAGGTCCTGGAGCGCCGCCGCAACGCCGTCTGGGAGCGCCTCGGCGCCACCAACCCCGTGACCGGCGAGACCGTCGACGACACCTACCGCCGCCTGTCCCGCGAGATGATCAGCGCCGAGCGCTCGATGTTCGTGCGCCTGCGCGACGGCCGCTACATCGACGACGAGATGCTCCGCACCCTGCTGCGCAGGCTGGACCTGGAGGAGGCGGCGGCTTACCGGGAGGCCGCCTGAGCAGGTCGGCAGAGTCATCCACGGTTCGGCAGCGCCCTGAAGGGGCGTGGGGCTGTGTCGATGTGCGGCTCCGCCGCGCGGGTGCGACCAGCCATGACGGTGCCGCAGACGATCGGACGGCATCTCGCGGCCCCGCGGCGGAGCCGCACATCGACACAGCCGGCGGAGCGCCCAGTGGCGGCCGCGGCGCCTGGAGGGGGCTTACGGGAATGGGCGCCCGGTGACGACCGCCGTGATCGTCGTCCCGCGCGGGAAGGCGCCCTCGTCGGCGAGCACGACAAGTCCGTAGAGCAACTTGGCGACATAGAGACGCTCGACCGGCAGCCCGTGCCGGTGCTCGAAGTCCTCGGCGAAGGCGTCGAGTTCGGCCGGCACGCGCGCGTAGCCCCCGAAATGGAAGCGGTCGTCCAGCGACCAGTCGCCCCGCCGACCGCCGAAGGCCCGCTCCTGGAGGGCTGCGACATCGGTGCTCAGGAAGCCGCCCTTGAGGACCGGTATCCCCAAGGCGCGCTGGTCGGGGGCGAGTCCGGCGGCCAGCCCGGCCAGCGTGCCGCCGGTCCCGCAGGCGAGGGCGACGACATCGACGTCGGCACGCGCGCGCAGTTCCTCACCCAGGGCCCGGCAGCCGCGCACGGCAAGGGAGTTGCTGCCGCCCTCGGGGACGACGTACGCGTCCTCCGTGTCCGCCGCGCGCAGGATCGCGGCCAGCGTCTCCGGCTCGGTCTTGCGCCGGTACGTCGACCTGTCGACGAAGTGGAGGCGCATCCCGTCGGCCGCGCACCGGGCCAGGGACGGGTTGAGCGGGCGGTCCGTCAGCTCCTGGCCGCGGACCACGCCGACCGTGCGCAGACCCAGGAGGCGGCCCGCGGCGGCGGTGGCGCGCAGGTGGTTGGAGTAGGCGCCGCCGAACGTGACGACCGTACGTCCGGCCGCCGCCGTGAGGTTCGGCGCGAGCTTGCGCCACTTGTTGCCGATCAGGTCCGGGTGGATCAGGTCGTCCCGCTTGAGCAGCAGCCGGATGCCGTGCCGACCGAAGCGCCCGTCCGAGATCTCCTCCACCGGCGAGGGGAGCCGGGGCCGTAGGGCGGCGAGGTCGGCGCGGTCGGGGCTGGTCACGGCACCATTGTCACCTGGGGCATCCGGGCTGCCCGGGTCGCCCGGGGCGTCCATGTCGCCCAGGGTGCCCGGGACATCCAGATCGCCGGGGTTGCCCGAGGCACCCGTGTCACCCATGTCGCCGGGGTTGCCCAAGGCGTCCATGTCGCCTGGGGCATCCGGAGCCCCGGGTTGTCAGAGGCGCCCGTGCCGGCTGGAGCATCCATCTCGCCCGTGTCGCCCGTGTCGCCCGTGCCACCCCGAGCCCCATGCCACCCGGGGTCACTTCAGCCGGTCGTGGACCCGGGCGCGCAGCCAGTTCATCGTGAAGCCGCGCGGGTCCACCTTTCCGGGCTGCCACTCCAGGTGCCCGATCACCGACCGCTCCGACCAGCCGTGGTGGCGGCAGATCGCCGCGGAGACCCTCTCGATGGTCTCCAACTGGGCCTCGGGCCAGGGGTCCTCGCCGTCGCCGAGGTTCTCGCACTCGAAGCCGTAGAAGTGCCGGTTGCCGTCGGTGTTGGCCTCGTTGTCGTGCGGCAGCGTCTTCTCGGCGATCACCGCGCGCAGCACGTCGTCGTCGCCGAGGCCGGCGTGGTTGGCGCGGCCGTAGCCCACCAGGTGGAGGGTGCCGTCCTTGGTGATGACGCCGTGGCAGAGCGGGCCGGGGAGGTCCGGGCGGCCCTCGCGGCACAACTCCACCGTGCGCGCGCTGCCGTTGGTGACCGTGTGGTGGATCATCACGCCGTGGACGGGCCCCCACGGGCCCTTGTGGTTGCGGTTGTGGTGCTCCCAGTCGCCGACCTCGACGACCTTGACGCCCTCCGCCTTCAGACCGGCCAGGAAACCGCCCGCGGACATGGGTGAGGCCATGACGCCTCCTTCGTGCTGTGCGACGGCCGTCGTTCGAGGCCGTCTGGTATCGCTGCTTGTACCGAAAAAGCGCGGTACGGACGACTTGTTCGTACGGCGTGCGAGTCGATCCGGACACCCCGGACACCAGCGGCCACTCGAACAACATTCGACGTAAACAGCCCCCGTGCCCAGCAGTTGAAGATCCATTCCCGCTCTTTTGGGTAATACCATCAGCACGCTCCGTGAGGAAGGCTGGTGCGCGGGAACGATGCCCGGCGCAACCGTGCCGGGCGAATGGGGAGGGCATTTCTCTATGTCGGTAGGCGAAGAGGTCCGCACGGAGCAGGGCAAGCCGCAGCAGAGTCTTGGCACGGCGGCCGCGCGGAACCTGGCCACGACCACGAAGTCCGCGCCGCAGATGCAGGAGATCAGCTCGCGCTGGCTGCTGCGCACACTGCCGTGGGTGAACGTGCAGGGTGGCACATACCGGGTGAACCGACGGCTGAGTTACTCCGTGGGCGACGGCCGGGTGACATTCGTGAAGACCGGCGACCGCGTCGAGGTCATCCCCGCGGAGCTGGGCGAGCTGCCCGCGCTGCGGGACTACGAGGACGAGGAGGTGCTCTCGGAGCTGGCCACCCGCTGCCGGCAGCGCGAGTTCGCCCCGGGGGAGGCGATCGCGTCGTTCGGCAGTCAAGCCGACGAGGTGTACCTGCTGGCACACGGCAGGGTGGAGAAGGTCGGCACGGGCCCGTACGGCGACGACACGGTGCTCGGAGTCCTCGCCGACGGCGCCTACTTCGGCGACCAGGGGCTGCTCGACCCGGCGGCCATCTGGGAGTACACGGCCCGCGCGGACACCGCCTGCACGGTGCTCGTGCTGGCCCGAGGTGACGTCGAGCAGGTCGCGGAGCGCTCCGACACCCTGCGGGACCACCTCACGCAGCTGCGCGCGATCCCCGAGCAGCGCACCAACAAGTACGGCGAGAAGTCCATCGACCTCGCCTCGGGCCACTCCGGCGAGCCGGACATCCCGCACACGTTCGTCGACTACGACGCCCGGCCGCGCGAGTACGAACTGAGCGTCGCCCAGACCGTCCTGCGCATCCACTCGCGCGTCGCCGACCTCTACAACCAGCCGATGAACCAGACCGAGCAGCAACTCAGGCTCACCGTCGAGGCGTTGAAGGAGCGCCAGGAGCACGAGCTCATCAACAACCGCGAGTTCGGCCTGCTCAACAACTGCGAGTACGACCAGCGGCTCCAGCCGCACGACGGTGTGCCCAGCCCGGACGACCTGGACGAGCTGCTCAGCAGGCGGCGCGGCACCAAGATGCTCCTCGCCCACCCGCGCGCGATCTCCGCGTTCGGCCGCGAGCTCAACAAGCGCGGACTGGTCCCGGAGTCCCTCGACGTCGGCGGCAACCGCATCCCCACCTGGCGCGGGGTGCCGATCTACCCGTGCAACAAGATCCCGGTCAGCGACCGGCGGACCACCTCGATCATCGCCCTGCGTACCGGCGAGGCGGAGCAGGGCGTCATCGGCCTCCAGCAGGCCGGCATCCCGGACGAGATCGAGCCGAGCCTGTCGGTGCGCTTCATGGGCATCAACGAACAGGCGATCATCAAGTACCTCGTGACGGCCTACTACTCGGCGGCGGTCCTGGTGCCGGACGCCCTCGGCGTCCTGGAGAACGTCGAGATCGGCCGCTGGAGGTGACGTTTCAGCAGCTGGACGCGGTGTCCCCGCCCGTCAGGGCGGGTACACCCCGGTCGTATGCGACCGGTCGCAGCGCAGACGTCACCGTCCGCGGACTGTCCGAGGGGGACCCCATGGCCGAGTTCGGGACGGAGACGAAACAGCCTGCCGACGGGACGCGGGCGCTCGACGGGACACCGCCGACGCCGCCGCCCGACGGGCACGAGGCGGCGGTGATCCTGGAGGAGGCCCGGGCATCCGTCGACCCCGAGCTGCGCTCGGCGATCGACTCGCTGCCCGGCTCGATGCGCCGGATCGCGCTCTACCACTTCGGGTGGGAGCACGCGGACGGCACACCGGCGGCGGGCAACGCAGGCAAGGCGATCCGCCCCGGCCTCGTCCTGGCCGCGGCCACCGCGCTCGGCGGCGAGCGGGCGCGGGCGAGCGCGCTGCGGGCCGCGGCGGCGGTGGAGCTGGTCCACAACTTCACGCTGCTGCACGACGACGTGATGGACCGGGACACCACCCGCAGGCACCGGCCCACCGCCTGGACCGTGTTCGGCGACGCCGACGCGATCCTCGCCGGGGACGCACTCCAGGCACTGGCCCTGCGGCTGCTCGCCGAGGATCCGCACCCGGCGTCCCCGGCCGTCGCCGTCCGGCTCGCGGACTGCGTCATCGAACTGTGCGAGGGGCAGCACGCGGACACGGCCATGGAGAAGCGCGGCCCCGGCGAGGTCACCCTCGACGAGGTGCTCGCCATGGCCGAGGCCAAGACCGGCGCACTGCTCGGCTGCGCCTGCGCGGTGGGCGGGCTGTACGCGGGGGCGTCCGCCGAGGACGTCGAGGCGCTGGACGCGTTCGGCCGTCAGGCCGGGCTCGCCTTCCAGCTGATCGACGACGTCATCGGCATATGGGGCGACCCCGGCCGCACCGGCAAACCGGCCGGCGCCGACCTCGCCGTCCGCAAGAAGTCCCTGCCCGTCGTCGCCGCCCTCACCTCGGGCACCCCGGCGGCCGTCGAACTCGCGGAACTGTACGGAACGCCGTACGAGGAAGGGGAGTTGGAGCGCACCGCGCTCGCCGTCGAGCGGGCGGGCGGCCGGGACTGGGCGCAGGCCCAGGCGGCCGACCGGATGGCGCGTGCCGTGCAGGAACTGGCCCGGGCGATTCCGGACCCGCAGGACGCGGGCGGTCTGCTCGCGCTGGCCGAGTTCGTGACCCGGCGCAGCAGTTGATGACTCCGGAGCTCTCCGCAACCGCGCGGTCCTGACCCCGCGCGGCCACCGAGGGCCCCGGACAGGCGGGTCCCGCGCATCCCCACGGTGCGCGGGGCCCGCCCTCATCCGCGGAAATCCCGATAGGCTCAACACCCGTACGGAATACGACTGTTGAGACGTGGGGGCGGGACATGGGCGTGGCGATCCGGGCGGCGGGCGAGGGTGACCGGGAGCTGGTCGTCCGACTGCTGGACGAGGCGTTCCAGAACGATCCGGTGAGCGGCTGGGTCTTCCCCGACGCCGAGTACCGCCGCACGACCCACCACAGACTCATGGCCGCCTTCACCGACGCCTCGTTCGCCGGCGGCCGCATAGACCTCGCCGAGGACGGCGCGGCGTGCGCGCTGTGGCTGTCGGTACCGGCCGAAGCGCATACGGAGGACGGCGAGGACGAGGCCGTACAGCTCCGGGAGTTGGTGGATCCGGACAACGAGCGGGTCGAGACGATAGCCCGGCTCATGGCGGCGGGGCATCCCGCCGGCCGGGCCCACGAGTACCTGTGGATGATCGCCGTGACACCGGGCCGCCAGGGCGAGGGCCTCGGTGCCGCGCTCATCCGGCACGTCCTGGACCGCTGCGACCGCGAGGGCCTGCCCGCGTACCTGGAGGCGAGCAGCGAGCGCAGCACCAAGCTGTACGAGCGCCTCGGCTACACGTTCACCGACCACACCCTCGACCTCCCGGACGGCCCGCACATGTATCCGATGTGGCGGGAGCCCCGGACGGTTCTAGGCTGAGTGCATGGGCAGAGAAGAGCACACCTGTCCCGTCTGCGGACAGCCGGTGGCCACCGTCGTCCGGCGGTACAAGACGCTCGGCGCATGGGTACCGAAGTGGGTGGCCGGCCCGTGCCGGAACCCCGAGTGCGAGGCGTACGTTCCCGGGGGCGTGGAGCCCGATGCCGACTCCGCCCCGAAAGAATCCTGAACCCGTGTCGAGAATCCCGGCCCGGCTCCGATGTCTCCTGTGAGAGCCGCCCGGCACGGGTGGCGGGAGGCGAAGGAGCGGACTCATGAAGTACCTGGTCATGGTGCAGGGCACACAGGCGGACTACGACGGCATGCAGGGCAAGCCCACCCCGGGTTCTCCGGCCTGGAGCGAGGCGGAGACGCAGGCCATGTTCGCCCACATGGGCGCCATCAACGACGACCTGTCCGAGACGGGTGAGCTGATCGACGCGCAGGGGCTGACCGAGCCCGCGAGGACCCGGCTGGTGGCGCTGGGCGCGGACGGCAAGGCCGTGATCACCGACGGGCCGTACAGCGAGACCAAGGAGCTGATGGCCGGCTACTGGGTCCTGGAGTGCGCGAGCCTGGAGCGCGTCACGGAGATCGCCGACCGTGTCACCCGCTGTCCCCTGCCCGAAGGTGCCGTCAACCGCGCGGTGGTGATCCGCCCCATCGGGGACGGCGGCGGGGATATCTGAGCCGTATGCGTGACACCACCGGGATCACCGGCACCGAGGACTTGCTGCGCCGCCACGCGCCGCAGGTCCTCGGCGCGCTGGTCAGGCGGTACGGCCATTTCGACGTCGCCGAGGACGCCGTACAGGAGGCGCTGCTGGCGGCGGCCAGGCAGTGGCCGGAGCGCGGGGTGCCGGAGAATCCGCGCGGCTGGCTGATCCGGGTCGCCTCGCGGCGGCTGACGGACGCGCTGCGCAGCGAGGAGGCGCGGCGGGCGCGGGAGGAGAAGGCCGCGGCACTCGCGCCCCGGGAGCCGTACACGGCCGAGCCGCCGCGCGAGGACGACACCCTCTCCCTGCTCTTCCTCTGCTGCCACCCGGAGCTGACCCCGACCGCGCAGATCGCGCTCACCCTGCGGGCGGTCGGCGGACTGACGACGGCCGAGATCGCCCGGGCGTATCTCGTCCCCGAGGCGACGATGGCGCAGCGCATCAGCCGCGCGAAGGCCAGGGTGCGCGGTGTGCGCTTCGGGCGGCCGGACAACTGGGCCGAGCGGCTGCCGGCCGTTCTGCACACGCTGTACCTGATCTTCAACGAGGGCTATACGGCGACGTCCGGCCCGAGTCTGACGCGGCGCGAACTCGCGGGCGAGGCCGTCCGGTTGACCCGTGCCGCGCACCGGCTGCTCCCCGAGGTCGGTGAGGTGGCGGGGCTGCTCGCGCTGATGCTGCTCACCGACGCCCGCCGGGCCGCCCGCACCGGCCCGCACGGCGAACTCGTCCCCCTCGACGAACAGGACCGCGACCGCTGGGACAGGGCGGCGATCGAGGAGGGCGTCGCCCTCGTCACCCGGGCGCTGTCCCAAGGGCCCGCGGGGCCGTACCAGTTGCGCGCGGCGATCGCCGCCGTACACGACGAGGCGCCGTCGGCGCGGGCGACGGACTGGCACGAGATCCTCGGCCTGTACGAGGTATTGGTGCGCCTGGTGCCAGGCCCCGTCGAACGCCTCAACCGGGCTGTCGCCGTCGCCATGGTCGACGGTCCGCACGCGGGCCTGGCCGAACTGGATCTACTGGCGGACGAGTTGGGGGAGGGGCACCGCCCCGACGCGGTCCGCGGCCACCTCCTGGAACGGGCCGGAGAGTTCACCGCGGCCCGGGCCGCCTACGAGTCGGCGGCGGCCAGGACCCTCAGCCTGCCCGAGCAGCGCTACCTTCGGACGCGGGCGGCGCGGCTGAGGCCGTAGCGTGCTCCCATGCCGGAACACGAACCCACCACCGCCACCACCCCCATCCTCCACATCACCGAGCGCGCCCTCTGGGACGCGGCCCGCGAGCGCGGCACCTACGAGTGGTCGACCCGTGGCCGCACCCTCCAGGAGGAGGGCTTCATCCACTGCTCGACCCGCACCCAACTCCCGCGCGTGGCAGCGTTTTTGTACGGTTCCTACGACGGCCCCGACGACCTGGTGGTCCTGGTCGTGGACCCGGGGCGGCTCGGCGCACCGCTGAAGTACGAGGCGCCGGAGCCGGGCGGGGAGGAGTTCCCGCACGTGTACGGGGCGATTCCGGTGGGCGCGGTGGTGGACGTGGAGGAGTGGACGGGCTGAGCCAGTTGCCTCAGGAACGGCTGGGCAGGCCGCCGGTCTCCGGGTCGCGCCCGGTCAGGCAGTACGTACCGCCCGCCGGGTCCCGCATCACCGTCCAGTGCCTGCCGTGGGAGACGACGGTCGCGCCCAGTTCCTCGTGCCGTGCCCTGGCCGCGTCGATGTCCGCGCAGGCCAGGTCGAGGTGGGCGGAGGCGGTGCGCTCCTCGTCGAGGCGCTGGAGCAGGATGCGGACCGGCAGGCCGGGCGGGGGCTTGACCACATGGAACTCGGGGAGTGCGCCCGACAGCGAGGTCCAGTCGGGCAACAGGGCGCTCCAGAAGGCGACTTCGGCGTCGTAGGAGCCGGGTCCGATGTCGATGGACACCTGGTCGAGGCGGGTGCCGGCCACGACGGGCGGTCGTACGGCCTCGCCGTGCCAGGGGCCCGCGCAGAACAACTGCCCGGCGGGGGACCGGAGTACGGCCCAGGCGTCGTGCTCGGCGACGGTGTCCGCGCCGAGCCGCAGCGCGGACTCCACGAACGCCGGTACGTCGTCGACCGAGAAGTCGAGATGAGCGCCGCCCGGGCCCGCCCCGACACCCTGGACCTTCACGCAGGCGTCCGCCCCCTCCGACAGCAGGGTGCCGAACTCCTCCTGCTCACCGCGGAGTTCGGACAACCGGGTGCCCGTGACGGCCGTCCAGAAGGCGCAGGCGGGGCCGAAGAGGCCGAGCGGGCGGTCGACGAAGGCGTAGGTCCAGCGGATGCTGCTTGCAGGGCTCATGGCGTGATGGTAGGCGGGAGACCGCGACCGCCCCGCGCAATTTCCAGCCCCCCTCTGCCAGCCCCTCTCTCAGCCCCCTCTGTCAGTCCTCGCTCCGCTCCATGAACCGCAGCATGTTCCCGGCCGGGTCGCGGAACGCGCAGTCACGGACGCCGTACGGCTGGTCCGTCGGCTCCTGGACCACCTCGGCGCCGGACTCCTGGACGCGGGCGTAGAGGGCGTCGCAGTCGGTGGTGGTGAAGTTGACCCCGCGCAGGGTGCCCTTGGCGAGCAGTTCGGCCATGGCCTGCTTGTCGGCGGGGGAGGCGTCCGGGTTCGCGGCCGGCGGCTCCAGGACGATCTCCACGTCCGGCTGCAACGGCGACCCCACGGTCACCCACCGCATGCCCTCGAAACCGACGTCGTTACGGATTTCCAGCTCCAGGACGTCGCAGTAGAAGGCGAGCGCCTTGTCGTGGTCGTCGACGGCGATGAAGCACTGGCGGAGTTTGAGATCCATGGACGACAGGCTAGGGCCGGAGGGGCGGTCCCGCCCGGTTCGGCCGGGTGAAAGTGCGGGCCACGCAGGACGGGATGACCGCGCCTGCCTCGTGCGAGCGGGCGCGGTAGGCGCTGGGGGTCTCGCCGACCAGTTCGGTGAACCGGGAGCTGAAGGAACCGAGCGAGGTACAGCCGACGGCCATGCACACCTCGGTCACGCTCAGGTCGCCGCGCCGCAGCAACGCCTTCGCACGCTCGATCCGGCGGGTCATGAGATAGCTGTACGGCGTCTCCCCGTACGCGGCACGGAAGCTGCGCTGGAAGTGGCCCGGTGACATCAGCGCGGTGCGGGCGATCGAGGCCATGTCGAGCGGCTCGGCGTACTCGCGGTTCATCCGGTCGCGGGCCCGGCGCAGCCGTACGAGGTCTTCGCGGTTCACGTCGTCCAGGATGGCACGGGGCGGCTTTCCCCGGATCGGGATGGACGAAGGGGCCCCACCGGCGAACCGGCAGAGCCCCTTCCCCGCGCCCGTTGACCGTCGATGGTGCACCGATCGTCGGTCGGTCGGGGCGGGCCGACTGGGTGTCAGGCCTTCTTGGTCTCCCAGAAGATCTTGTCGATCTGGGCGATGTAGTCGAGCGCCTTCTGGCCCGTCGCCGGGTCGGTGGACGCCTTGGCGGCCGAGAGGGCCTTCAGGGTGTCGTTGACCAGCTGGTGCAGCTCCGGGTACTTCTCGAAGTGCGGGGGCTTGAAGTAGTCGCTCCAGAGCACCGAGACGTGGTGCTTCGCGAGCTCGGCGCGCTGCTCCTTGATGACAATGGCACGCGCCTGGAAGTGCGGGTCGTCGTTGGCGGCCATCTTGTCCTGTACGGCCTTCACCGACTCCGCCTCGATGCGGGCCTGGGCCGGGTCGTACACGCCGCAGGGCAGGTCGCAGTGCGCGCTGACCTTCACCTTGGGGGCAAACAGGCGGGAAAGCATGGAGCGTTCCTTCCTCGTGATCGTCTTCTCAGGTGGGACATTACTCCCTGGAGAAGCTGATTTCGCGAGTGCCCCCATGGGCTTAGGACAAAAGTCCAGGGTCGGACTCAGACTGGTGGAGGATAGGACCGGGGAGGTGCCGGGGATGCCGGAGCTGTCGCAGGAGACCGAGCGTGGGAGGGCCGTACTGCCCTTCGGGACGGCCGAGGTGACCGGGCCGTCCATGGTGCCGACGCTGTGTCACGGGGATCTGCTCGTGGTGCAGTACGGCGCCAGGGTCAGGCCCGGGGACGTCGTCGTGCTGCGGCATCCGTTCCAGCAGGACCTGCTGGTCGTCAAGCGGGCCGCGGAGCGGCGGGACGGCGGGTGGTGGGTGCTCGGGGACAACGCGTTCGCCGGGGGGGACAGTACCGATTACGGTGCCGTGCCCGAGGATCTGGTGCTGGGCAGGGTGCGTTTTCGGTACCGGCCGCCGAAGGCCGGTCAGCGGTCGCCGGTCGCGCTCGTCCGCTGGGCGCTCTCGGCCGCCAGGCCCGTCCTCTCCGACCGGTCGGCCTCCAGGCGTTTCCGGGCCCGGTAGGCGGCCACGTTGGCGCGGGTCGCGCAGCGGTCCGAGCAGTAGCGCCGGGAGCGGTTCGTCGAGGTGTCCAGGTAGGCGTTGCGGCACGGCGCCGCCTCGCACAGGCCGAGGCGGTCGACGCCGTACTCGGTGAGGTGGAACGCCAGGCCCATCGCCGCGATGGCCGCGTAGCCGGCGGTCGCGTTGGACGGGTGGTCCGCGAGGTGCATGTGCCACAGCGGGCGGCCGTCGTCGTTCCGGAAGTTGTGCCCGGAGATCTGCGGGCTCACCGGGAATTCCAGCAGGAGCGAGTTCAGCAGGTTCACCGCGAGCGTCTCGTCGCCGCCGTCCGCCGACTCGAAGACCGCCCGCAGCCGCCCCCGGACCGAACGGAACCGCGTGACGTCGGCGTCGGTGGCGCGACGGGCCGCCTCCTGGTTCGTGCCGAACAGGTCCCGCACGGCCTCGACCGAGGTCAGGGAGTCCTTGCCCCGGACCGGTTCCTCGGTGTTGATGAGGCGTACGGCATAGTCCGAGTAATAGGCCAGTTCCACTTGTAGTCCTTACAGGGGCGCTCTATTGTCGTGGATGCGGTCGGGTAACAGCCGATTGCACTTCCAGGGTATTACGACAGTGACTGGACAGGGGGTCCTCATGACGACCGGTGTCGGAACCGACTGGCAGGCCTGGCAGGAGAGCTGGGACAAGCAGCAGGAGTGGTACATGCCCGACCGGGAGGACCGCTTCCGGATCATGCTCGACATGGTCGAGGCCTGCGTCGGGCCCGAGCCGCGCATCCTCGACCTCGCCTGCGGCACCGGCAGCATCACGGCCCGGCTGCTGGCCCGCTTCCCGAACGCCACCAGCACCGGGGTCGACCTCGATCCCGCCCTCCTCACCATCGCCCGCGGCACCTTCGAGGGCGACGAACGCGTCTCCTTCGTCACGGCCGACCTCAAGGACCCGGAGTGGACGACGAGGCTGCCGTACGACTCGTACGACGCCGTCCTGACCGCCACGGCCCTGCACTGGCTTCGCGACGAACCCCTCGCGGCCCTCTACGGTCGGATCGCCGAACTCGTCCGCTACGGCGGCGTCTTCATGAACGCCGACCACATGATCGACGAGACCACGCCCAGGATCAACGCGATCGAGCGCACCCAGCGCCACGCCCGCATGGATCAGGCCATGCGGAACGGCGCCCTCGACTGGGCCGAGTGGTGGCAACTCGCCGCCCAGGACCCGGCCCTGGCCGAACCCACGGCCAAGCGCTTCGAGATCTACGGCGACCACGCCGACGGCGACATGCCCTCGGCCGCGTGGCACGCGCGCGTGCTGTGCGAGAAGGGGTTCGGGGAGGCACGGCCGGTGTGGCGCTCCCCTTCGGACACGTTGCTGCTTGCGCTGAAGTAGCCCGCCGCACAAGCGCAAGGGGCGGTACGGAAGATCCGTACCGCCCCTTGAAGGAACCGCCGTACCGCTACAGCACCTTGGACAAGAACCCCTGTGTCCGCTCGTGCTGAGGGTTCGTCAGAACGTCGCGCGGGTGGCCGGATTCGACCACCACGCCGCCGTCCATGAAGACGAGGCTGTCGCCGACCTCCCGGGCGAAGCCCATCTCATGCGTGACGACGATCATCGTCATGCCGGACTCGGCGAGGTCGCGCATGACGTCGAGGACGTCACCGACCAGCTCCGGGTCCAGCGCCGAGGTCGGCTCGTCGAACAGCATCAGCTTCGGGTCCATGGCCAGCGCCCGGGCGATCGCCACCCGCTGCTGCTGGCCGCCGGACAGCTGCGAGGGGTAGCTCTGGGCCTTGTCGGCCAGTCCCACCCGCTCCAGGAGCTGCATCGCGCGCTCCCTGGCCTGCCCCTTGTTGACGCCCCTGACCTGCACCGGCGCCTCGGCGATGTTCTCCGCGGCCGTCATGTGCGGGAACAGGTTGAAGCGCTGGAAGACCATGCCGATGTCCCGGCGCTTCACCGCCACTTCGCGGTCACGCAACTCGTAGAGCTTGTCGCCCTGTTGGCGGTAGCCGACCAGTTCGCCGTCGACGGAGAGCCGGCCGGCGTTGATCTTCTCCAGGTGGTTGATGCACCGCAGGAAGGTCGACTTGCCGGAACCGGACGGGCCGATGAGGCAGAACACCTCGCCGGACTTCACCTCCAGGTCGATGCCCTTGAGGACCTCGACCGGGCCGAACGACTTGTGGACGCCCTCGGACTTGACCATCGGGACCGACGGGTCGGTCGTGGCCGAGTCGGACTCGGTGAGCTTGTCGGTCATGCCGCGGCTCCCTTCGGACGGCCGATGGACAGCACGTTCGCCCTGATCTTCTGCAGTGGCGTCGGCGGCAGCGCACGGCTGGAACCGCGGGCGTAGTACCGCTCGATGTAGTACTGCCCGACGCTCAGGACGGACGTCATGATCAGGTACCAGGCGGCGGCGAGGAAGTACATCTCCACCGGGGCACCGGAGTTCTGGCCGATGTCCTGGGCGTACCGGAAGAGTTCTGGATACTGGACGGCCGCCACGAGCGAGGTCGTCTTCAGCATGTTGATCACTTCGTTGCCCGTGGGCGGCACGATCACCCGCATCGCCTGCGGGATCACGATCCGGCGCAGCGTCTTGGCGTGGCTCATCCCCAGGGCGTGCGAGGCCTCGGTCTGGCCCTCGTCGACGGCCAGCAGACCGGCGCGGCAGATCTCCGCCATGTACGCGGCCTCGTTGAGGCCGAGGCCGAGCAGCGCCGTCAGTAGCGGCGTCATGAAGGCCGACCAGTAGTTCTTGTAGATCGGCCCGAGGTTGATGTACTCGAAGACCAGGCCCAGGTTGAACCAGAGGAACAGCTGGACCAGGACCGGAGTGCCGCGGAAGAACCAGATGTAGAACCAGGCGATCGACGAGGTCACCGGGTTCTTCGACAGCCGCATCACCGCGAGGCCGATGCCGCCGACGATGCCGATCACCATCGACAGGACCGTCAGGAGGAGGGTCTTGTAGACACCGGTCAGGATCCGGTGGTCGAAGAAGTAGTCCGGTACGGCATGCCAGTTGATCTTGCCCTGGCCGAACGCGTAGACGATCGCGACCAGGATGCCGATCGCGATGACGGCGGAGACGTAGCGCCCGTAGTGCCGGACCGGAATGGCCTTGATGGCCTCAGGACCGGCCGGGGGTGTGTCCTTCGGCCCCGCCGTCTTGTCGATGTCAGAAGTCACGGATGTTGCCTCTCAGCGACAGCGGATTCGCGGTCACTTGCCACCGTTGACGACGGACGACTTGACCGCGCCGTCCTCGGCGCCCCACTTCGTCAGGATCTTCTGGTACTCACCGCTCTTGATCACGGCGTCCATCGCGGCCTGCAGCGCGTCCCGCAGCTGGGTGTTGCTCTTGGCGACCGCGATGCCGTACGGCGCCGCCTCGACCTGCTCGCCGACCAGCTGGAAGTCCTTGCCGCCGCCGGAGGTCTTCACCGCGTACGCGGCGACCGGGAAGTCGGAGGAGGCCGCGTCCGCGCCACCGGAGCGCAGGCGGGTCTGGGACTGCTGGTCGTCGTCGAAGGGCTCGATGGTGATCTTCTTGCCGCCCGTGCACTTCTTCGACTCGGACTTCGCGAGGTCCTCGGAGACCGTGCCGCGCTCGACGGCGAGCTTCTTGCCGCACAGGTCGGCCCACGAGGCGATGTTCTCGGTCTGGCCCTTGCGCGTGTAGATCGAGACACCGGCGGTCAGGTAGTCGACGAAGTCGACGCCCTCGCCGACCTTCTTGCCGGTGTCGGGGTCGACGCCGTCCTGACGGTTCTTGTTGTCCGTCATCGCGGACATGGCGATGTCGTAGCGGTTGGACCGCAGACCGGTGAGCAGGCCGTCGAACGTGCCGTTCTCGAACTGGAACTTCACGCCGAGCTGCTTGCCCATCGCGGCCGCGAGGTCCGGGTCGAGGCCTACGACGGTGCCGGAGTCGTTCTTGAACTCGACCGGCGCGTACGCGATGTCCGAACCGACCCTCACGACTCCCTTGTCGCGGATCGCGGCGGGGAGCTTGCTCGCCAGCGGCGCCGAGCTGGTGGATGCGCTGTCGGAGCTCTTCTTGGTCTGGTCACCACAGCCGGTCACCAGCAGGGCGCCGGCGACCGCGACCGCACCGACCGCTACCAGCCGGGTGTGCGGGGCGGTCGTACGACGGGTGAAGCGTGCGGTCATGGTGAAATCCTCCGGCGGATGGATGGCGGTGCCGACGGGTCGACGAGAACACACACCTTCGGGTGTCGCGACCTCGTGTGATTAGGGCATCTTGCCATTCGGACTGAACCATTCAGGGGACTCTCCATGTCAAAATCGGATAACGGGTGACCCCCGAATCGCATCAGGTCGGTACATCGGGACGGCCTCGGCACGGACCATCTACGGGAATGCCTCGTTCCGGCCGGAAGATCTTCGGCTTGTCCCACGAAGTGATCGATCAGCCTTCCGCCCTCGGCGGACGAGATGTGACCTTGCGCCTATTGGACTCGTCCTCGGTGCCGTCCGTCCGGTAAGAAGGTTCTTTACACCCCTCATCCGGGGCTCAGGGCGCGTGTGCGGCGCGCCCGTCGCGCAGGTGCTCGTACGCATCAACTCTCTGGGCCCTGCGCGGTGCCCGCCCACCCCTCACCAGGGAGTGGCCACCCTCAAATCAATGAAGACCTAAGGGGTTAGACAAAGTGGCAGCGGAGATCGTCAATCCTCGCAGCGACAGCAGTACGGATCAGGACGGCGGGGCCGAGCCCCTCGATTCCTTCGATCCGGTGTTCGCGCTGCACCGCGGCGGCAAGATGGCCGTGCAGGCCACCGTGCCGATCCGCGACAAGGACGACCTGTCCCTGGCGTACACACCCGGCGTCGCGCGCGTGTGCACCGCGATCGCGGAGCAGCCGGAACTCGTCCACGACTACACATGGAAGTCGTCCGTGGTCGCCGTCGTGACGGACGGTACGGCCGTGCTCGGACTCGGCGACATCGGTCCCGAGGCCTCCCTCCCCGTCATGGAGGGCAAGGCGATCCTGTTCAAGCAGTTCGGCGGCGTGGACGCGGTGCCGATCGCGCTGGCCTGCACCGGCGTCGACGAGATCATCGAGACCGTGGTGCGCCTCGCGCCGTCCTTCGGGGGTGTCAACCTGGAGGACATCTCGGCGCCGCGCTGCTTCGAGATCGAGCGCAGGCTCCAGGAGCGGCTCGACATCCCGGTCTTCCACGACGACCAGCACGGTACGGCGATCGTGACGCTGGCGGCCCTGCGGAACGCTGCGCGGCTGACCGGGCGGGAGCTGGGCGACCTGCGGGCCGTCATCTCCGGCGCGGGCGCGGCAGGCGTGGCCATCGCCAAGTTCCTGCTGGAGGCCGGGCTCGGTGACGTCGCCGTCGCCGACCGCAAGGGCATCGTCTCGCGTGACCGGGACGACCTCACGCCGGTCAAGCGGGAACTGGCCGAGCTCACCAACAAGGCCGGGCTGTCCGGGACGCTGGAAGCGGCGCTGGAAGGTGCCGACGTCTTCATCGGTGTCTCCGGCGGTACGGTGCCGGAGCCGGCCGTGGCCTCGATGGCCGAGGGCGCGTTCGTCTTCGCCATGGCCAACCCGAACCCCGAGGTGCACCCCGATGTGGCGCACAAGTACGCGGCGGTCGTCGCGACGGGGCGGTCCGACTTCCCGAACCAGATCAACAACGTGCTGGCGTTCCCGGGCATCTTCGCGGGCGCGCTGCAGGTGCGGGCGTCCCGGATCACGGAGGGGATGAAGATCGCGGCGGCGGAGGCGCTGGCCGGTGTCGTCGGTGACGATCTCGCCGCGGACTACGTCATCCCGTCGCCCTTCGATGAGCGGGTCGCGCCTGCGGTGACGGCCGCTGTGGCCGCGGCGGCGCGGGCGGAGGGCGTTGCCCGACGGTAACTCCGATGGCCCCGTCCGCCCGGGCGGGGCCATTTCTTTGCCCGCCCGCCCGCCCGTTCGGGTGACTTGAGGGGTGGGCGTCTGCCGTGGCGGGCTCGTGCTTCTTCGGCGGCTGCGGGCCGTGAGGGCTCGGGCGCCATCCCACCCGCCCGCCCGTTCGGACCACCGATGAGCGGGCCTTGCCGTGGGCGGCTGGAGCCGGCCGGCGGCCGCAGGCAGTCGCTGGGTCCGGGAATCTCAGCCCGTCCGGCGTTCGAGGACGAGGCCGTTCAGGCCGACAGCGGGGGTCTGGGGGCGCAGCCCCCAGGAGACGGTCAGGCCAACACCCCGCACCCCTCGCGCAAGAGGGCATGTGTCACAGCGCGAGGTAGTTCCCTGGCCAACCGGCGGAGCCTATCGTCAAGGTCATGTTCGCCGTCTACGCCGCCCGAATCGACCGCGACCAGCCGCTCTCCGGCCTTGAGTTGGGGGAGCGCCCCGCCCCCGAGGCCCGGCCGGGCTGGAGCACCGTCGACGTCAGGGCCGCCTCCCTCAACCACCACGACCTGTGGTCCCTGCGCGGCGTGGGCCTCGCGGAGGACAAGCTGCCGATGATCCTCGGCTGCGACGCCGCCGGTGTCGACGAGGACGGCAACGAGGTCGTCCTGCACTCCGTCATCGGCCAGACCGGCCACGGCGTCGGCCCCAGGGAACCCCGTTCCATCCTCACCGAGCACTACCAGGGCACCTTCGCCGAGCAGGTCGCCGTACCGACGTGGAACGTCCTGCCGAAGCCGAAGGAGCTGTCCTTCGCGGAGGCCGCCTGTCTGCCCACGGCCTGGCTGACGGCGTACCGCATGCTCTTCACCAACTCCGGGGTGCGGCCCGGGGATTCGGTGCTCGTCCAGGGGGCCGGCGGCGGTGTCGCCACGGCCGCCATCGTGCTCGCGAAGGCAGCCGGGCTGCGGGTCTTCGCGACCAGCCGGGACGAGGCCAAGCGGAAGCGGGCGCTGGAACTGGGCGCCCTGGAGGCGGTGGAGCCGGGTGCGCGGCTGCCGCAGCGCGTGGACGCCGTCATCGAGACCGTCGGCGCCGCCACCTGGTCCCACTCGGTCAAGTCGCTGAAGCCCGGCGGCACGCTCGTCATCTCCGGCGCCACGAGCGGCGACCGACCCTCGCACGCCGAACTGACCCGCATCTTCTTCCTCGAACTCAAGGTCGTCGGCTCCACGATGGGCACCAAGGACGAGCTGGAGGACCTGCTCGCCTTCTGCGCCACGACGGGGGTCCGCCCGGTCATCGACGAGGTCCTCCCGCTGGACCGGGCCCGCGAGGGCTTCGAACGGCTCAACTCCGGCGGCCAGTTCGGCAAGATCGTGCTCACGAACGGCTAGCGGCTCCCCTCCCTTCCCTTCAGTTCCATGGCTCTGCGGCCGGTCCGGGTTTCCGGGCCGGCCGCAGACATTTGCCGGCATCGTCCGTCAACTTTGGTTGACATGGAAGGCGTGTCAACGTAGGTTGACATCATGACCGAAGCAACGGATCTCGCCGAGCGCGCGGGTGACCGTGATCCACGGATCGGCCTGCGTGCCGTCTCCGCGCTGCGCAAGCTCGTGGAGCAGTTGGAGGCGGTGCAGGTGCGCAGTGCGCGCAACCAGGGCTGGTCGTGGCAGGAGATCGCCGCGGAACTCGGTGTCAGCAGGCAGGCCGTGCACAAGAAGTACGGGAGGCAGTGATGTTCGAACGGTTCACGAAGGACGCCCGCGCCGTGGTGCAGGGCGCGGTGGAGCACTGCGAGCGGTCGGGGTCCGGCTCCGTCGAGCCCGAACACCTGCTGCTGGCCCTCCTCGACCGCGAGGCCAGCCGGGCCTCCTTCGCCCTGACCGCCCTCGGCCTCGCTCCAGAGGAACGCAAGGAGTCCGTACGGCAGGCTCTGGGCGACGCGCGCCGACGTGCGGGGCTCTCGCAGTCCGAGGCCGACGCCCTTGCCGGGCTCGGCATCGACGTCTCGGAGATCGTCGCTCGGGTCGAGGAGGTGCACGGCGTCGGGGCGATGTCCGGCGACCGCAGGGACAAGGAGTGGTGGTCGGGCCGCCGTGCCTTCAGCCGCGGCGCCAAGAACGTCCTGGAGAGGTCCCTGCGCCTCGCCGTGGCCCACCGCGACCGGCACATCGGCGACGAACACCTCCTCCTCGCCCTGACCATCCTCCCCGGCGTGCCCGGTGAGGTGCTCGCCGATCACGGGGTGACCCACGAGACGGCGACGCGCGTGCTGTACGGCGGGGGAGAGGCGAAGGCGGGCTGAGCGGCGGGGCGGGGCGCCCGGGGCGGGTGTCCCGGCGCCCCTGTCACGGTGTGCCGGCTCAGGCCTTGCGGCTGCCGCGCAGTACCGCCCCGATGTGCGCCGCCGCCGCCGACAAGTGGCGGCGGGTGTCGCGGAGTTGGTCCTCGGTGACACCGCGGTCGCGGGCCGCGTCGCGGATGTCGTCCCGGAAACGGTCCAGGAGGCGGTCCAGGTCGCGGGCCGGTTCGCCGGTGGAGTCCTCGTGGGCCCAGGCCGGTTCGTACTCGGCGGGGAAGTCCTCCGGGGTCTGGCTGTACTCGGGCGCCGACGGCGCTGCCGGTGCCGACTTGCCCGCACCTGTACCTGAGCCCGGCCGCCCGAACCCGAAGTCCTTGCCGAACTCCTTCCCGAAGTCCCCGAACTCCTTGGCCAGTTCGGTCAGGCTCTCCCTTACGCCCGTGGGCCAGTCGCCGCGCGCGAAGTGGTCCTGCGCGTGCTCCTGGACCTGGCGGCCGATGCGCTGCATCTCCTCCTGGGCCTGCGCCCACGCCCGCGCCTGCGCCTCCTTGGCCTGGCGCCGGGCCTGCTGGGCCTCCTCACGGGCCCGCCGGCTCTCGTCCTTGGCGCGCCGGGCCTGTTCCTTCCACTCCTGCTTGGCGCGGCGCATCTCCTCCTTGGCGGCGCGCCACGACTCCTTGTCGCCGAAGTCGGTGAAGTCCCCGACAGGGACCTCGTGTTCGCCCCGTCGGCCGCGCCCGGTCCCGGCTCCCTGCCGGGCCTCGGAGGCCGCCGCGCGCATCTCGCGCCGCAGGTCGCCCGCCGCGCCCCGGACATCGGCCCGGATCTCGGCGGCCAGTTCGGCCACCGACTCGCGGATCTCCAGCTCCAGGTCGGCCAACTCGCCGCTGCGGTCGGCCAGTTCGGCGCGGCCGGCGTCCGTGATGGCGTACACCTTCCGGCCGCCCTCGCTGGTGTGGGTGACCAGGCCCTCGGCCTCCAGCTTGGACAGGCGGGGGTAGACCGTGCCCGCCGACGGCGCGTACAGCCCCTGGAAGCGCTCCTCCAGGAGGCGGATGACCTCGTAGCCGTGTCGGGGGGCCTCGTCCAGCAGCTTCAGCAGGTAGAGGCGCAGGCGGCCGTGGGCGAAGACGGGAGGCATGTCAGAGCACCTTCTTGTCGGTCGTACCGTCGGCCGCGGCGGTGCCGGAAGCGCCGTCCGGGCCGGAAACGGAATTGTCCCCCGAGTCGCCCTGAGCCCCGTCCACGGGGGCACCGGTCACATCGTCCTCAGTCCCCTGTCCGCTGTCCTGGACGGTGTCCTTCGCACCGGTCTCCCACGGCCCGTCCCCGTCCTCCGCCGCCGGGCGCCGCAGCAGGGCGATCGAGCCGGAGACGGTCGTGGCCCGCAGCTTTCCGGTGCCCGCGCCCAGTCGGCCGGTGATCTTGTGGGCGCCCCACTGGCCGTGCACCCGCAGCCCGTCGAAGGCGTTCGAGATCGAACCGCTCGCCGTGTTCGCCTCGACGTCCGCGTCCGCCGGATGCGGCAGCCGGATGGCGATCTCGCCCGAGACGTTGTTCAGCCGGACGTCGGTCGGGCCGTCCGGGTCGAGGTCCACGATCATCGAGCCGCTCACCGAGTCGGCGCGCACGGACGGTCCCGAGCCCTCGACGACGGTGAGGTCGCCGGAGACGGAGTGGAACAGGAGGTCGCCGGTGACGGCCTGGGCCTCCAGGTTCCCCGAGACCGTCTCGGCGCGGACCGGCCCGGAGAGGCTGACGAGGGTCGTGTCGCCCGTGACCCCCCGCACCACCGAGGGCCCGCTGATCCCGGAGACGACGGCCGCCGCCCCGACCACCCCGACCTCGACCCGGGTGCTCGCGGGAACGGCCAGGGAGACCACCGCGCTGCGCCGCCAGCCCTTCCGGTCGAGCCACTTGAGGAAGCCCTTCCAGGGCAGGTCCTCGTACGCCACCGTCAGCGTGCCGTTCTTCTGGGTCACCACCAGGGGCGGCCCGTCGATCTCGGAGATTTCGAGACGGGCGGAACCCTCGTCCGTCCCCACGACGTTCACTGTTCCGTTGACGATGCGCACGTGGAGATCGCTCACGGGCTCGTCGAACGTGAGCTTCCTGGGCTCTGCGACGGACCACTCGGACATGATGCAGACCTCCTCGGTCGAACCGGACGGGACGGGATCGGACACGACGCGCCATATCGCGTCTTCCGAGAAACACGATATATCGTGGATGAGGAAAGTCAAGACACCCGTTCCGGTGGTCCGCGATCGGTCGCCAAGTACCGCACGGCAGACGAAAGTGAACAAATTGGCCTAGCGTGTGACCATGTCGACGGAGAAGCCCCAGGCCAGACGTCAGACCGGTGCCACCCCGGGCGCCCTGCTGCTCTGCCGGGCGGAACCCGAGTCCGTCGCCCAGGCGGCACACCTGCTCCGCGAACGCATGCTGCTGACCCGCGCGGGCGACGACTGGAGCGTCCTCGTCCCCGAGGGCAAGCCCTGGCTGCACGGCGGCGAACCGGTCGACCGCGTCCTGACCGGCTGGGCCACCGCGCTCGCCGTCGGCGCCCCCTGGCCCGTCCTCGCCCTGTGGTGGGACGCCGACCGCGCCGGCTACACCCTGGCCTCGGGCTTCCGCCGCCCCGTCGGCTACGTCTGGCTCACCGACGGCACCCCGGCCGGCGAGGACGAGGCGATGCGCACCTTCGCCGCCCGCCTCGGCCTGGACCCCGTACTGGACCTGCAGTCCCTCGACCACCTCACGAGACCGGACCCCGAAGCCGACGCCCGCACCCGCCTGCGCGGTCTCCTCGCGGTCCTCACGCGCGCGGGAGTGGCACTGCCCACCGGCCTCACCCCCGGCGAACCCGCCGACCGCCTCCGCGAGATCGCCCGCATCCGCCCGGACGCCCGGCAGGTGGAGTGGTCGGGCTGGCGCGAGGCGGTCCGCGCGGAACTCGACGCGGTCGACAACAGCCGCCTGGGCCCCTGGATGCCCTGGTCCGGCACCCCCGCGGCACGCGCCCTGGCCCTGGCCCAGATGACGGCGGGCCTCCCGCTCACGACGTGGGGCCTACGACGCCGTAGCGGAGGCTGGATCGTCGCGGGGGCACTGCTCCTGGCCCACGGAACGCTGGGCCTCGCCTACGACCTCGCCCGCCCGCGGGACTGACACAGCCCGGCGGTACCACCGCAGGAACTACTCGTCGTCGTCCTCGTCGTCCAGCCGTGCCAGCCAGGTCGCCAGGCGTTCCACCGGGACCTCGAAGTCCGGGTTCAGGTCGACGAACGTCCGCAGCTGCTCGGCGAGCCACTCGAAGGTGACTTCTTCCTCGCCGCGCCGCTTCTCCAGTTCTTCGATGCCACGGTCCGTGAAGTACATGGGTCAAGGATAAGTGCGCGCAAACGGCCGGGCCGCACCCCCGGAGAGGGGGTGCGGCCCGGCCGCGTGCGCCAGTGCGGGGCGGTTACGCCTCGAACACCTCACGCACCAACTGCTCCTGCTCCGCCTGGTGCCGCTTGGCCGAACCCACCGCCGGCGACGAGCCGTGCGGGCGGGAGATGCGCCGCAGGCGCTCGCCGTGGGGCACGTCCGCGCCGACCGCCAGGTCCAGGTGGTCGATCAGGTTCAGGGCGATGAACGGCCAGGCGCCCTGGTTGGCCGGCTCCTCCTGGGCCCAGAGGTACTTCTCGGCGTTCGGGTACTTGGCGATCTCGGCCTGGACCTCGGCACCGGGCAGCGGGTACAGCCGCTCAAGGCGGATGATCGCCGTGTCCGTGGTGCCGCGCTTGACCCGCTCGGCCTCCAGGTCGTAGTACAGCTTGCCCGTCACGAAGACGACCTTGCGCACCGCGGCCGGGTCCTGCACCGACTCGTCGCCGATGACCGGGCGGAACTGACCGGTCGTGAACTCCTCCGTCTTCGACGCGGCGGCCTTGAGGCGCAGCATCGACTTCGGGGTGAAGACCACCAGCGGCTTGTGGTGCGGGTTGTGCACCTGCCACCGCAGGAGGTGGAAGTAGTTCGACGGGAGCGTCGGCATCGCGACCGTCATGTTGTTCTGCGCGCAGAGCTGCAGGAAGCGCTCCACACGAGCCGAGGAGTGGTCGGGACCCTGTCCCTCGTAGCCGTGGGGGAGGAGCAGCGTCACACCGCTCGTCTGGCCCCACTTCTGCTCCGCCGCCGAGATGTACTCGTCGACCACGGACTGCGCGCCGTTGACGAAGTCGCCGAACTGCGCCTCCCACATCACGAGGGCGTCGGGGCGGGCCAGCGAGTAGCCGTACTCGAAGCCCATGACCGCGTACTCGGAGAGGAGGGAGTCGTAGACGTTGTACCGCGCCTGCTCCTCGGAGAGGTACTGGAGCGGGGTGTAGTCCTCGCCCGTCTGGCGGTCGATGAGGACCGCGTGGCGCTGGCCGAACGTGCCGCGGCGGGAGTCCTGGCCGGAGAGGCGGACCGGGGTGCCCTCAAGGAGCAGCGAACCGATCGCCAGCGTCTCGCCCATGCCCCAGTCGATCGTGCCGTCCTCGACCATCGTCGCCCGGCGCTGCAGCTGGGGCAGCAGGCGCGGGTGGACGTGGAAGTTGTCCGGGATGTTGACCTGGGACTCGGCGATCCGCTTCACGACCTCCGAGGAGATCGCGGTGCCGACCGCGACGGGGAACTCCGCCTGCGGGTCCGCCATCGGAGCCGCGCCGGGCTGTGCGATGGCCTCGCGGACCTCCGTGAAGACCTTCTCCAGCTGGCCCTGGTAGTCCTGGAGTGCCTGTTCGGCTTCCTCAAGGGTGATGTCGCCGCGACCGATGAGGGACTCGGTGTACAGCTTGCGCACCGAGCGCTTCTTGTCGATCAGGTCGTACATCAGGGGCTGGGTGAAGGCCGGGTTGTCCGACTCGTTGTGACCGCGGCGGCGGTAGCAGATGAGGTCGATCACCACGTCCTTGTTGAACGCCTGGCGGAACTCGAAGGCCAGGCGGGCGACGCGGACGACGGCCTCGGGGTCGTCGCCGTTCACGTGGAAGATCGGGGCCTCGATCATGCGGGCCACGTCGGTGGCGTACATCGAGGAACGCGACGACTCGGGAGCCGCCGTGAAGCCGACCTGGTTGTTGATGACGATGTGGATCGTGCCGCCGGTGCGGTAGCCGCGCAGCTGCGACATGTTGAGCGTCTCGGCCACCACGCCCTGGCCCGCGAAGGCCGCGTCACCGTGCAGGGCAAGAGGCAGGACCGTGAAGTCCGTGCCGCCCTTGTTGATGATGTCCTGGCGGGCGCGGACGATGCCCTCGATGATCGGGTCGACCGTCTCCAGGTGGGACGGGTTCGCCGCGAGGGTGACCTTGATCTGCTCGCCGTCCAGGCCGGTGAACGTGCCCTTGGCGCCCAGGTGGTACTTCACGTCGCCGGAGCCGTGCATCGACTTCGGGTCGAGGTTGCCCTCGAACTCCCGGAAGATCTGCGCGTACGACTTGCCGACGATGTTCGCCAGCACATTGAGGCGGCCTCGGTGGGCCATGCCGATGACGACCTCGTCGAGGCGCGACTCGGCCGCGCTGTCGATGACCGCGTCCAGCAGCGGGATGACGGACTCGCCGCCCTCAAGGGAGAAGCGCTTCTGGCCGACGTACTTCGTCTGAAGGAAGGTCTCGAAGGCCTCCGCCGCGTTCAGGCGGCGCAGGATGCGCAGTTGCTCCTCGCGCTCCGGCTTGGAGTGCGAGCGCTCGATGCGGTCCTGGATCCACTTGCGCTGCTTCGGGTCCTGGATGTGCATGAACTCGATGCCGGTGGTGCGGCAGTAAGAGTCGCGCAGCACTCCCAGGATGTCGCGCAGCTTCATCAGGGACTTGCCGGCGAAGCCGCCGACCGCGAACTCCCGCTCCAGGTCCCACAGGGTGAGGCCGTGCTCGGTGATGTCCAGGTCGGGGTGCTTGCGCTGGCGGTACTCCAGCGGGTCGGTGTCGGCCATGACGTGGCCGCGGACCCGGTAGGAGTGGATCAGCTCGAAGACGCGGGCGGCCTTCGTCACGTCGTTGTCGTGCGACGCGTCGATGTCCTTGAGCCAGCGGACCGGCTCGTACGGGATGCGCAGCGCCTCGAAGATCTCGTCGTAGAAGCCGCTCTCGCCGAGCAGGAGGTTCGCGACGACGCGCAGGAACTCGCCGGAGGCGGCGCCCTGGATGACCCGGTGGTCGTAGGTCGACGTGAGCGTCATGACCTTCGAGATGCCGAGCTTGTTCAGGGTGTCCTGGCTCGTGCCCTGGAACTCCGCCGGGTAGTCCATGGAGCCGACGCCCATGATGACCGACTGACCGGGCATCAGACGCGGCACCGAGTGGACCGTGCCGAGGCCGCCGGGGTTGGTCAACGACACGGTGACGCCCGTGAAGTCATCCATCGTCAGCTTGCCGTCGCGGGCGCGGCGGACGATGTCCTCGTAGGCCTGCCAGAACTCGAAGAAGTTCAGCGTCTCGGCCTTCTTGATGCCGGCGACGACGAGCTGGCGGTCGCCGTTGGGCTTCACCAGGTCGATGGCGAGACCGAAGTTCACGTGCTCCGGCTTGACCAGGGTCGGCTTGCCGTCCTTCTCCACGAAGGAGTAGTTCATCGACGGCATGGCCTTGATGGCCTGCACCATCGCGTAGCCGATGAGGTGGGTGAAGGAGATCTTCCCGCCCCGGGCACGCTTCAGGTGGTTGTTGATGACGATGCGGTTGTCGAAGAGCAGCTTGACCGGGACCGCGCGCACGGACGTCGCCGTGGGCACCTCGACCGAAGCGTTCATGTTCTTCGCGACCGCGGCGGCGGGGCCGCGCAGCGTCACGTACTCCGGACCACCGGGGGCCTCCGCCGCGGGCTCGGCCTTCGGCTTCGCGACCGCGGCGGGCTTCACGGGGGCCGGAGCCGGGGCTACGGCCTTCACCGGCGCCGGAGCGGCGGCTGCGGGCGCCGGTGCGGGGACCACCGGAGCGGCGGGCGCAGGGGGCGCGGCAGGAGCGGCCGGGGCCGGAGCCGGGGCGGCGGGTGCCGCCTGGGCCGGAGTGGTGCCTACGGCCCCCGCGGCCGCAGTACCTGCCGAGGTCGGGCCGGCGGCAGCGCCCGGCTTGTAGTCGGCGAAGAAGTCCCACCAGGCTCGGTCTACCGAGTTCGGATCCTGGAGGTACTGCTGATAGATCTCGTCGACGAGCCACTCGTTGGGACCGAACGCCGCCGCGGGATTCTTACCCGCGGCTTGGTCGGACTCGGTCGAGATGGTCGAGTTACTGGGGGACTGTGACGACACGGCGGCAACCGCCCTCTTCCGCTTCACAAGGTGATGGACAGCGGGAATTAAGGCTACGCCCCCATGACCACGAAGGTCAGGTCGGGCCGGTCCATCGTCGTGTAAGTCACACCGGAAAGTGTGTTTCGGGGGCCGAAATGGCGGGAAACAAGCGTGGTTCCGCTATGGGAGGGGTGTGTTGGTGCGGGCCGGGCGCACGAACGGCGCGGGCCTGTGCCTGATCACACGTGTCCGTCAGCATGGACTGCCGTGGATCTTGGGGCTCCGGGTCGAACTTTACGTCAACTTGGCACGGATGACAGTCCCGGGAGGGTGACGATGATCCTGCAGCCACGGTCGGATTCGGCCACTCCGATCCGGCCGCCGTGCAGATCCACCGCCCAGCGGGCGATCGCCAGGCCGAGGCCCGTACCGCCGTCGCTGCCGGGTCCGTGCGGCGAGCTCACCGCGCCCCGGTTGAACCGCTCGAAGATGTGCGCCCACTGCGCCTTCGGGATGCCGGGTCCCTCGTCCAGGACCTCCAGCTCCAGCGACTCGGGCAGTGACCCGCGCCGCGCCTTCACCGTCACGCGCCCGTGCGCCGGGCTGTGCTTCACCGCGTTGTCGATGAGGTTGGCGACGACCTGGTGGATGCGCTCCGGGTCCGCGAGCGCGGTCAGCTCCGGCGGGGACACGTCCAGGTGCAGATGGACGTCCGTCCGCGTGTGACTCCCCGAGCCCGACGCGATGCCCCCGCGCGCGGAGGCGACCATGTTGGCCTCCTTGAGCACGCCCGAGAGATACGGCCACACCTCGAAGCGGCGGGTCTTCAGCGGGACGACGCCGTTGTCCAGCCGCGAGAGGTCGAGCAGCGTCTCGACGAGCCGTCCCAGCCGCTCCGTCTGCTTCAGCGCCGTCCGCATGGTCTCCGGATCGGCGGCCGAGACGCCGTCGACGACGTTCTCCAGTACGGCGCGCAGGCCCGCGATGGGGGTGCGCAGCTCGTGCGAGACGTTCGCGACGAGTTCCTTGCGCTGGCGCTCCTGGGCCTCCAGCTCGTCGGCCATGACGTTGATCGTCCCGGCCAGGTCGCCCAGTTCGTCGCGGCGGTTCTCGCGCACCCGGCGCGTGTAGTCGCCGTGCGAGATCGACCGGGCCACCGTGTTCATCTCGTCCAGCGGCGCGGTGAGCGAATGGGCCACGAACTGCGTTATCAGCAGTGTGGCGATCATCGAGAAGACCGTGATGAAGCGCAGCTCCGTCGCCGTGCGCATGGCGATCATCATCAGCCCGGTGGTGATGAGCACCGCGATGACGACCAGCGCGCCCAGCTTGGTCTTGATCGAGAACGGGCGTACGCCGCCCCAGGGCTCCCCGGGGCTCCTCCGTGACGTCGGCCCGTCGCTCATGGCGTAGGAGTCTCCAGTGCGTAGCCGACGCCGTGCACCGTGCGGATCCGCTCGGCGCCGATCTTCCGGCGCAGCGCCTTGATGTGGCTGTCGACGGTGCGGGTGCCGGAGGCGTCCGCCCAGTCCCACACCTCGGCAAGCAGCTGCTCGCGCGAGAGCACGGCACGCGGGGTGTTCGCCAGGCACACCAGCAGGTCGAACTCGGTGGGCGTGAGATGCACGTCCTCGCTGCGCACCCGTACCCGGCGTTGCGCGTGGTCGATCTCCAGCTCGCCGAGCCGCAGGATGCCCGAGCGCGGGGTGGACGCGGCCACCACGGCACGCTCCACCCGGCGCAGCAGGACGTGCACCCGCGCCGCCAGCTCCCGCATCGAGAACGGCTTGGTCATGTAGTCGTCGGCGCCGACCCCGAGCCCGACCAGCATGTCGGTCTCGTCGTCGCGCGCGGTGAGCATCAGCACCGGCACCGGGCGGGCGGCCTGCACACGGCGGCAGACCTCCAGTCCGTCGAAGCCGGGCAGCATGATGTCGAGGATCAGCAGATCGGGCTGCCAGGCCTCGGCGGTGTCGACGGCCGAAGGCCCGTCGCCCGCGGTCTGCACGAGAAATCCCTCGGCACGCAGACGGGCCGCGATGGCGTCGACGATCGTCGGGTCGTCCTCGACCACCAGCACCCGGCGCTGCGCGCCCGGCGTGGCCGTGGCCGTGCCGTTGTGGGAGGTGTGTGTCTGCTCCATCGCCCGCCCCTGAAGTGTGCTTTCCGGAACCATGTGGGGTGATCCCATGACTGCGCTTGACGCTTGAATGATCTGCGTCAGGGAAGCAGAGTACGGGGAGTGACGGCGGCTTTGCTATCCAGGTCGTACGGCGAGGTGCACGACGTCGGGAACGCCTCGGGCAACCGGGATCTCTTCGGTACGCACCTGTTGGAACCCGGCATTCCATAAGGTTCGTTCAAATTCCGGCGAGGGCTGCGCCGACCATACGGCCAGTACCCCGCCCGGTCTCAACACCCTTGCGCAGCTTGCCAGTCCGGCCGGTGAGTAGAGGCTGTCGTTGCCGTCGGTGACCGTCCAGCCGGGGCCGTTGTCGATGTCGAGGCAGAGCGCGTCGAAAGTGGCGCAAGTCTCATTGACGAATGCGACAAGATCCGTTTTCACAATGTCGGTCCGCGGATCGGCGAGAGCGGACGCGGAGAGCGCCAACAGCGGCCCGGAACGGTGCCATTCGACGATCGCGGGCTCCCGCTCCACGACCGTGATCCGGCCCCAGCGGGGGTCGGCGGCGGCATGCGCGAGCGAGAACCCGACACCGAGCCCGCCGATCAACACGGCAGGTTCCCGGCGGCTGTCGAGCGCGTCGTACGCGGCGTCGACCAGCAGCCGCTCCGAGCGGCCGTCCGAGGTGTCCATCAGGAAGCAGCCGTTGGCGATGATCTGCAGCAACTCCCCGTGCCGGCGCAGCACCACCTCGCCGTAGGGGCCCTCGCGACGGTCCAGGACAACGGGAGTGTCGTACGCGGTGGTCATGCGACCCATCCTGGCAGTTTCACCGGAATGGGCAGCCGAATTAACCCCGGGGAGACACGTCCGGGTGCAAGCTGCTCGCGGACGCGTAAGAAAGCTCTGGGGTTGCTGTGAATCGGCTCTCGCGTGGCGTCGGTCATAGACAGCGGCATGGAGGACGGCGAAGGGTGGGCCGAAACGTAAGGAGCGCCTCAGAGTGGAACGGACCGCGACGGCCGACACAAAGGCCTCCGCTGCGCCCTCGGGCGCGCCCTTGGCTGATGATTCCGGGCCGGATTCGGTACTGGACCCCGGGCTGTTGGACGCGATGCCGAGACAGCGAGAAGTCGCGGCGACAGCAGGGGAGTTGGCCCTCGCCCCGGCGGGCCGGGCAGCCGTGTCCGTCTCGGCGTCGACCCCCGCCGTTCCCGGAGAATCGCGACTCCTGGTGGCGCTCCGCCGCCTCCACCCCTGGCGGTTGCTGCCCACGCCCACCGGGACGCCGTTCACCTTCGGTTACGCGATGCTGCTCCTCGTCACCTCCCTCGTGGCGCAGTACGCCGATCCGACCCTCGTGAACGAATTGCACCAGGCCTCCAGCACTGATGTGGCCCACCTCGTGCGCGACCCGTTCCTCGTGCTGATCGCCAGTGCGCTGTGGATCGTCGGCGGGATGATGTCGCCGTACGCGATCCTCTTCCTGCTCGTGCTGACCGCGCTGGAGCGGCGGATCGGCGGGGTCCGGGCCGCCGGGGTGTTCCTGTCCGGCCACATCCTGGCCACGCTCGCGACCGAAGGGACCGTGGGAATCGCCGTGTTGGCGGGCCATCTGCCCAACAGCTCGCTCCACCGCCTCGACTACGGCATCAGCTTCGGCGTCGCGACGAGCATAGGAGCGCTGTCCGGTCTGCTGCGGCCGTGGCTGGGCCTGCCGCTGATCGGCCTGTTCGGCTGGTCGCTGGTCGAGGACCTGATCGAGTTCACCGACCCCATGACGAACTGGGGCCATCTGATCTCGCTCACGATAGGCATCGCGACCTTGCCGTTGATACGGCGCTGGCAGCAGGAGTCGGCGGCCCTGGCCTAACTCCCGGCCTGTCTGGCCGAGTTCAGCTTCTTCGCCAACGCAGGGATGCCAAGTCGCTTCTCCTCCTCGGCGGTTGCGGCGTGGAGTCTGTTGGTGAGCTGGTAGGGGTCGGCGCGCAGGTCGTAGTACTCGCGGAAGAGCACCTTGCCGTCGCCGTTCGTCGCCAGGCCGTTCCTGTCGAGGCGGGTGCGGTAGTACTCCGTGTACTGCTCGGACTTGCCGATGTACGTCGCCCAGGTGTGGATCGGCTCCTGGTCCTGCCGGTTCCACCACCACTCGGCGAGCAGATGGTCCCGGTCGCCGGTGCCGAGGAGCGAGTGGCCGTCGTGCGGGGTGTCCGGGGTGAGGCCGGCCGCGTCGAGGAGGGTGGGCGCGATGTCGACGTGACCGGTGAGACGGTCGTCGGAGGTGCCCCTGTCGAGACCCCGGGCCGGCCAGGACAGCTGGAACGGCACCTCCAGACTCGGCCGGTACGGCACCGACTTGCGCAGCCAGCCGTGGTCGCCCCAGCACAGCCCGTGATCGCTGGTGTACAGCACGAGCGTGTTCTCCAACTGGCCCAGCGCCCGCAGCTTGTCGCGGAAGTCGCGCATCGCGTCGTCGACCGAGAGCAGCGTGCGCAACTGGCGGGCGCGCAGGGCCTGTCCGGCGCGCAGCCCGTCCTTGGCCTTGCGCAGGAAGGCAGGCTTGTCGGCCTTGTCGCTCTCGAAGACGGACGGCCGCCCGGCCCACTCCGGAACACGCGTGTCGGCGTACTTCTTCTCCGGGATGTTGAACTCGTGGGCGCTGCGAGTGGCGACGTACGCGAACCAAGGCCGCCGGTCCGTGCGGGAGCCCTCCAGGAAGGCGAGCGCGCGGTCCTTGATGACGGTGGTGTTGTAGCCGGGGATGTTCCGGACCGTCCCGCCGTCGTTGTAATGACCGTTGTAGTACGCCACCGGTTCCTGGAGCAGCCACTCGTCGAAGTGGGGCGGATTGTCGCCGGTGTGCCAGTAGTTGAGGTACTTGCCGAACAGGCCTGTGCGGTAACCGGAGTTGTGCAACTGCCGCTGCACGGTCGTGTGTTGGTCGAGGTGGTACGGGTGACGGGTGTCCAGGACACCGTGGTTGTGCGCGTACCGGCCCGACATGATCGAGGCACGGGAGGGCGCGCACAGCGGGGTGTTGGCGTGCGCCCGCTCGAAGGTGACCCCGTGGTCGCCGAGCCAGTCGACGGTCTGCGGGGTCGCCCAGTCGGTGTCCTTGGGCTGGTCGTCGGTGACGACGACGAGGATGTTGGGGCGGTCGTCGCCACGGGCACGGGTGTGCGGAGTGGGGGAGGTGATGTTCCGTACGGGCGTGGCCGGTTCGGTCGCCGGGTCGCTCTTGTCGCCCTTCGCCACGCGGAGGGCGACCGGGATCGCCGCCGCCGTCGCGAGCACGGCGGCCCCGGCCACGACCGTCCGCCTCCCCGGTCCACGCCGCTGCTGATCGTCGCCCACTTGATCCCCCATGTCCCCGTATGTGCCGACCGTAAGCTGTGAATCGGCTTGCATCTTGCGGCAGTTGCCTGTGAATGCCGTTGCGGGGGTGTAGCGATTCCCTTGCGAAGACGCGGAGAGTCGATCGCGGTCCGGGACGGGGGAGGTCCAAGTGACGGATACGGATACGGGATGCGGATGCGGTGCGGTGGATCGAGCGGGCGATCGACGCAACTGCTGTGGTGGTGGCGGGAGTTGCCGAAGCCCAGTGGACGAACCCCACCCCGTGCGTGGAGTGGGACGCCAGGACCCTCCTCAACCACACGGTGGGCGGGATGCGCATCTTCACCGCCGAACTGGACGGCACCGGCCCGAGCGCCGCGCACGAGTCCGACTGGCTGGGCGCCGATCCCCGCGGCGCGTACACGGAGGCGGCCGAGGCCGACCGCGCGGCCTGGAACCGCCCCGGCGCCCTCGACATCACCGTCCACATCTCGCTGGGCGCGCTGCCCGGCCCGATGGCCGCGCTGATCCACTTCACGGAGGTCTGCGTCCACGGCGTGGACCTGGCGGTCGCGACGGGTCAACAGGCTTCGGTGGACGAGGAGTTGTGCGCGGAACTGCTGTCGGTGATGCGGGGGATGGGCGGCTTCGACGCGTTCCGCATGCCCGGAGTCTTCGGCCCCGAGGTCCAGCCGGCGCCGGGCGCGGCTTCGCACGGGCAGCTGCTGGCCTACTTGGGCCGCTCCCTTTCCTGCTCCTGATCCGGCCACCGTGCGTGAGGGCGTGGTCGTGGTGATCGGCCGGAAGGTGGGTCGGTATCGGGCGGGTGGTCGTCGGGGTGTCTGCCTGGGCCGTGAGGCCGGTCCGGGCCACCTGGCGGGTCCGGCCCACGCGGCGGGGTGCGGCCCGCCCGGAGGTTGGCTGGGCGGGTGGTTGTCGGGGTGTCTGCCTGGGCCGCGAGGCCGGTTCGGGCCGCCCGGCGGGTCCGGCCCGCCCGGAGGTCGGCTGGGCGGGTGGTCGTCGCGGTGTCTGTCTGGACCGGCCGGCCGGTCCAGGCCACCCGGCGGGGCGCGGCCCGCCCGGAGGGCGGCTCGATGCAGGGTGGGCGGGCGGTCGTCGGGGTGTCCACTCGGACCGTCGGCCGGTCCGGCCCCGTGGTGTGCGGCCCGCACGAGCGGTTGCCGGTTTACCTCGGTCGCACGGCCTCCTGATCAGGTCGGCCCGGTGACCACACGTACGGCGTGGTCGTCGTGACCGCCCGGAAGCCCAGGCGGCGCAGGATCGGCGCGCTGTCGTCCGTGGCGTCCACGTGCAGGTACGGGACTCCACGGGCCGCGGCGAGGGCGGCCCGGGTGGCGACGAGGGCGCGGTAGATGCCCTTGCCGCGCCACTCGGCGACCGTCGAGCCGCCCAGCAGGCTGGCGAACCCCGTCCCCGGCCGGAAGCCGATCCAGGTCGTGCAGACCATCTCGCCCTCCGCCTCGACGACGTAGATGGCCATCTCGTCCGGAGCGGCGGCGATCCGGCCGAGCAGATCGGTGACCAGCCAGTTCAGGTCCGCGTCCCAGACGGACGACTGCTGGGCCCCGAGCCGGCGCAGGTCCGCCTCGGCAGTGACCCGGCGGATCGTGACCCCGTCCGGCAGCACGGGCTTCCGTACGGCCATCTCCTCGGCCCGCCCGATCAGCACGGTCTCCCGCTCCTCGGCCACGAACCCCGCCGCGCGCAGCCGGTCCGGGATGTCGGCCGGTATGTCATGGGCGCGGGTCTTCCACTCCACGGACTCTCCGCGCGCCGCGAAGAAGTCCCGCTGCCGCACGATCAGCTCATCCAGCTCCCGCCCCCGTATCCCCAGGTCACGCGGCCCGCTCACGAACCCCCGGAACTGCCCGACGACCCGAAGCAGCGGCCCGTCCTTCTCGTACGTCACTCCCGCGGGCGGAATGGGCGGGGTGCCGCGCAACTGGTCGTCGTAGGCCGCCAGCAAGATCTCTGTCTCTGTCACGGGGTGAGGGTCGCCGAGGTGCGTGGCCGCAGCAACCGGTTTTGGCGGGAAGCCACGGCGCCCATTCCGCGTTGACCTGGGGCGAGGCAGTGGTGAGCCGGCTGATCGCTCACGGCGAACAACAGCTGGGGAACAATCGAAGGAGCCCAAGCATTGAGTCGGCATAGCTCAACTTGACTGCCTAAGGGGAGATCATGGCTTCGACGTCCACACCGCTCACCCTGCCCGTGCTGCCGCTCGACGACGAGGTCGTGCTGCCCGGAATGGTGGTTCCGCTGGACCTGAACGACACCGATGTACGCGCCGCCGTGGAGGCCGCCCAGGCCGCCGCGCGGTCCGAGCCCGGAAAGCCCAAGGTCCTGCTGGTGCCACGCATCGACGGGACTTACGCGAGCACCGGCGTGCTCGGCACCATCGAGCAGGTCGGCCGGCTGGCCGACGGCGACCCGGGCGCGCTGATCCGCGGCCGTAGCCGCGTACAGATCGGCGCCGGGACCACCGGCCCGGGTGCCGCGCTCTGGGTCGAGGGCACCGCTCTCGACGAGAGCCTGCCCGAACCCTTGCCCGGCTCCGTTTCCGAGCTGGTGAAGGAATACAAGGCGCTGGCCACCGCGTGGCTGCGCAAGCGGGGGGCCTGGCAGGTCGTCGACCGCGTGCAGGCTATTGATGATGTGTCCACGCTTGCCGACAATTCTGGTTACTCGCCCTTCCTGACCACCGACCAGAAGATCGAGCTGCTGGAGACCGCCGAACCGGTGGCCCGGCTGAAGCTCGCCACGCAGCACCTGCGCGACCACCTCGCCGAGCAGGATGTCGCCGAGACCATTGCCAAGGACGTGCAGGAAGGCGTCGACAAGCAGCAGCGTGAGTTCCTGCTGCGGCGCCAGCTCGAAGCCGTCCGCAAGGAACTGCGCGAGCTGAATGGAGACTCGGTCGAGGGCGAGGAGTCCGATGACTACCGGGCCCGCGTCGAGGCCGCCGATCTTCCCGAGAAGGTCCGTGAGGCCGCGCTCAAGGAGGTCGAGAAGCTGGAGCGGTCCTCCGACCAGTCGCCCGAGGGGTCGTGGATCCGCACCTGGCTGGACACCGTTCTTGAACTGCCCTGGAACGAAAGGACCCAGGACGAGTACGACATCCAGGGTGCCAAGGCGATCCTCGACGCCGAGCACGCCGGTCTGAACGACGTGAAGGAGCGCATCACCGAGTACCTGGCCGTGCGCAAGCGGCGTGCGGAGCGGGGGCTGGGGGTTGTGGGTGGTCGGCGCGGTGGTGCCGTGCTCGCCCTCGTGGGGCCGCCCGGTGTCGGTAAGACCTCACTCGGTGAGTCCGTCGCGCACGCGATGGGGCGGAAGTTCGTCCGGGTCGCGCTCGGTGGGGTGCGGGACGAGGCGGAGATTCGTGGACATCGGCGTACGTACGTCGGCGCGCTGCCCGGTCGTATCGTCCGGGCCATCAAGGAGGCCGGGTCCATGAACCCGGTGGTCCTGCTCGATGAGATCGACAAGGTGGGGTCCGACTACCGGGGGGACCCGGCCGCGGCGCTGCTGGAGGTCCTCGACCCTGCGCAGAACCACACCTTCCGCGATCACTACCTGGAGGTCGAACTCGACCTGAGCGATGTGGTGTTCCTGGCGACGGCCAACGTGCTCGAAGCCATCCCGGAGGCGCTGCTCGACCGTATGGAACTGGTCCGGCTCGACGGCTACACCGAGGACGAGAAGGTCGTCATCGCCCGTGACCACCTGCTCCCGCGCCAGCTGGAGCGGGCGGGGCTCAAGGACGACGAGGTCGTCATCGACGAGAGCGCGCTGCGCAAGCTCGCCGGTGAGTACACCCGTGAGGCGGGTGTCCGCACCCTGGAGCGGTCCGTCGCCCGGCTGCTGCGCAAGATCGCGGCCCAGCATGAACTCGGCCAGCGGGAGCTGCCGTTCACCGTCACGGATGCCGACCTGCGTGGCCTGATCGGACGGCCGCACCACGTTCCCGAGTCCGCCCAGGACCCGGCCGAGCGCCGTACGGCCGTACCCGGTGTCGCCACCGGCCTCGCGGTCACCGGCGCGGGCGGTGACGTCCTCTACGTCGAGGCGTCGCTGGCCGACCCGGAGACGGGCGCGGCGGGTCTGACGCTGACCGGTCAGCTGGGTGACGTGATGAAGGAGAGCGCGCAGATCGCCCTTTCCTTCCTGCGCTCGCACGGCGCCGAACTGGAGCTGCCTGTCGGCGACTTGAAGGACCGGGGCGTGCACATCCACTTCCCGGCGGGTTCGGTGCCGAAGGACGGCCCGAGCGCGGGTGTCACGATGACGACGGCCCTGGCGTCGCTGCTCAGCGGCCGACTGGTCCGCACGGACGTGGCGATGACCGGTGAGGTCTCCCTGACCGGTCGGGTCCTCCCGATCGGCGGCGTGAAGCAGAAGCTGCTCGCCGCGCACCAGGCCGGGGTCACCACGGTGATCATCCCGAAGCGCAACGAGCCCGACCTGGACGACGTCCCGGCCGAGGTTCTGGACAAGCTCGACGTCCACGCGGTGACGGACGTCCGCCAGGTCCTGGAGCTGGCGTTGGCGCCGGCCACGAACGGCGCGACGTCGGAGGTTCCGGTGGCGGCGTGACGGACGCTGCCGGATGAATGGGCGAGGGCCCGGGTCTCTTCAAGGGGGGCCCGGGCCTTCGTCGTTCACCCATGGTCACCCGTTGGCGAGTGCCACGACCCTGTCGAGCGCCCCGTTGAACTTGTCGTGGTCCCCGACCGTCGGCCCCGACGACGTGTACTGCCACATCGTGTAGAACGACCACCCGCCCGGCAGCGTCCCCGGGTCCGAGGCATACCGCGCGATCCACAGTGGGTTCGCCGAGGCGAAGGCGCTGGAGTTGCCCGTGCAGTCGGACCACCAGCTCGTCGCCGTGTAGATCACGGCGTCCCGGCCGGTGCGGGACTTGTACGTGGACAGGAAGTCGGCGATCCAACTGACCATCGCCGCCGCCGACTTGCCGTAGCAGGACGCGCCGTACGGGTTCCACTCGATGTCGAGGACGCCGGGGAGGGTGCGGCCGTCCTTGGACCAGCCGCCGCCGTGGTCGACGAAGTAGTTGGCCTGGGTGGCGCCGGACGTCGTGTCCGGTGTCGCGAAGTGGTAGGCGCCGCGGATCATGCCGACGGCGTAGGAGCCGTTGTACTGCTGGGTGAAGGACGGGTTCGTGTAGTACGTGCCCTCGGTCGCCTTCGTGTAGGCCCACTTGACCCCGCTGCTCCACAGGGTCGACCAGGCGACGTTTCCCTGGTAGCCGCTGACGTCGACGCCCTCCGTCTGGGTGGCTTCGGCGCTGGTGGGCGTGGTGGCGCGGCCGTCGTGCGCCAGGACGCCGATGCCCATGTAGGCGGAACCGCGGACGGGGACGGTGGCGGCGCCGGCCGGGTGGGAGAGGGCTGTCAGCAGGATTCCGGAGAGGGCGAGGGTGAGGGAGAGGTGCCGCAGGCGTGACGTTCGGGGTCTGTGCACGGGCATGGCGTGCCTCCGAGGGCGCGGTGGGGGAGTGCCGGGAGTGTGAGTGGCGTGGGCATGCCAGCTGTCGCCTGGTGAAGACGCTACGCACGCGGCCGACCGGCTGGGAAGGGGGTCCGGACGCTGCCGTTGGTCTAGCCCTGCGAAATACTGGCGGAGCTGCGGCGATGACGGCTTTTGGCGGAAACTTTCACGATCGGGAAAGCGGACCAATGGGTGCTGACGTGCACAAGGGCGAGGACAGAAGCGACGACGGGCTTCCTGCGGACGTTGGTGGGCTTCCAGCGGGAGTCGGCGGGCTTCCGGACCAGGAATACCTTTCCCTGGAACGCGAGTTGACGTTTCTCTTCCGTCGGGCCCGGGCCAACCAGGGCGAGATGGCCCGCGAGGTCCACCCCGACCTGGAGTCCGCCGCGTACGGCCTGCTGGTCCGGCTGGAGGAGTGCGGCAGGCAGCGGGCCACGGAGCTGGCCGCCTACATCGGCGTCGGCAAGGCCACCATGTCCCGCCAGCTGCGCGCCCTGGAGGACCTGGGCCTGATCGCCCGCGAGCCCGACCCTGCGGACGGCCGCGCCTGGCTGGTCGACCTCACCGACGAGGGCCGCCGCCGTGTCACGCGCGTCCGCGAGGCCCGGCGGGCCCGCTACGTCACCCAGCTCAACCACTGGGACCGCCACGAGGTCGCCGAACTGGCCCGGCTGCTCCACCAGTTGAACGGCGTCATGGAGAAGTGACACCGACGTAGCGGCCGGTCACAGCTCGACGTACACGACCGTCGCGTCGTCGTGCGTCTTGCTCCGCCGAAGATGGGTCCGCGTCTCCTCGTCGGCCCGCTCCAGCGCCCGCACCCGGGTCACCAGCTCCGCCGCCCCCTGCTTCCGTACGAGAGCGAAGCAGTCCGCCCAGTCGCCCTCGTGGAACTTCTCCACCCACCTCGTCGCCCCGTCCGTCAGGGCGGCGAGGGCGCGGACGTCGGCGCGGGGGAGCGACCCCGTCACCGCCCGCTCCGCGACCGCGGGATCGGCGGCGGCCGTGAAGAAGCCGCCCTCCTTGTTGCGGAGCGTGGTGTCGATCAGGGCGTCCGTCGCGAGGGCGGAGCGGGGGAGGCGGGAGAGACGGTCGTCCAGTACGGCGGTCACCTCGCCCGCCGGGGACTCGACGAGCAGGGCCGAGTCCGAGAGGACCAGGTATTCGATCTCCTGCGGTGACCAGCGGGCCAGCACCACCGTTGCCTGAGGTGTGCGTGGGTGAGAAAGGTCACAGGTGGTGGCGTGGGCCTCAGCTGTTCGGAGGATCGCCCGGGAGAGAATCTCCGACAAGGTCAGATCCCGGTAGGAAACGGTCAGTTCGGTCAGTGCGCCACCGAGGCGCGCGGTGAACCAGGGGACCGAATGCAGACAGCCCGTCTCCCCTCTGGGCGGTGTCACGCCGTCCAGGACGATCAGCGAACCGCCCTGTCCCGAGGCCGGAAGGCCGACGCTCGCGAAGTCCTCGTTGGGGCGGGTCGGGTCACCGGGTTCTGACACAAGTTCCGTACGCATTCAGCCAGTCTGCACGACCTCTTCACAGGGTCTGCAAAAGGTTGGCGCCGACTGCCGGATTGGCGCAGTCGTGCAGGTCAGACGCCTGGTTTGGGAGGGAATGGATCACTCCGGGAATGCGTGGCGGCGAATCCTGCCAAAGCGCGCCGCTCACGTCCAACCGGCGCGGCGCCCAGGGGTGTCGGACCCGCCGCCGGAACTTGCCCGCCAACTCCCCTACGGGGTTCACTCCTTCGGGTGGCGGGCCGGACGATGCGCGACCACTGCCTACCGGCACTGGGAGGGTCGCCGTACCGGGATGACGGAGCGTCACCCGGACCCATGGGTACTCACGAGTCAGGAATGCGAGCACCGGTGCAGAAAAAGCGGCCTCGGCGCACAGGCAAGCAGACGGCCCCTCAGGGGGGCGCCACCGGAGCCGCCGCGCCCGACCCCGCCGGCAGGGGGCGCAGCACCCACGTACGCAACCGGCTCATCGTCGCCGTAGCCGTCGTGGCCGCCGCCATCGCCGCGGCCGGTGTCCCCTCACTGATCACCGCCTCGGGCCAACTGAGCGACTCCCAGGACCTGGTGACGCTCGCCGGGCAGACCCAGGACGCGCTGTCGCTGGCCCACTCCCTCGCCGACGAGCGGGACGAGGTCACCTCGTACATCGCCGCCGGGCGCCCCAAGTCCCAGGCGCCCGCCGAGGACCGCAGCGCCCGCGTCGACCGGCAGATCGAGGAACTGCGCGACGACACCGACACCACCGCCACCCTGAGGTCGGACCTCGACGACGTCGCCGCCGTACGACGGGCCGCGCTCACCGGCAAGAGCAGCGCCCTGGAGGCGCACAACGCCTACTCCGGCGCCATCACCGAACTGCACCGGCTCGCCGAGCAGCTGGCCGAGAAGATGCCGCCGCGGGCCGGTTCCGGCGCCTACGCGCTCGCCGAACTCGACGCCGCCGTCCAACAGGCCGCCGCCGCCCGCGGGCTGCTCCTCGCCGCCCTGAACGTGCCGACGACCACCCGGACGGTCATCAGCTCCATCACCGGCCTCCCCGTCACCGAGACCAGCTCCTCGGACGCCCAGACCAAGCAGCGCGACGCCCTCAGTGCCGCCGCCCAGCAGGCCCGGCTGCGCTCCGACGCGGCCCTCGCCGACTTCCGCGACAGCGCGACGAAGGACGCCCTCGCGGGCTACGACTCCACGGTCACCGGACCCGAGGTCAACTCCGCCGAGAAGTACCTCGCCTCCCTCACCGAACAACCCACCCTGTCCGACAGCGAGTTGGACACCAGCACGAAGAAGCTGGACGCGGCGCTCTCCGCCCGGGTCGACCTGATGCGCGGCGAGGAGTCCGCTCTCTACGAGCACCGCTCCAAGGACCTCGCCCAGCTCCGCGACGACGACGTCAAGGCGCTGGAACTCCGCGTCGCGATCCTCGGCGCCCTCATGCTGCTGGCCGTGGGCATCGCCACCGCCATGGCCCGCACCCTCACCCGCCCGCTGTCGGTGCTGCGCCGCGGCTCGACGCGCCTGGCCGAGGCCGAGGACCCGAGCACCGAAGAGCCCATCAAGTTCACCGGCCGCAACGACGAGTTCGCCCAGGTCGTCCGCTCGGTCAACACCCTGCACGCGCACGCCGCCGCCCTCCACGAGCGCATCGCGACCCTGGAGGCCGACCGCAAGCACCTCGTCGGCCAGCGCCAGAAGATGGCCGACGCCCGCGAGGAACTCCGTGCCGAAGTCACCGACTCCGCCGGGCAGTTGGAGCGGCTGCGCACCAGCATCGGCGGCACCTTCGTCAACCTCGCGCTGCGCACCCTCGGCCTCGTCGAGCGCCAACTCGCCGTCATCGAGGGCCTGGAGGAGCGCGAGCAGGACCCCGAGCGCCTCTCCACCCTCTTCAAGCTCGACCACTTCGCCACGGTCATGCGCCGCCACAGCGAGAACCTCCTCGTCCTCGCCGGCACCGAGCACGTCCAGCAGCACGCGGGCCCGGTCCCGCTCGTCGACGTGGTCCGGGCGGCCGTCAGCGAGATCGAACGCTACGAACGCGTCCGCATCTCGGCGCTCCCGCCGCACGCGCACGTGGCGGGCTTCGCGGCGGACGACCTGAGCCACCTGCTGGCCGAACTGATGGAGAACGCGAGCTCGTTCTCCCCGCCGGACGCCCCCGTCGAGATCTCCGGCTGGCTCCTGGAGAACGGCGAGGTCATGCTCTCCGTCCAGGACGAGGGCATCGGCATGACCGTCGGCCGCATGGCCGGCCTCAACACCCGCCTCGCCGAGTTCGACCCGGACTCCCCCTACGACCAGGAGGGCGAGGAGGGCCTCGGCCTGGGCCTGTTCGTGGTGGCCCGCCTGGCCCACCGCCACGGCGTCCGCGTCCAGCTCCGCGACCAGAAGCAGGGCGGCATCGCGGCGGTCGTCGTCCTGCCCAGCCCGCTCCTTGCGACGGCCTCGACCTCGGCGGTACCGACGTCGGCGCCGATGACCGGGGGCACGCACTCGTACTCCCTGCCCGGGGCCGCCGCCGAGGTCAACTCCAACGTCCTGCACGCCCGTTCGAAGCCACACGAGGACCCACTGGTCGCGCTGGCGGAGAAGGCGGTACGGGAGACCCCGGCGGAAACCCTGACGGCAGCCCCGGCGGAATCCCCGGCGGAAATGACGATGGAACTCCTGCTGCCACTGACACCGGAGGACCGAGCGGTCACGGTGGACCGGTCGGCCGCGGAAGTCCGGCCGGCGGCGGACGCGGGGCCAGCCGCAGGTGCAGGACCGGCCGCAGGTGAGCGATCAGCCGCAGCTGAACGGTCAGCCGCCGACGGCGAGTTCGCCCCACAGGGGCCACCCGCACCCGACAGCGATGCCCGCACGGGCGGTGCGGGTGGGAATCAGATCACGGCTGACGGCGAAGCCGAAGCCGTAGAACACGAGCGGGCAGCAGACGGGGACCCCGTAACAGCCAAGGGCCTCCCCAAACGCACCCCCAAGCTCACCCAACCCGCCCAGGCCCCGCGCCGGCGAACCGGCGCAGTAGACGCGGACGCCCTGCGCCGCAGACTCGGCGGCTTCCGCGCGGGAGCCTCCGCCGGCTACCGGGACGTAGAAGCGGAGATCGCCGAACAGACGGGCCAGAACCCGGTCCCGGCACCGCGCAGCGCGACCGAACGATCCGAAGCAGCCACGGGGGGCACCGTCGAGGAGGCAAGCAGTTGACCGCGCCCAGTACCTTCGGACTGAGCAGTGAAGCCCGCAACCTGCACTGGCTGCTGAGCAACCTCGTCGAGGAGGTGCCCGGCATCCAGTCGGTCGCGGTCGTCTCCTCCGACGGCCTGCTGCTCCTCTCCTCCGACCCGGGGAGGAACACGGAGGCCAGGGAGGCCCTCGAAGCCAAGCGGACCAGTCCGCGCGGCTCCGCCGCCGACCTCGCCACCATCGTCTCCGGCATCGGCAGCCTCACCATCGGCGCCGCCAAGCTGATGGACTCCGGCACGGTGAAGCACACGATGGTCGCGATGGAGGAGGGCAGCCTCTTCGTGATGTCGATCAGCGACGGTTCACTGCTCGGTGTGCACGGCTCCGCGGACTGCGACATGAGCGTCGTGGCGTACCACATGGCGCTCTTCGTCGGCCGGGCCGGCCATGTGCTGACGCCCGAACTCCGCACCGAGCTACGGAAATCGCTCGAAGACGCGGCCGAGCGGAGCGCCCGATGAGCCGTACGCCCAACAAGCTCCCGGTGCGCGGCGGCGACCGCAAGCCCGCCCGGGTGCGCCCCTACTCGCTCACCGGCGGCCGTACCCGCTTCGGGCACGTGCTCCTGGTGGAGACGTTCGTCGCGGCGCTCGAAGCGCCCGAGGAGCGCAAGGAGTTGGCGAATGGTTCCCTCAACACCCGGGTGATGCCGGAGATGCAGGCCATCGTCGAACTGTGCCGCCGTATGCGCACGGTGGCCGAGATCGCCGCGCTGCTGAAGATGCCGCTCGGTGTGGTCCGCGTGCTCCTGAGCGATCTCGCGGACCAGGGAAAGATCCGTGTGTACGGAACCGGAACCGCTCACGGTACGGGCCGTCCTGACCGCGCTCTGCTGGAAAAGGTGCTGAGTGGACTCCGTCGTCTCTGACGCCGCCGCCTACGGCGTCTCCCCGCTCCTCGCCGAAGAGGAGCAACCGCGGTCCTGGCAGACGGACCGCACCCGCGCGCCCGTCGCCACGAAGATAGTGGTGGCCGGCGGCTTCGGCGCCGGCAAGACCACCATGGTCGGCGCCGTCTCCGAGATCCAGCCCCTCCAGACGGAGGCGCTGATGACCGAGGCCAGCGAGGAGACCGACGACCTCACGGGTACCCCGGAGAAGACGACCACCACGGTCGCCATGGACTACGGCCGCCTCACCCTCGACGACGACCTGGTGCTCTACCTGTTCGGTACGCCGGGGCAGCAGCGGTTCTGGTTCATGTGGGACGACCTGGTGCGCGGCGCGATCGGCGCCGTCGTCCTGGCCGACACCCGCCGCCTCAAGGACTGCTTCCCCGCGCTGGACTACTTCGAGAGCTGCGGACTGCCGTACGTCGTCGCGGTCAACCACTTCGCCGGCAGCGAGCGGTTCGACCCCGAGGACGTACGGGAGGCGTTGACAATCCCCGCACACGTACCTGTCATGATCATGGATGCGCGGCGGCGGATTTCGGCCATCGAGACCCTGCTCGCACTCGTCGCCCACGCGCTGGACGTCACCCCCGAGTAGTTCCCGAGCAGCAGTCCCTGAGCAGTCGCGACCAAGGAGCCAGCACCCGTATGCGGAAGATACTCGTCGTCGGAGCCGGTCAGTCCGGGCTCCAACTCGCCCTCGGACTCCAGTCGCACGGGTACGAGGTCACCCTGATGTCCAACCGGACGGCGGACGAGATCCGCTCCGGACGGGTCATGTCGACGCAGTGCATGTTCCATACGGCACTGCAGCACGAGCGCGATCTCCAGGTGAACTTCTGGGAGTCCCAGGCCCCGAGGATCGAAGGACTCGGCGTCTCGGTCGCCGCCCCCGGCTCGCACGACCCGGGGCCGACACAGCGCGCGATCGACTGGGTGGGCAAGCTCGACGGGTACGCGCAGTCGGTCGACCAGCGGGTCAAGATGGCCGGCTGGATGGAGACGTTCGCGCAGCGCGGCGGCCAACTGGTCATCCACGGCGCGGCAGTCGGCGACCTCGACTACTTCTCCCGTACGTACGACCTCGTCCTCGTCTCGGCCGGCAAGGGCGAGCTGGTCTCGATGTTCGCCCGCGACCCGGAGCGCTCCCCGTACACCGAGCCGCAGCGCGCGCTGGCCGTGTCCTACGTCCACGGTCTGGGCCCGCGCCCGGAGCACCCGGAGTACGACGCGGTCCGCTGCAACCTGGTGCCGGGCGTCGGCGAGTTGTTCGTCATGCCGACGCTCACCACGTCCGGGCGCGCCGACATCCTGTTCTGGGAGGGCATACCCGGCGGGCCGTTGGACGTCTTCAACGGCGTGAAGGACCCGGCCGAACATCTCTCCCTGACCCTGCGACTCATGGAGAAGTTCACGCCGTGGGAGTACGAGCGGGCACGGGGCGTCGAACTGACCGACGCCGGTGGCACGTTGGCCGGGCGGTACGCGCCCACGGTCCGTAACCCGGTCGGTCAGCTGCCGGGTGGTGGCCTGGTGTTGGGTGTCGCGGACGTCGTCGTCGCGAACGACCCGATCACCGGTCAGGGCTCCAACTCCGCGTCCAAGTGCGCCGCTTCGTATCTCGCGTCGATCCTCGACCACGGTGAGAAGGAGTTCGACGGGGACTGGATGACGGCGACGTTCGAGCGGTACTGGGAGACTGCGCGGCACGTCACCAAGTGGACCAACGCGATGCTGTCTCCGCCGCCGGAGCATATTCTCAACCTCATTGGTGCGGCGGGGCAGTTGCCGCCGGTGGCGGATCGGTTCGCCAACGGGTTTGATGACCCGGCCGACTTTGAGAACTTCTTCTATGAGCCGGAGAAGACTGGGGCGTACCTTGCCTCGGTTGCCGGGGCCTAATCGCCGTTGGGGTTGCGGGGAGTTGGCGGCTGTAGGTCCGTTGTGGCTGGTCGCGCAGTTCCCCGCGCCCCTTTAGGCGAAGAATCTGGACGTACGGCTCCTAGGATCGGGTAGGACGCGATCGGGGATACCTGGACCTTCTCGCCTGTGCGGGGGGCCTGTACCACCTGGCCCGCGCCCAGGTACAACGCCACGTGCGTCGCCTCGGGGAAGTAGATCACCAGGTCGCCTGGGCGGAGTTCGTTCAGCGGGACTCTTGGCAGCTCGGCCCACTGCTCTTCGCTGGTCCTCGGGATCGGGGTGCCCGCGTGGCCCCACGCCTCAGACGTCAGGCCTGAGCAGTCGTACGTCTTCGGGCCCTCCGCTCCCCACTCGTACGGCTTGCCGATCTGCTGTACCGCGTAACGCAACGCGCGGTCTCCCTCCCGGGACGGTTCGCGGGCGTCGTCGCCCAGCGCGCCTGAAGTGACCAGCTTCTGCTGGGCCTTGTCGACGTCGGTCTTCTCGAAGGCGGCCAGGGCGGTGAGTTGGTCGGGGGAGAGGGACGTGAGGAGTTTCTCGACGTCGGCCAGGCGCTTGCGGACGTCGTCCTGGTCCTTCTTCTGGCGGGCGGCCAGGGTGAGTTGACCGTCCAGGGCCTTGCGGGCCTCGCGGGCCAGGCCGTCGCTCTTCTTCTCGCTGCCGACCAGCCGGCCCACCGTCTCGGCCCGCTCCCGCGCCAACTGGCCGATGACATGGCCCTCGTCGAGCGCGTGCTGCGGATCGCGGGCGAGGAGCAGTCGTACGTACGGGGAGATGGCGGTGCTGTTCTGGTACTGCTCCCGGGCCAGCCGGCCGGCGGCGCCTCGGCTGTCGTGCAGGGAGAGGCGGGCGCGGGCCAGCTCGGAGTCGAGGCGGTCGACCTCGGCGCGCTGCTTCTTCAGCTTCTCCTCGGTGGCGTTGTACGTCTCCGTGGCCTGCTCGGCGTCGCGGTACAGGGTCTGAAGGTCCGTCAGCAGTTCGGCCACGGGGCGCTGTCCGGGTGCCTGCGGATCGGGTACGGCCGCGGCGGGCAGCGGTGCGAGGACGGTGCCGGCCGCCACCGTTGCCGTACAGACCAGACGCAGAAGCCTTCCTGACACGTCATCACCTCCGGTGCGCGGCGGGCCTTCCGCCCCGCATCGTGAGCATCAGACGTGGGCGCCGGGTCCGCGCGCCGGGTGTGCGCGGTTCGGCGCAACATCGTCACCCGTGGGTGTCGTCCGGCTTGCCGCCCGGCGTGGCGTCTGGTGCGGAGTCCGGCTTGGTCCAGGGCCAGCGCAGAGTGCTGCCTCGCTTGCCCTCCGGGTCGTACTCGTACTTCCAGCCCTTGGGGAGGCCGAGCCGCTTGCTGTGGCCCCGGGGCACCCTGCGGTACACGAGTACCGTGGGCGGGCCGCCGGCCGCGTCGGGGACCGGGATGCGGTAGGTCTTCGGCGGGGTTCCGGTCGGGCCGAGCAGGACGGGCAGGGAGCGCCCGTCCATGGGGCCGCCCTCGAACGGGGTGTCTTCGCTCTTCACGGGACCAGTGTCAGCCATCCGCCGCGAGCGCCTGGACAAGCGCGGCGGTCTGCGGGTCCCGGCGGGCGGTCACCGAGAGCACCGCCGCGAACTGCTCGACCAGCCAGTCCCGCAGCTCGTCCACGGGCGGCTGCTTGTCCTCGTCGAGCCAGATGAGAGAGGCCGCTTCCACCGCCGTGATCCACATCCGTACGGTCATGCGGAGGCGCGGTCCGGGGTCGGCCACGCCGAGATGGCTGAGGATGTGCGTGGCCGCGGCCCTGCGGACGCCGTCCACGATGGCCGTCGTACGGGAGGTCTCCACGACGCTGCCGCCCTGGAGCAGCGCGCTGAACCCGGCGTCGTGCTGGTCGACGAAGCCGAGGTAGCGGTCGAGGGCACGGGCGAGGCGGGGGAGGAGGCGGCCCTCGCGGGGTTCGTCGAAGCACTGCTGGAGTTCCTCGGCGGCGGAGCGCAGGGCGGCTTCGTAGAGCTGCTGCTTTCCGCCGGGGAAGTACCGGTAGACCAGGGGGCGAGAGACGCCGGCCGCTTCCGCCACGTCGTCGAGGGAGATCTCTTCGGGGGCGCGGTGCGCGAAGAGGGTGAGGGCGGCGTCGAGGAGTTGGCTGCGTCGCTCTTCGACGTTCAGGCGGCGGTAGGCGGGCGCGGCAGGGGGCATGTGTGCAGGGTAGTCGGGCGGGTGCGGGTGCGTCGTGGCTGGTCGCGCCCCGCGGCGGAGCCGCTAATGTCACAGCCCCGCGCCCTTAAAAACGCAGGCCGACCCGTGTCTTTAAGGGGCGCGGGGAACTCCGCGACCAGCCCCCACCGGGCCGCACCGTGAACTCAAGCCAGCAGCCCGGACGCCTTCCAAAGCCGTCGCCCCACACCCCGCAGCACACCGATGTCGTCCAAGAAATCCGTCAGCTTCTTCGACCCGCTCTGCATGACCTCCCGCCGATGCCCACTCGCCCGCACCTGAGCCACCGCCTCCTCCCGATCGAGCCCTACGTTCGTGTAGACCTCGGGATTGACGAAAGCGATGGAGAAGATCCGCGCGAACTCCCCGGAGGTCACCCGCGTGAACTCCTGGGACCAGCGCGGCGCGGTCACCATCTGGCGCCTCAACTCCTCGCGGGCGTAACGGACATGACGTGCCTCCTCGACGACATGGATCCGCGTGACCCCCCGCACGAGCGGCTGCACCCGCTCGTCCGGAAACGTCAACCGCTGCATCCAGTCGAGGACTTCCTCACCGAGCAGGGTCGCGGTGAAGGAACCGGGCGTCGTGGAGATGGTCTTGAACAACCGCCCCAGGTTCTGGTGGGCGCGGCTCACCGGATACCAGGGCGCGTCCCCGCGCGAGATCAGCCGCGCGAACATCTTCGAGTGCCGGCACTCGTCCTCGATCTCGGTGAGCGCGTAGCGGACGTGCGCGCTCGTCGCCGCCTTGTCGTAGATGTGCCGGACGAGCAGCTGCATCAGGATCAGCTCGAACCAGATACCGAGCGAGGCGAGCGCCGCGGCCTCGTGCTGGGAGAGCAGGATGCGCTGTTCCTCCCCCATCCGTTTCCACAGCGGGGTGTCGTAGAGCGACACCAGCTCCGGTGGCCAGAACCACTTGCCGTCCTCGAACGGTGCGTCCCAGTCCAGTTCCTTGTCGGGGTCGAAGGAGTGCCTGGCGGAGGAGGCGAGCAGCCGCTCGGCCACCTGCTCACGGTCCTTGAGCAGGCCGAGTGCGTCACGCAGCCCGTCGACCGCGTCGGCTTCGGTCAGCGTCGTCATGGTTCTCCCACCTCGCGGATCGGCGTGTTACCAGGGGTCACATCCTCCGAAGTCTTATGAGACTGCTTGTCAGCAAGCTCGTCAATCCCCTGTGCGTGACTTGTCGGGTCCGTGCGACGCCCACCTGCCCGGTCCTAGACCGAACAGCCCAGCCCCGCCGGGATGTTGACCGGTGCCATCGGCTCCGCCCCCTGTGCCGGGAACGAGGTCCGCAGCGTGAACGCGTACGGCGTCGGCCCGTGCGCCCGCAGATGCAGCAGCCGTTCCTCCGCCTCCGCGACCGTGGGCCGGTGGCCCGCCGGGACCCACCACAGGACCGCCATCGCCTCCCGCATCCGCTCGAACCACTCCCGGCGGCGGGCCAGCAACTCCCGGTGCTGCCCTTGGTACATGAACGCGGTCAGGGCGTCCGGGTCGCGCCACACCGACATGTTGATGATCAGCCAGTCGTCGCCGAGAACGGGGACGTCGGTCGCGTTGCCGGTGTCGGACTGGAGGCGCCACACGAAACCCCCGGCGTCGTCGGCGACGGCGTTCACCGGGTCGAGTGCGTCCACGAAGTCCTTCAACTCCGGGGAGTCCAGGGGGAATCGGAGGCGGGCGATGTTGACCTGGGCGAGTTCGTACGCGGGTACTGTCAACGGCTCAGTCATGGCCGAACGGTAGGTCGGGCACCCGCCTCGCTGCACCCCCCGTCTCACGAACCGAGCACCGCCTCCATCACCGCCTTCGCGATCGGCGCCGCGTCCCCGCCCCCGCTGATGTCCCACCGGTCCGCCGACGCGTCCTCCACCACCACCGCGACCGCCACCTTCGGCTCCATGTCCCGCTCGCCCTGCGCCCAGGACACGAACCAGGCATACGGCGTACCGGAGTTGCCGATGCCGTGCTGCGCGGTGCCGGTCTTGCCGCCGACGGTCGCGCCGGGGATCGCCGCGTTCGTGCCGGTGCCCTCGGTGACCACGTCCTCCATGAGTTCCTTCATCTGTACGGCTGTTGCCGGGTGCATCGCCTGGCGGACCGGGCGTGAACCGGCCGCCGACACCGTCTCGCCGCCCCGCCTCGTCGTACGCTCCACCAGATACGGCTCCCGCACCTGCCCGCCGTTCGCGACCGCCGCCGCGACCATCGCCATCTGCAACGGCGTGGCCCGCGTGTTGTACTGCCCGATCGACGACAGCGCCAGCTGCGCCTTGTCCACCGAGGTGTCGAAGGTGCTGGGCGAGACCGCGAACGGCACCTTCACGTCAGCGTCGTTGAAGCCGAACGCCTCCGCCGTGGCCCCCATGTCCTTCACGCCCACATCCACGCCCAGCTTCGCGAACACCGTGTTGCACGACCATGCGAAGGCGGACCGGAGCGGCGCGTCCACGCACCCGTCACCCTCGTTCGTGAGTGTCGTGGACGTGCCGGGGAGGGTGTACGGGTCGGGCGAGTTGGTCGCCGCGTCCAGGTCCGTCACCACGCCCGCGTCGAGCGCCGCCGCTGCCGTGACCACCTTGAACGTCGAACCCGGCGGATACGTCTGCCGCACCGCCCGGTTGAGCATCGGCTTGTTCGTGTCGGCGTTCAGCCGGGCCCAAGCCCGGTTCGCTGCACGGCCGTTGCCCGACAGGGCCCCGGGGTCGTAGGACGGGGTCGAGACCAGCGCGAGGACGCGGCCGGTCGACGGCTCGATCGCGGCGACCGCGCCCTTGCGCGTGCCGAGTCCGGTGTACGCCGCCCGCTGCGCGGCAGGATCGAGAGTGGTGACGACGTTGCCGCCGGGGTTCTGGGCGCGGGTCAGGTCGTTCCACAGGGGGAACGGCGAGAGCATCGCGTCGGTGCCGGAGAGGATGTCGTCCTCGGAGTGCTCCAGGAACGTCGTGCCGTACTCCTGCGAGGCGAAGCCGGTGACCGGCGCGTACAACGGGCCGTCCTTGTACGTCCGTTCGTAGCGGAGCTGCTCGCGGGAGTCCCGGGAGCCGGTGACCGGTTTCCCGCCGACGAGGATGGAGCCGCGCGGCTGGTCGTAACGGGCGATCGTGTGGCGGCGGTTGGCGATGTTGTCGTCGTAGGTCCGGGACTGGAAGATCTGGATGCGGGTGGCGTTCACCAGCAGGGCGACCAGGAGCAGGGTGCACAGGGCCGCCGCGAAGCGGATGTGGCGGGTCATGCGGTGACCTCGCCGTCGTACTGGCCGCGGGCCGAGTCGCTGACCCGGATCAGCAGGGCCACGATCGCCCAGTTGGTGACCACCGAGGAGCCGCCCTGGGCGAGGAACGGCATCGCCATGCCGGTGAGCGGGATCAGGCCGGTCACCCCGCCCGCGATTACGAACACCTGGAGCGCGACGATCGAGGCGAGGCCGACCGCGAGCAGCCGGCCGAAGGGGTCGCGCAGCGCCAGGCCCGCCCGGTAGCCGCGCTCCACGAGCAGGCCGTAGAGGATGAAGATCGCGGAGAGGCCGGTCAGGCCCAGTTCCTCGCCCGCCGTGGCCAGGATGAAGTCCGACTTGGCGGCGAAGCCGATGAGGATCGAGTGGCCGAGGCCGAGGCCCGTGCCGAGCATGCCGCCGGCCGCGAACGCGAAGAGGGACTGGGCGAGTTGGTTGGGTCCCTGGCCCGCGTCGATCGACGCGAAGGGGTGCAGCCAGTCCTGGACGCGGCTGTGGACGTGCGGTTCGAGCCAGCCGACCGCGACCGCGCCGAGGGCGGCGAGCAGCAGGCCGACCGCGATCCAGCCGGTGCGGCCGGTGGCGACGTAGAGGAGGGTCACGAACAGGCCGAAGAAGAGGAGGGACGTGCCCAGGTCGCGTTCCATGACCAGGACGCCGACGCTCAGCAGCCAGATCGCGACGATCGGGCCCAGGACCCGGCCGGTGGGGAGCTGGAGGCGCCAGACGCGGCGGCCCGCGTAGGCGAGCGCGTTGCGGTTGGCCGCCAGGTACGCGGCGAAGAAGATCGCCAGCAGCACCTTCGCGAACTCGCCCGGCTGGATGGAGAATCCGGCGATCCGGATCCAGATCCGGGCCCCGTTCACGGCCGGGAAGAGGACCGGGAGGGTGAGAAGGACGAGGGCGGCGGCCACGCACACGTACGCGTAGCGCTGGAGCACGCGGTGATCGCGGAGAGCCAGTACTACGACGATGAAGAAGGCCACGCCCAGCGTCGACCACACGAGTTGGGTGGGCGCGGCGCGGTCGCCAGGGGTCTCCAGGTCGAGCCGGTAGATGAGGACGAGCCCGAGGCCGTTGAGGAGGACCCCGATGGGGAGGAGGAGCGGGTCGGCGTACGGCGCCCGCAGGCGCACGGCTACGTGGGCCAGCAGGGCGAGCACGCCGAGCCCGGCGCCGTAACCGGCGGCGCCGGGCGGGACCGTGCCGTTCTTGGCGAGACCGACAGCGCAGTAGCCGTACACGGAGAGGAGGACGGCCACGACGATGAGGGTGAGTTCGATGCCACGGCGCCGGGGGAGGCGTACAGCGGGTGTGGGAGGTTCCGCTGTGACGGTGGTTCCGGCCTGAGTCATGTCCGGAACTTACCCAAATGGGGCGGGTTGTGTGCCTTGGGTGAGGAGTGTGTCTCGTCCGTCAGCACCAGCGGGGGGCGGGTCCGATGTTGTCGATGTAGCGCGCCGAACCCCAGGCCCAGGTGCCGTCCGTGAGCAGGTACCAGAGATGGTTGCCCTGGACGTTGGAGCCGTTGGTCTTGCAGAAGATCTCGACGTGCTCGCCGCGGTAGGCGTACCGGATGATCCTGCTGCCGCGGTCCGGGCGGGAGCGCAGGGCCAGTTGGCCGGCTGTGACGATGCCGTGGTAGAGGCGCGGGTTGTCGTGGTCTCCGTGGTCGAAGTCGCCGCGGTGGTCGCCGCCGTCGTCGCTCTGCTGGTTCCAGCCGTCGTCCTGCTGCTGACTGGAGCCCGGGTCTTCGTCGCCCCATTCGTCGTCGGCCACGGCGGGAGTGACGGCGGCAGCGGTGACGAGCGCACCGGCGGCGACCGCTATACCGAGCCGACGGAGGGAGAGGCTGAGGGACATGGGGGTACCTCCATGAATGGGGCGAAGCTGACTATTCGCCACATTAGGAGGGGAGGGTGGGGGGCGCTCGCCACACTGGTCCACACGAGCGCGCCCCCAAAGGGGCGCGGGGCTGTATCGATATGCGGCTCCGCCGCGTGGGCGCGCTCAGCCCCCACCTGCCCGCAGCCGACGAACGGCCGCTCTCAACGGAGCGTCAACGTCGCCAACGCCCCACCATCATCGCCGGCGTCCACGTTGCTGAACTCCAACCGCGCCCCCAACACCTCCGCCTGCCCCAACGCGATGGTCAACCCAAGCCCATGCCCCGTCGCACCCCCCTCCGTCCGGAACCGCTGAGGCCCATGCTCGACGAGGTACTCCGGATACCCGTCCCCGTGATCCCGCACGGTCACCACGGCCCCCTCCACCGTGACCACAACCGGCCCCCGACCGTGCCGGTGCGCGTTGGCGACCAGATTCCCCAGCACCCGCTCAAGCCGCCGCCGATCCGTCTCCACCCATTCATCCCGTACGACGACGACCTCCGTGTCGGTCCCCGACGCTCGGACCACCCGCCCCGCCACCGCCCCCAACTGCTCGGTGCCCAGCTCCAGTTTCTCCCGCCGGGTGTCCAGCCGGGAGATCTCCAGCAGGTCCTCGGTGAGCGTCCGCAACGCGGCCACCCGGTCCCGCACCAGTTCCGTCGGCCGCCCCGGCGGCAACAACTCAGCAGCCGCATGCAACCCGGTCAACGGCGTACGCAACTCGTGCGCGACATCCGCGGTGAACCGCTGCTCGGTCAGCAGCTTGCCCTGCAACGAGGAGGCCATGGTGTCGAGCGCGGCGGCCACCGCGGCCACCTCGTCCTGAGGCAGGGTCGTGTCCTTCGTACGGGGATCGTCGACCCGCGCGTCCAGGTCACCGGCGCTGATCCGCCGGGCCACCTGCGCGGTCCCGTGCAGCCGCCGGGTCACCCGGGTCACCGCGAAGGCGCCGACCAGCAGGGTCGCCCCGATCGCCAGCGCCGAGGACCAGACGATCGCCCGGTCGAGTCCGGCGATGGTGTCGGCGCCCTGGGAGTAGTCGACCGCGACGGCCAGCACGCGGTCGCCGGAGGCCGGACCCGCCGCCCACATCGTCGGACGCCCCCGGTGCCTGCCGACCATCGTGCCGCGCTCCCCGGCCGCCGCCAGCTGTTGCAGCGGCCCGGGCACGCCCTTGGGATCGACGCCCGCGCCGTGCACGAGCGAGTCCCCGGCCTCGTACTGCGTCGTCGCCTCCTTCAGCCGCGACAGCGCGAGGCCGCGGGCCTGTCCGACGGTCCGGTCGGTCACCGAGACATGCACGAGTACGCCGAGCAGGGCGGCCAGCGCGCAGCACATCACCGTGATGAACACGGCGGCCTTGAAGGCGAGGGTCCCGGCCCACCGGGGCGGCGCGAGCCGCATCACGGGCTCGCCGAAGGGACGGGGGAGGCGGGGGTCGCGCGGCGGACGCCGTGCTTACGGCCGCCCGTGCGCAGGAACTCGTCGTGAGTGAGCAGCATCGCCTTCTGGTCCGCGTCCCAGGTCCACTGGACGCGGTACTCGTACCCCGCGAGCTCGGACGGCGAACGGATGATCACCGAGTGCCCGGCCAGCTCGACGCCGCTGACCGCGTCGTCGTTGGCCATGACCTGCACCAGCCTGTGCTTCTCGACGGTGTAGACCCGCACGGCGGTCATCCTGGTCGGCAGCAGCCGGAAGCCCAGCGTGAGGTCCTCGCGTCCGTCGCCGGTCAGGTCCCGGTAGTACGGCTTGAGGACGGGACACCCGCTCCGGCCCGCGCCCGTGTCCGTGCAGTCGGCGATCCGCTCGGCGGTCCCGTGGTACGGCGCCTTGGAGCCGTCGTAGTCACTGGGGTTCGCGGCGATCTCGGCCCGTACGACGGCGATCGGGTCCACCTTGCGGATGTCGTCCCCGGGGACTGTGATGCCCTTCACGGTCTCCGTGTCCGCCTCGTCGAAGTCGTAGGCGGGGGAGGCGGCGGGCGACAGATCCGGCCAAAGCCGGGCGGGGCTGGTCGCCGTCGGAGTCGCGCCCGCGCCGCGCAGTGCGCCGGTGTCACCGCAGCCCACCGCGGTCGCGAGCAGCAGGGCGACGACGGCGGTGGTGCGGGCGGGGTGACGGGGGCGACGGGGTGGCACTGCTCTCCTGAGGGGCGCCGGTGTGGGACCCGTACACCCTATTCGTAGGGAAGTCCTTTTTGTTCATGTGTGCGGGCGGGTTGGGGGAAACGATTACTCGGCCGGTCGGCTATGGGGCTATTCGTCTACTCGGCCAGTTCCTCCAGCAGTCGGGCCGTCGACAGCCCCGCCCGCAGGTAGTCCACGAACAGCTCGTTGTGCAGCGCCCAGGGTGACCGGCGGGTCCGGATCAGCCGTATCGCCTCCTCGGTGGAGTGCCCGCGGCGGACGAGCGCGTGCGCGACGACCAGCCCCGACCGGTTGTAGCCGTGATAACAGCGGACGAGGACCTTCCGCCCCTCGTCGAGCGCGTCGCAGGCGGCGACGGCCAGCCGCATCACGCCCGCCAGCTGCGTCCCGTCCAGTGGCCCGTCCGGGATGGGCCACACATGGTGCTCGACGCCGGGATCGGGCCCGTGCCCCGGCAGCCGCAGCAGCGTCTGCACGAGGTCGAACTCGTCCCGCACCACCGCGAACTCCAGTTGCCCCGATCGCCCCCTGAACTCGTGTCCGCCCATCCACAGACTGGGCGTGATCTCGCTCCACGGACTGTCCGGAGCGGGTACGTCGGGTTGCTTCCTGCGCGTCCGCAACGGCGCCTCCCCAAGCCCCAGCGACTGACCCAAAGGTAACCGGGTTCTTGCCCCTTGAGCACCCCGCCTGTTCCCATGGTCGAGGGGTGATGGTGCATGAGCGGACTGCGCGTCATACCGACCTGGCGCCACGGTCAGGAACGGCTGTACGTCTGTCACACCGACGGAAGGAACGTCGCCTGGTACGACAGGGAGGCGGCCCGGATCAACCTGCTGAGCGAGGACCGCAGAGAGGACGTCCTGCACGCCCTCGGCCCCTTCCTCACCGGCCCGGTCACAGTGGGCCCACCACCGGTACCGACCCCCGCGGAACTGGCCCGCCTGACCCTCCACCCCGACGACGACCTGGCCCCCAACCGCCCCGGCGAGGCCCTCCACATGGCCCTCGACCGGGACCCGGGCCCACCGCACCGCCTCCGCCCCGACCCCCGCCGCCGAGCCCTGTCGGCAGAACAGGCGGTGGGCGAAGCCCTGGACGCCCTCGACGGCGCAGGCTGGCACGCCCTCCACTCCATCCCCCTCCCCGGCGGCGACCGCCTCCACCACCTGCTGATCGGCCCCGGCGGCCTCTTCGCCCTGCACACGCTGTACGCCCGCAAACAGCGCGTCCGGATCGCCGACCCCATGGTCACCCTGGGCCGCCGCGACCCGCTCCCGCTCCTCCGCCGAGTCCGCTCCGACGCGGACCGCGCGTCCTACGCTCTGACTGCCGAGGTCCACCCGATCCTCGCCCTCTCCGGCCCGACGGACATCACGGTGACGACTCCGCTCCGCGAGATCCGCGTACTCCAGGACACGGAACTGTCCGGACTGGCAAGGACGGGCGGGGTGTTGAAGCCGGCGGATGTGGAGGCGCTGCATGCGATGGCTCGGGATCGGCATACGTGGGGGAGAGTGTGAGGGGTGAGGGCGTGAGGAGCATCCGTCGAGGTCGGGGGCCAACTCGTCGCCGAGTTGTCCGCACCCTCTTGGGGCGAGTTTGTCGCGTGTGTCATCAAGTGAACGTCGGGCCGCCCGCTTCTTTGCCAGTGTCGGGCTTCCACGTCCCGAGTAAAGGGCGCTCCGCTGCGCTACGCGTCGCCTCCGGCGATTCCGCTTCGCTCCACCCTTGACTCGGGCCGCTCCAGCCCGTTCGAGAAGCGAGCGAGCGGCCCCGAAGAGACGGTTGCCCAGGTGAGTAGGCCCTCGGGCCTGTCATGCCCTCACCCGGCGCCGGGGGCGCGCTCGCGTCTCGCCGGCACGCCGGGTCGGCTCGGCGGCCGACACCGGGTGGGGTGGAGTGTGTTGAGGGAGCGGGGCGGTGCAGAGCTCGACGGAACGGGCGGGGCGGAGTAGGTGGTGTCAAGAAGCTGTCGCAAAACTAACCAGCTATCTGCTACTTGACCGGTTAGAAAAACACCCAGCTTCCCGGCCCCCCCGCACCCTCGGCTCCCGGCACAGCCGCCAGCCCACCCGACGGCATCCCGGGACCGGGTGAACGCGCCACCCGCCACTCGGAGTTGGCCGCCGAGCCGACCCGGCGTGCCGGCGAGGCGCGAGCGCGCTCCTCAACGCCGTTGACCACGCAGTCGACGTAAGGACCCTCCCCCTGGGCAACCGCCTTTTCGGGGCCGTTCGCTCGCTTCTGAGATGGGCTGGAGCGGCCCTAGTCAAGGGTGGCCCGCAGGGCCATCGCCGGAGGCGACGCGTAGCGCAGCGGAGCGCCCTTTACTCGGGCCGCGGAAGCCCGACCCTGACAAGGAAGCGGGCGGCCCAACGTTCACTTGAAGAGAGCCAGACGTATCCCCACGTAACCCCTCATCGAGGCAGGGCTCCCGCTCGTCCGGCGTCGAGCAACGGTTTCAGCAGATCGCCGTGCTCAAGCAGTCGAACCATCAACTCCCTTGCGGTGAAGGCTAGTTGAGCCTGGTTCCTGCACATCGACACCTCCTCCCACGTCACCGGTGCCGATACACGCTCCGCCGCCCGTGCCCGCAACGTGTAGGGCGCGGCCGTGGTCTTCCGCGCAGCGTTCTGACTCCAGTCGACGAACACCTTTCCGGGCCGCAGACTCCGTGTCATCCGGTGGACGACAAGCCGGGGCATCGCCTTCTCCGCTTCCACGGCCAGTTCCTTCGCGTACGCGGTCGCCCGCACCGAAGACGCCGGCGACACCCCCGCCAGTACATGCAGTCCCTTCGCCCCGGACGTCTTCACATATGCCGTGATCCCGTCCGCCGCCAGCCGCTCCCGCAGCCACACCGCGACCCGACAGCACTCGACGACCGTCGCCGGCTCCCCGGGATCGAGATCGAACACCAGCCGGTCGGCGACACCGGGCGCCCCGATCACCCACTGCGGCGTATGGAACTCGGTGACAAGATTTGCCGCCCACATCAAGGACGCCAGATCCTGCACCAGCACCATCCGCGCGGGCCCCTCCGACCGAGGCACCTCCGCGGTGGTGACCCAGTCGGGTGTACCCGGAGGCACGTTCTTGGTGAAGAACACCTGCCCCTCGGGCCCGTCGGGGTACCGCAGAAAGGACACCGGCCGATCCCGCAGATGGGGCAGCAGAACTTCGGCGGTGGTCGCGTAGTAGTGCAGGACCTCGCCCTTGGTGAACCCGGTCGCCGGGTACAGCACCTTCTCCAGGTTGCTGAGCGCGAGCCTTCGCCCCTCCACCTCTGTGATCGGCGTCATACGATGAGAATCCCATGGAAACGTGACGAACCGGACGTGAGTCGGAATCGCGGACCGGAATCGGAAGGCGGGTGCGGCAGGTGCGATCCATATGGAACGGCGCCATATCCTTCGGCCTGGTCAGCATCCCGATCAAGCTGGTGAACGCGACCGAGAACCACTCCATCTCCTTCCGCCAGATCCACACCGAGGACGGCGGCCGCATCCGCTACCGCAAGGTCTGCGAACTGGAGGACCGCGAGGTCACCCAGTCCGAGATCGGCAAGGCGTACGAGGACGCGGACGGCACGATGATCCCGATCACGGACGAGGACCTGGCCCAGCTGCCGATCCCCACGGCGAGGACGATCGAGATCGTGGCGTTCGTGCCGGCCGACCGGATCGACCCGCTCCAGATGGACGCGGCGTACTACCTCTCCGCGAACGGCGTTCCCGCGGCCAAGCCGTACACACTCCTGCGCGAGGCGTTGAAGCGGAGCCAGAAGGTGGCCATCGCGAAGTACGCGCTGCGCGGCCGGGAACGCCTGGGCATGCTGCGCGTGGTCGACGACGTGATCGCCATGCACGGCCTGCTCTGGCCGGACGAGATCCGCGTCCCCGAGGGCGTCGCCCCCGAGACGAGCGTCACCGTCCGCGACAAGGAACTCGACCTGGCGGACGCCCTGATGGACACGCTCGGCGAGGTAGACCTGGCCGACCTCCACGACGACTACCGCGAGGCGGTCGAGGAGATGATCACGGCCAAGGCCTCCGGCGAACAGCCCGCGGCATCCCCGTCCCCGGCCCCCGGCGCCAAGGTTCTCGACCTGATGGCGGCCCTGGAGAAGAGCGTCCGCGAGGCGAAGGAGTCGCGCGGCGAGGAGAAGGGCGGTGCGGAGAGGGGCGTGAAGGCCGAGGTCAGACCCCTCTCACCACGCGCGACCCCGAAACAGACCCCCGGCAAGAAGTCGACCTCCACGGCAACGAAGAAGACGACAACGGCGAAGAAGTCCCAGCCCCAGTCCGCGACATCGGCACCGGCTCCGGCGAAGAAATCGACGCGCACGACCAAAAAAACGACGGCGACCAAGTCCACCGCGACGCCGAAGAAGTCCCCAGCGAAGAGGGCAACGCCGCGCAAGCGAACGGCTTGAGCCGCATTTTTCTCACCGGTCTCCGCGCCGCGTTACCTTGCCCACCACCACCGCGACGAGGTCCACCGCGCCGGGGAGGGAACCCCTGGCGAAGGCCCCCCAGGGAAGAGGGCAACTCCGCGCAGGCGAACGGCTTGAGCCGCAGCCTCCTCGCCCGTCCCCGCGTAGCGCGGCCCACCCACCATCGCCGCCACCACCGCGATCAAACTCACGCCGACCGCGAAGAAACCCGGCAACGACCCAGGCATTGAAGCCCCCCCCGCAAACAACCAGCCCGAGCCCCAGCCCCCTCACCGACCCCCGCGCAGCGTTACCTTGCCCACCACCGCCGCGACGAGGTCCACCGAGCCGGCGAGAGAACCCCTGGCGAAGGCCTTGGCCAAGAAGGCAACTCCGCGAAACCGAACGACTTGAGCCGCAGCCACCTCGCCGGTCCCCGCGCAGCGCAGCCCCACCCACCATCGCCGCCACCGCGATCAAACTCGCCGCGACCGCAAAGAAACCCGGCAACGACTCCGGACCGACCCCGGCATTGAAGGTGCCCCCCCGCAAACAACCAGCCCAAGCCCCAGCCCCCCTCCCCAGCCCCCCCGCAGCGTTACCCCACCCTCCGAAGCGCCAACACCGCGTTGTGCCCCCCGAACCCGAACGAGTTGCTCAACGCGAGATCCCCGCCCCCGGGCAACTCCCGCGCCGCCCCCGTCACCACGTCCAGCCCGATCGCCTCGTCCAGTTCGTCCGCCCCCACGGTCGGGGGCACCACCCCGTGATGCAGCGTGAGCACCGTCGCCACGGCCTCGACTCCGCCCGCAGCCCCCTGCAGATGCCCGAGGTGCCCCTTCAGCGCGGTGACGGGAACGTCCCGTCGCCCGAAAACGGCCCGCAGCGCCTCCGCCTCCGCGAGATCCCCCTCCACCGTCGCCGTGGCATGGGCGTTCACGTGGACGACGTCCACGACATGCCCGCCCGCGTCCCGCACCGCCCGCCGTACCGCGAGCGCGACCCCGGCGCCCGACGGATCCGGCGCCGCCATGTGATGCGCGTCGGCGGACAGCCCCCACCCGGCGGCCTCGCAGTAGATCCGCGCCCCACGCGCGCGTGCGTGTTCCTCGGCCTCCAGGACGAGCACCCCCGCACCCTCCCCGTTCACGAACCCGTCCCGGTCCTTCCCGAACGGCTGGGACGGAGACGAACCGTCCGCCAACCCCCGCGTGGACAACGCCCGCATCGCCGCGAACGACGCCATGATCGCCGGCGTGACGACCGCCTCGGCCCCGCCCGCGAGCGCGACGTCGACACGGCCGTACCGTATGCGGTCGATGGCCGCCCCGATCGCCTCGGTGCCGGAGGCGCACGCCGCGGTGACCGTGCGGGCCTCGCCGGTGATGTGCAGGTCGAGGGAGACCTGGGACGCGGCCTGCGAGGGCACGGTCATGGGGGTGGTGAGCGGTGAGACCGCGCGTGGTCCCCTGTCCCGCAGCTTGCGGTCGCCGCCGACGAGCACGGACGCGTCCCCGAGAATCGCGCCGAGGCTGACACCGACCCGTTCCGGATCGATCCCGCTCTCCCGCGTGCCGCCCGCCACGAACCCGGCGTCACCCCACGCCTCCCGCGCGGCGAGCACGGCGAACTGCGCGGCCCGGTTCATCCGCCGCGCCGCCTGCCGCGGCAGCAGCTCCGCCGGATCGACCGGCACGGTCCCGGCCACCCGCACCGGCAACTCCGCGAACTCCTCACCGTCCAGTTCCCGTATCCCGTGCCGCCCGTCGAGCAGCCCCCGCCACAACTCGCCGACCCCGACCCCGAGCGGCGTAACAGCCCCCAGCCCGGTGACCACGACCAGCCGCGGCCCACCCACGGCCGCCGCCCGCTCCGGCCGCGGATGATGCCGTACGACGTACTCGGCACCGACCCCCGCACCAGTACCCGGCGTCTCCGCACCACCACCCCAGCTCTGCACCTCGGCATCGGTCACGACATCCCCCGTCCCGCCGTCGAGGTCGCGGTGCCACACACCCCAACGCCGTACGTACGACACCTCGTCGGCCCGCGGGTCGACCACCCGGAGCAAGGTCACCCGGTCGCCCTCCCGGAACTCGACGGTGGCGAGGTCGTCGGAGACGAGACGCGGCACGGCTCCTACGTCCAGCCGACGGCACGCGCTGGTCACCCGGCGGTCCCGGCCGAGCACCTCGTCGTGGTCCGGCCCGCCGAGCGGTGGCCGCAGCGTGAGCCGGATCGTCTCGGGCGTCTCGGGGAGGGTGTGGGCGACGACGTACCAGCAGTCGCGTTCGGAGTCGTCCGGGGTCAGGGCGATCAGATCGCCCGGGATGACTTCGGCGGCACTCACCGCGTGGGGAGCGAAGGGAACACGCGACGAATCGGATGAATTAGACATATCTCGCACACTTCCTGGGGGCAGAACGGACTTGTGCCCTACGGCAAACCATCCCGAGTGAACTGGACGAAACCGGAAAAAGCCACGGTTGAAAGGTGAACCTGTTGGGCCTCGGGGGCCCTCAAAGACCACCCAGATAGGGTGAGTTGCCCGAATTGATCACCGGGGTTATGTGTGGAACATCACTTTCGCGACCGCGACCGTCGCCCCCGCGCTCACTTGTTCCCTGGATTTAACGCGAGGCCCTCTGGCAACTCCCTTTCTACGCGCGTAACTTGAGCCGACTCCCCACAGGCACCGGTATCGGCAGCTACACGAAGTACGAGGAGACCGCCAGCGTGTCCAGACCTGAAGGGCGCAGACCCCGCGCCCGCCGCACCGCCCAAGCGATCGTCTCGGTGGGCGCGGCGGGCGCATTCGCCTTCACCGCCCTGCCCACCGCGTCCGCAACTCCGTCCGCCTCGGCGGTCATTGCGGAGGTGTACGGCGGCGGGGGCAACTCGGGAGCCACCCTGACCCGCGACTTCGTCGAACTCGGCAACGCCGGTTCGACGGCCTACGACCTGTCGGGCTACAGCGTCCAGTACCTGCCCGGTACGCCTTCCTCCGGCTCCACTTGGCAGGTCACCGCCCTCACCGGCGCGATCGCCCCCGGCGCCCGTTACCTGGTCGGCGAGGGCACCGGCAGCGGCGGCATCACCGCCCTGCCGACCACCGACGCCACCGGCTCGATCGCCATGAGCGCCACCTCCGGCACGATCGCCCTGGTTTCCGGCACCACCGCGCTGACCTGCAAGACCGCCGCGGACTGCGCGGCCGACACCCGCATCGTCGACCTGACGGGCTACGGCACCGCGGTCGTCCGCGAGGGCAGCGGCCCGGCCACCGGCGCCTCCAACACGGCCGCGGTCGCCCGCGCCGACTCGCTCGCCGACACCGACGACAACGCGGCGGACTTCACCGCCGGCACCCCGACACCGGTCAACTCGGCCGGCCAGACGCCCGGTTCGGGCGACGGCGGCGGTGACGGTGGCGGCTCGCCCACCGACCCCGGCACCGTCCGCGTCCACGACATCCAGGGCACGACCCGCCTCTCGCCGTACTCCGGCCAGACGGTCACCCGCGTCCCGGGCATCGTCACCGGCGTCCGCAGCAGCGGCTCCCTCGGCTACTGGATCCAGGACCCGACCCCCGACACCGACCCGCGCACCAGCGAGGCCGTCTTCGTCTACACCGGCTCCACCAAGCCCACGGTGGCGGTCGGCGACTCGGTCCTGGTCACCGGCAAGGTCAGCGAGTACTACCCGAGCAGCACCAGCCAGTCGAACACCGAGATCACCGGCCCGACGGCGACGGTCCTCTCCAGCGGCAACGCCCTGCCGGACGCCGTGACGCTGGACGCCGACTCGGTCCCCGACGCCTACATCCCGACCGCGTCCGGCGGCAGCATCGAGTCCCTCGCGCTCCAACCGACCGTCTACGCCCAGGACTTCTTCGAGTCCCTGGAGGGCATGCGGGTCACGTTCGCCGACGCCCGTGTGGTCGGCGCTTCGGATGCCTACGGCGAGCTGTGGGTCACGGTCAAGCCCGACGAGAACGCCACCGCCCGCGGCGGCACCCTCTACTCCTCCTACGACCAGCCCAACACCGGCCGTATCGAGGTCATGTCGCTCGACACCACCTCAACCTTCCCCGCCGCCAACGTCGGTGACGAACTGTCAGGCACGACCACCGGCCCCCTCGACTACTCCACCTACGGCGGCTACAACGTCCAGGCCACCCAGCTCGGCACCCTCGTCGACAACGGCCTGAAGCAGGAAGTGACCCGCCGTCAGAAGAAGGACGAGCTGGCGGTCGCCACGTACAACGTGGAGAACCTGGACGCGCTCGACACCCAGGAGAAGTTCGACCGGCTCGCCGAGGGCGTCGCGGTCAACCTCAACTCGCCCGACATCGTGGCCCTGGAGGAGATCCAGGACGACAACGGCGCGACGAACGACGGCACGGTGACCGCCGAGGGCACACTGAAGCGCTTCACGGACGCGGTCCGCGCGGCCGGCGGCCCGGCGTACAAGTGGCGCTACATCTCGCCGACGAACGACCAGGACGGCGGCGAGCCCGGCGGCAACATCCGCCAGGTCTTCCTCTTCAACCCCAAGCGGGTCGCCTTCACCGATCACCCCGGCGGCGACGCGACCACGGCCACGAGCGTGGTGAAGACCCGCAAGGGCGTCGAACTCACCTACTCCCCGGGCCGTATCGACCCGACCAACGCGGCCTGGGAGGACAGCCGCAAGCCGCTGGTGGGCGAGTTCACCTTCCAGGGCGAGCAGGTCTTCGTGATCGCCAACCACTTCATCTCCAAGGGCGGCGACCAGCCGATCCACGGCCGCTACCAGCCCCCCGCCCGCAGCTCGGAGACCCAGCGTGCGGCCCAGGCGGCGGAGGTCAACACCTTCGTCAAGTCCCTGCTGGCGGCGGACAAGAACGCCAAGGCGGTCGTCCTCGGCGACCTCAACGACTACGAGTTCTCCCAGACGGTGACCACCCTGACGGCCGACAAGGTCCTCACGCCCCTGATCACCACCCTCCCCGCCGCCGAGCGCTACACCTACGTCTACGACGGCAACTCCCAGACCCTGGACCACATCCTGACCAGCCCCGCGGTGACGTCCTTCAACTACGACGTCGTGCACATCAACGCGGAGTTCGCGGACCAGGCAAGCGACCACGACCCGCAGATCGTACGTATCGACCTCGCCAAATGCCGTAGGCACTAAGGCAGTTGGACGGTAACGGGGCAGAACGGCGTGAGCTGTCCTGCCCCGTCACCATGACCGGCCCCGGCCCCAGCGAGGAGCCAGGGCAAGCCCCCAGTCCGGCAGTAACCGCCTCCGCCTCCCGGTCCCGGGCAGGGCACCCCCCTAAGGGGCGCGGGGAACTGCGCGACCAGCCACAACGCACCCGCCACTCGCAAGACAACACAAGCCACTCAGACGCTAAGGCGCACACCCCGATCCACCGCACTCCGCCCCATCACCATGACTAGCCCGACACCCACCGACAGCCCCAGCGCAGGCAGCACAGGGAACCGCCCGTCGTAGGCGAACCCGTGCCCGGCGAACCACGTCAGCGCACTCACACTCGCCGCCGCCCCGACCCACAACGCCCAAGGCCGACGCGGGAGTTCAAGCGGGAGATCGCCGGGTCGCGTCCGCTCGTACACCACCGAGAGCCCGCGCTCCAACGGCCGCAGCACCACTACGACCCCCACCAGCACGACCCCGAGCACGCCCAGCCAGGGCACCCGCAGCGCCCACCAACTCCCGGACCCGTAGGCCGGTTCGGGCGCGAGCCCGGTCAGATAGAAGGCGGCGGCGACGATCAGCACCGGCAGCATGTGCCACAGGTAGAGCGTCATACTGGCGCCGCCCAACGGCCTTACCAGCCCCCAGAGTTGCTCACGTTCCAACAGCCGCCGCAGCACCGGCGCGAGAAGCAGCGCCAGCCCCACCTGCCCGACCGCCCAGGCCAGCATCGCGGCGGACGGGGGATTGGTGTTGCTCGGGCTCTGCCCGGTCACCAGGATCAGGCTCACCGGGAACGGCCCGAGCGCGACCAGCGCGGCGAAGGCGACCGCACCGCCCGCAGCCATGCAGGCCGGGAGCGCGGACCGTTCGGTGAGGAGCATGTCCCGCCAGCAGAAGCCCAGTTGGTAGGCGACGCCCCACACGAGCACGTAGTTGAGCAGCCCGACGAAGGGCGCGTGCACGCTGACCACCAGTGCGTCGGCGCCGACCGCGACCACCCCCATCACCACCGGCACCCGCAGCCCCCACCTCCGATGTGCCGTGTGCAACACCGGCGTTGCCGCGCTGAGCAGCAGATACACCGGCAGGAACCAGAACTGCATGGCCATCGCCCACCCGACGAGCGCGAGGATGCCGGGGTCCACCCCGACCGCCGAGCAGATCGCGACGGCGACCAGCACCAGCCCGCTGTACACCCCGGCCGGCAGCAGCAGCCGTAGCGCCCGCTGCCCCACCCATCCGGTCGCCGTACGGCCCTCGGTCCGCGCCCGTGCCCAGGAGCCGCCCGCCGCATGCCCTCCGGCCAGGAAGAACAACGGCATGATCTGGAACCCCAGGGTCAGCCACTGGGTCCAGGGCACGGTCGCGAGCAACTCCGGTGCGCTGATCGCCCCGTTGGGGTCCCGCACCAGCCCGGTGATCAGCCAGTGCCCGAACACCACCAGCGCGATCGCCCAGGCCCGCAAGAAGTCGACGTAGCGATCCCGGCCACCGTTGCCCCCGCTCAAGCTCCCCATGGGACGTCATAGTGCCGTCGGCGGGCGGCAGTTGAGGGGGAGTGGCGCCGTCCCGCAATCAATCCGTACCCGACACGACACCCGCGACAGCTGACCGTGTCTCTTGACCCACCCTTGCCTTGACTCGCCCCTGCCAACGCTGCTTCCCTGGGCCCACACAGCGAATTGGTCTGCACCAATATCGCGCAGGGATTGAATCGATTCACCCCCCGTCCCCCGTGGAGGTCGCACATGCGCACCCGATCGAGATCCCGTTCCCGTTCCCTCTCCCGTTCCGTCCTCTCCACCGCCCTGCTGACCGGAGCCCTCGCGGCGGCCGGCCTCACCTCGGCGGCGGCACCCGCGTCGGCGGCCTCCGCCCCGAACGCCTGGCCCGCTCACGTCTTCGCCCCGTTCGCGGACACGTGGTCGGGAAACGTTTCCCTCACCGACGTGGCCAACAACTACGGCACCAAGTTCTTCACGATCGCCTTCGTCGACGGCCCCGGCTGCAACTGGCAGATCGGCGAACAGGCCTCCCTCCAGTCGCAGATCGACGCCCTGCGCGCCCAAGGCGGCGACGTCTCCGTCTCGTTCGGCGGCTACGGCGCCGACACCGCACTCACCGAGATCGGCGACTCCTGCTCCAGCCCGGAGGCGGCGGCAGCGCAGATCGAGAACGTCATCACCACGTTCAACCTCTCGCACGTCGACTTCGACATCGAATCGGCGTCGCTCACCAACTCGTCCGGCATCGACCGCCGCGACAAAGCCCTTGCCCAGGTGCGCACTTGGGCCGCGAACAACGGCCGTTCCCTGTCGGTCTCGTTCACGCTCCCGGCCCTCCCCAGCGGCCTCTCGGGCGACGGACTGAACGTCCTCAACAACGCGCGCTCCAACGGCTTCACCCCGGACGTCGTCAACCTGATGACCATGGACTACGGCTCCTCGGGCACCGACATGGGCAGCGCGGCCAACCAGTCCGTGGACGCCGCGGCGAGCCAGGTCGCGAGCGCGTTCGGCATCTCCACGTCCGCCGCGTACGCCAAGCTCGGCAACACCCCGATGATCGGCCAGAACGACAGCGCCGGCGAGATCTTCACCCTCGACAACGCCCGCAGCGTGGAAGCCTTCGACGCTTCCCGGGGCATCGCCCTGACGTCGTACTGGTCGCAGAACCGCGACAACGGCGGCTGCCCCGGCCAGACTTCGGCCTCCGGCACGTGCAGCGGCGTCAGCCAGAACACCGGTGACTTCGCGCGGATCTTCCAGCCGTTCACCTCCGGCAGCAGTAGTGGCGGTGGCGGTACCGGCTCCACCGCGCAGGCCCTGCCCGGGACTTGGGCCCAGTGCGCGAGCGAGAACGGCACCTGCGCGGTCAGCGGGACGACGGCCGTGGCCTACGGTGCGAGCGGCCATTTCAACTACGCGACGGAGACCGGCTCCACGCCCTGCACCAACGCGGTCTTCGGTGACCCGATCTCCGGCACCGCCAAGTCCTGCTACGGCCAGAGCGCCCCACCCGCGACCAACGTCTGGACGTCCTGCGCCGCCGAGGGAGGGACCTGCGCCTTCTCCGGCGTGATGACGGTGGCCTACGGCGCCGGCAGCTCGTTCAACTACGCGACCCTGCCCGGCGGTGCGGCGTGCTCCAACACCGTGTTCGGTGACCCGGCCGCCGGCACCGCCAAGTCCTGCTATCTGATCGGCGCCCCGCCGTCCTTCGCCACGTGGACCAACTGCGCGGCAGAAGACGGCACTTGCACCTTCTCCGGCACCCACGAGGTGGCGTACGGCGCGGCCGGACGGTACGTCTACCGGTCCGTGTCCGGGTCCACCGGGTGCAGCAACACCGTCTTCGGTGACCCGGTGTCAGGTACCGCGAAGTCCTGCTACGTGCAGTAGCTGCACCCCTGAAGCCGATGTCGCTGTCGATGCCGATTCCGCTCGGTCGGCCGGTGGATTGAACGTTTCGATCGTTTCAATCCACCGGCCGCCGGGTTCTGCACGTTCCGCCAGATCCTCACATGGGAGGCCGGACGATGTTCAGATCGAAGTTCGGATTGAAGGACACCCACACCACCGGGCGCAGGGCACGGACGAGACGACTGGTCTGGCTGGCGACCCTGGCCCCGATGGTCGCCCTGCTCTACGGCACCACAACCACCCAGCCCGCCACGGCCGCCGCCCCCGGAGCCCCCTCCGGCTGGTCCACCGTCTTCAGCGACGACTTCAACGGGTCGGCGGGAGCGGCCCCTTCGTCGGCCAACTGGAAGTTCGACACCGGCCCGGGCGCCGGCTTCGGGACCGGCGAGATCGAGACGATGACCGACTCCACCGCCAACACCCACCTCGACGGCAACGGCAACCTGGACATCACCGCGCTGGGCTCCGGCAGTTCGTGGACCTCGGGCAGGATCCAGACCCCGACCGCGAACGTGGGCGCACCGGCCGGTGGCAAGCTCCAGGTCACCGCGTCCATCCAACAGCCCAGCCCTTCAAGCGGGTTGGGCTACTGGCCCGCGTTCTGGATGCTGGGCCCCGGCCAGTGGCCGGAGAACGGCGAGATCGACGTCATGGAGGACGTCAACGCCCTGTCCGACGTGGCCGGCACGATCCACTGCGGCACCTCCCCGGGCGGCCCCTGCAACGAGGGCACCGGAATCAGCAGCGGCCTGCGCGCCTGCTCCGGCTGCCAGAGCGGCTTCCACACGTACTCGATGATCCTCGACCGCACCGACACCGCGGCGGAGACGATCACGTTCTACCTGGACGGCAGCGCCTACTACTCGGTCTCCGAGGCCCAGGTGGGCACAGCCACCTGGCAGGCGGCCTTCGACCACAACCAGTCGATCATCCTGGACCTGGCCATGGGCGGCACCTTCCCCGACGCGGCATGCGGCTGCACGACGCCGTCCGGTTCGACGACCTCGGGCGGCACACTGAGCGTCGACTACGTGGCGGCGTACACCACAACGGGAAGCGCCACGGGCTCCACCACCCAAGCCCTGCCCGGCACTTGGACCCAGTGCGCCGCCGAGAACGGAACCTGCACGCTCAACGGCACCTCGGCAGTCGCCTTCGGCGCGAACGGCCGCTTCACCTACACGACAGCCACCGGCTCAACTCCCTGCACCACAGGCGTCTTCGGCGACCCGGCCTCCGGAGTGGTGAAGTCCTGCTACGCCGAAGCGGCACCCCCAGCGACAGACATCTGGTCCGCCTGCGCGTCCGAGAACAACACGTGCGCCTTCTCCGGCGTCATGACGGTGGCCTACGGCGCGAACGGCAGCTACCGCTACGCCACGCTGCCGGGCGGCACCCCGTGCACCAACGCGGTCTTCGGCGACCCGATCTCCGGCACGGCGAAGACCTGCTCAGTCGTATCGCCACCCCCGACCTTCGTGACCTGGACGACGTGCGCGGCGGAGAACGGCACCTGCTCCTTCTCCGGCACCCACGAGGTGGCGTACGGGGCCAACGGTCAGTACTTCTACGGGTCGTTCAGCGGCGGCACCCCCTGCACCAACGGGGTGTTCGGTGACCCGGCATCAGGAACGGCGAAGTACTGTTACTACCAGTAACAATGCGCAGGTGGGAGGCCCACCGTTATCCACTTTCGGGTGACGCTCCCGGCGGGACTGGGGTGGCGCACCGTGGCGATCGCGGAGCTCGGTCCAGTGCCCACAAGGCCCGTCCGCTCGCCAGGGCGTCAACCTGGTGCATCACGCGCATAAATGGACGCTACAGCCGACAGTCACGGAAATACGACCGACTCGTAACACGATTCACGTATCGCTCATATCTCGTCCGCCCGGTGGAGAAGGTGTGGGTGTGCGGCCAACAGGCCGCCACCCGCACACCGCACAACCCGGGATCCGGCCGTTGCCGTATCCGGGGAAGTGCCCGCACCATGCTGGGGGAACCCGTGACCTCTTCACCTTCCGTGTCCGTCCGCCGTCTGGCCGCAGCCGCTCTGGCCGCCGGCGCTCTCGTCGGCGCGGCGGCACTGCCGGCGACCGCTGCCGACCACCACGCGGTCCGGGCGAACGTGGAGATCAGCCGCGTGCAGTACGACTCTCCGGGACCGGAGGACCGCTCCGCCCGTTCGCTGAACAACGAGTGGGTGGAGATCACCAACCACGGCCGCCGCGGCGTCAACCTCGACGGCTGGAAGCTGTCGAACAAGGACGGCAAGACCTACACCTTCCACCACTACCGCCTCGACGGCCACGCCACCGTCCGCGTCCACACCGGAATGGGCCGCGACAGCGGCAACGACGTCTACCAGGACAGCCGTGACTACGTGTGGGACAACCGCTCCGACACCGCCACCCTGCGCAACGACCACCGACGCCTCGTCGACGACAAGTCCTGGGGTGAGCACCGCGGTGGCGGCCACGGCGGCGGGCACAACGGCGGCGGTCACAACGGTGGTGGCGGTCACGAGGGCGGCGGCCACGGTGGTGGCGGCCACCACTGACCACCCGCACCATGACGTCCGAGCAGTGACGTGACACCCGTGGCGCGCTTCCCCATCCAGGGGCGGCGCGCCGCGGGCGCGTGTGGGTAGCCTCGTTCCCAACACAGGGCAGGGACGGGGGAGTTCACGCGATGGCGAAGAAACCGGTACGGGCGGCACTGGGGGATGTCTGGCTCAAGTGCCAGGTCTGCCAAGGGGATCTGTTCCGAGAGCGGGATGTCCTGCTCAACAGCACCGGCATGGAGTTCATGAAGCTGGCCTGGGCCGACGAGAACGCCACCGGCCTGATCTGCTGGCGCTGCGGCTACGTCCACCTCTTCGTCAACAAGGACATCAAGCTGTACCGGGCGGACAAGTAGCGCACACTACGAACCCTGGTCCCCGCGGAACGCCCCGGCCACCACGGGGACCAGCTGCCGCTCGATCTGCTCGGCGGACATGGCGGCCAGCTCCGTGCCGATGGGTGCCAGCGCGAGCCAGTTCAGCAGGCCGGCCGCGCAGCGCGTACGGAAGATCAGCTCCTCCTCGTCGACTCCGGGAATGTTCGGCTTCAGCACCCGGAGGGCGTCCCGGCGACTCTTGTCGAACTTGCCGGTCAGCCGCTCCCATCCCTGGGGCGGTTCGATGCCGACGCGCGCCACGGTGCGCATCACGGCGAGCTCTTGTCCGCCGGCCGCGAGTGCGCGCATCATCGGCCCGGCGAACGCTGCCGCCACTTCATGGAGTGTCGCAGTGGGGGCGAGGGAGTCGAGAGCCGCCATCTGCGCGTCCAGATACTGTTCCAGCGCGTGCTCGATCGCCGCGTCGCACAGTGCCTTCAGTGACCCGAAGTGGTAGCTCACCGCGGCGACGTTGGCTCCGGCGCGGTCCGTGATCTCGCGGAGTGTCACGCCCTCCTGGCCCCGTTGCGCGAGCAGCTCCAGGGCGGCCGACTGCAGGCCGTCCCGTGTGCGTTGGCCGGCTTCTCGGCGCAGGTCCGTCTTTTTCGCCTGTATCACATCATGTACTCAATCAGTTGATTGACTTCATTGTCAAGCGGTTGCTTGCAGGTCGAGGTGCCCCTGCGGTCGAGGAGGCAAACAATTCAAACAGTGGCTTGACAGGTTGGCGCCGCCGTTCATAAAGTCAAGCCATCGCTTGATTTACTAAGAGCGCACGGGAGGCCGCCCGACGGCTCTCGGACCTCGTGAACGAACCTGGAGAAATACGACATGAAGCTGCTCAGCCGGAAGTCGATCACCGCCGCCACCGCAGTAGCTGTCCTGGGCGGTCTTTCCATCGCCGCGGTGCCGTCACAGGCCGCGAGCCCCGCCCACCACAAGGCGACGGCCGCCCCGACCCTGACCGCACGCCAACTGGCGAAGCTGCCGCTCACCGACCGGCACCTGACCAAGCACGAGAAGGCCAACCTCGCGATCGTCCTGCGCGACTACTACGTCGCGGAGGGCAGCCACATCGACGTCCCGACGTTCGTCAACAGCTTCACCAAGGACGGCGTCTTCAACGACATGGTCCCCGGCGTGGCCTATCGGGGTAAGGCGCTCGGCACCGTCCTGCCCTACATGAAGAGCCTCTTCTCCAACGTTCACCGTGACCTCAAGCGCATCACCGTGAACGGCGACACCGTCAGCATCGAGCTGTCGATCGACGGCACGTTCGACGGGCAGCTCCAGACGCCGGCGGGCGTCCTCAAGGGGAACGGCAACAAGGTCGCCGCGCCGACCGCCGACTTCTGGTACCTGAAGAACGGCAAGGTCACGACGTTCAACTGCTTCGTCGGCTACTCGAAGATGTACTCCGACATGGGCGTGAACTTCGACTGGGCCTCGGCGGTCAACAAGCACTGAACCGTCCCCGGCGGGTGAGGTGCGGGCACCACCAGCCGCACCTCACCCGCCGCTTTCTGCCGCAAGGAGATGAGGAGACGCTGATGACCGGTACACATGATCGTGAGCTGACCGCTGAGGTGAGGATTCCCCTCGTCGGTTTCGGGACGTATCTCATCCCGGACGAAGAGGCCGCGTCCGCCGTGGAGAACTCCCTGGCCGCGGGGTACCGACACATCGATACGGCCGAGATCTACGACAACGAGCGCGGCGTCGGCGAAGGACTGCGGCGCGGTATGCGGCAGGCAGGCCTCGAACGCGGCGACGTGTTCGTGACGACCAAGCTGTGGCCGCTGACCCAGGACCGCAACAAGACGGGCGAGGAGACCCTGCGGTCCCTCGACGAGAGTCTCGACCGGCTGGGTCTGGCACAGGTCGACCTGTACCTCGTCCACGCCACGTTCGGGCGCGAGCAGCGACTGGAACAGTGGCAGGCACTGGTCGAGGCCCACAAGAGTGGCAAGGCGCGTGCGATCGGCGTCTCGAACTTCAACGCCGCTCACATCGACGAGCTGGTCGAGGCGGGACTTCCCGTTCCGCACGCCGACCAGATCGAACTGCACCCCTGGTCCCAAAAGCCGGAACTGGTCGCCTACTTGAACCAGCAGGGCATCACGCCCATCGCCTACAGCAGCCTGGTCCCGCTGTCGACCTGGCGTACCGCGCCGGGCCACCTGAGCGGAAAGACGCGGGAGATGCGCGCCGAAGGAGAACGCTCCGATGCTCCCTTCAAGAAGCTGGCGCAGAAATACGGCGTGACCGAGGCGCAGTTCCTCCTGGCCTGGGGCGTGCGGAACGGCTGGCCGGTGCTCCCCAAAAGCACCGACCCGGCGCGCATGCGCGAGAACCTGGACGTTCTCTCCTTCCGTATCGACGACGCCGACATGGACGACATCCGCCGTATGGACCGCGGAACAGGGCTCGCCTGGGGCGAAGTGGACCCCACCACACACGGCTGACGAACAAAGAGGAGCGCACCGGCATGACGATCCGGCTCGGAACCGGTCTCCCGCAGAATCGGCAGTACAACCTCGGCAAGGACGTGCCCGACGTGGCACGCGCCGCGGAAGCGATCGGATACGACAGCCTCTGGGTGTACGAACGCGCCCTGTTCCCGGACCCCCAGACCCAGCCGCTCTACGGCGTCCCGGGCCTGCCCTGGCCCGAGGCCTACCGGGGCGTGGCCGAGCCGCTCGTCACGCTGACCCTCGCGGCGGCGGCCACCGAGCGGGCCGAACTGGGCACCGCAGTGCTGGTCGCCCCGCTGCACATCCCCTTCCAACTGGCCAAGTCCCTGGCCTCGTTGGACGCGGCGAGCGGCGGCCGGGTGATCGCGGGCCTCGGCAGCGGCTGGTCCCTCGACGAGTACGCCGCCGCCGGGGTCCGCCCGTTCGCGGAACGCGGCAAGGTCATGGACGAGGTGTTCGAGGTGTGCCGGGCGGTGTGGGGCCCGGACCCGGTGGTCTACGCGGACGGCCGGATCACGAGGATCGCCTCGGCCGTCGTAGGCCCGAAGCCGGCCCGGCCGATCCCGATCCTGGTGCCGGCCAACACCCCACGGGCGATGCGCCGACTCGTCGACCAGGCCGACGGCTGGCTGCCGTACGCCGACGGCCCCGCCCAAGTGGCCGAGAGCTGGCGCCAGTTGCAGGACCTCGCCGCCGAGCGGGGCCGCACCCGGCCGCTGCGGACGGTGGTACGTGTGAACCCGGACTACACCCCCAAGCGGTACGAGGGCCCGGACCGCCAGCCCTTCCAGGGCGACGTCGAACAGATCGTCACCGACCTGATGGCCTACGCCGAGATCGGCCTCGACGAGTTCCTGGTCGACCTCTCGTGGGCCGCGCGGGACGCCCAGGAACTGAAGGACGTGGCCGCCGAGGTGTACACGGCGGCCCGCGCGGCCGGTTTCTGACAGGCCGCCCCGCCAGGGTCCGTCGCGGACCGCGCCGCGGCGGCCGTGTCCGTCACGACGCGGTCAGCCCGTTGGTGCAGGCCGCGCCCGGCTCCGGGGTCTGCGCGCCCTGCACGTACTTGGTGAGGAACTGCTCGACCCTGGGGTCGGACGCCTTGTTCACGCTGAGCTGGTGGCCCCAGGCGGACAGCATGATCGGCCCGGACTCCGTCCTGTCCGGGCTCATCAGCGTGTAGGGGGTCTTGGTGACCTTGTCGGCGAGGGTCTTGACGTCGGCGGCGCCGGCCTTGTCGTTGTACGTGACCCAGACCGCGCCGTGTTCGAGGGAGTGGACGGCGTTCTCGTTCGGGATGGCGTTGGTGTAGACGTTGCCGTTGCAGGTCATCCACGCCGGGGCGTGGTTGCCGCCGACGGGCGGGTTCATCGGGTACTTGACGGTGCCGGTCACGTGGGTGCGGCCGAGCTTCTTGGCGTCCCAGGTCTTCTCGCCGCGTATGGGCTTCTTCGCGGCGGCGGCCTTCTGGTCGCTCTTCTCGTTGGCGTTGTCGATGGCGTAGGCGCCCCAGCCGACCAGTCCGGCGATGATGACCGTGCTGATGGTGATGATCCGGTTGCGGCGATCACGGGCCTTCTCGGCGCGCCGCATCTCCTCTATGCGCGCCTTGCGGTCGGCGGCGGCCGTCTTCTTGCTGGTCTTGCTCATGGGTACGTCCTTGTCCCCGCCGCGCGGTGTCGTCGGGCGGCGGTGCGCGTGGGTGCAGGGGTGAGTGGATGGCGGTGCGCGTGCGCGCGGGCATCCCTCTAGATCCGTTGCACCTGGAGGACGTGGAGATCGGGGGCACCCCGGGCGGGCGGGAGACCGGGGAAGTCGGCGGGGGCGTCCGGCCCGGGGAGGCTCCGCAGGCGGGGCAGGTTCACCGACAGCGGCCCGGCGGGCGTGGTGCGGACAGCCCGTACGCCGTGGGCGACCGGGGCGCAGCACACGTCACCGGCAGGACAGCCGGCCGGGTGCCCGATCGTCTGGGCGTGGTGTGTCGCCGAGGTGTCCGCCCGGACCGCCGTAGCGGACATGGCGGTCATGGGGACGGCCGGCGGGGCGTCGGCGGCGTGGGCCATGGAGCCCAGGCACATGACCAGCGCGGCGAACAGCACCGCCAGGGCAGGGCAGAGCGCCACGGTTCGCGTGGTCCGCCACGCGCCGTGGGCCCTGCTGTGCCGCTGCGGCCAGTTGCTCATCACGGTGATGCTAAGCGGTGCCTGTGAGCACGCTTTCGGCCGGGCCCGTGAGGTCAGTGGCCATGGTCGTCCTCGTCGGTCCCGGGGTAGACGAAGGTGCGGGTGACGAGGTGGTTGGGGGCCGTCAGGGTCTCGTGCAGGATGCGGCCGGTCTCGTCGAGGGTGAGGTCGAGCTGGGTGTGCTCGGCGGGGTAGGCGAGGGCGAGGCGGTGGTGGCCGTTCTCGTCGGGCAGGCGGGTGGTGACCGGGGCGGTGCCGCTGCCGTAGGGCTCGGCGGCGAGGAACTCCTTGCCGGTGATGGGGAGTTGCTTGAGGTCGCCGAGGCCGAGGGTGGTGTTGCTGGTGACCAGTTCGTGCAGGGTGAAGCGGGGGGCCTTCTTCATCGCGGCCACGGTCTCGCGCAGCAGAGTGGGATCGGGGCGGGACGGCCAGGTGATGGCCAGGCCCGCACGCCCGCCGGCCCACTCCTCGCCCGCCGACGCGGTCAGGGTGAGGTGGCTGGTGCCCTTGCGCCAGGTCAGCGGGGTGTAGAAGCAGCCGGTGCCGCAACCGCGCAGGCCCAGCCTTCGTTTGCTGCCGCGCGGATCGGCGAGGGTGGCGGTCAGGCCGTACGACAGCTTCGAGGCGTCGCCGGCCTGGGGCGCGGTCAGCTCGATGACGAGTTGGCCGGTGCCGGCGCGGGCGCTGATGCCGATCTCTCCGGCGCGGGTGCCGGCGGGGACGACCGGTCCGGTGGTAGGCGGCGCGAAGGACAGCGGGCGGTTGGCGTCGGCGGGTGCGCGCAGGACGGTGAGGGTGGCGGACAGGGCGAGGACGACAGCCAGGACGGAGGCTTCGACGCGAGCCGGGCGGTACGCGAGCCCGCCGGTCGTACGGCGCAGGCGTCCGCGCGCCGTGTAGGCGAGGGCGGCGACGAGCGCGACCGCGCCGGTCTTGGCGAGGAGGACCTGGCCGTAGGTCGTGGTGGCCAGGTCGTCGAGCGGGACCAGCAGCAGCGCGGCGATGACGCCGGAGGTGACGACGGCCGCGAACAGCCAGGCGGCGAGCCGGGCGTACGCGAGCATGAGGGTTCGGCAGGCGGCTCGCTCACCCCGCCAGGCCACCACCGTGCGCAGCACCTGCACCAGCGCGCCCACCCACAGGGCGGCGGCAGCGAGGTGGGCGAAGGTCAACACCGGCCCGGCGACGGCCTGTTCGGCCTGTGGATGCGCGCGCAGTGCCTCGGCGATCACGACGGCGGCGAGCGGTACGAGGGCCCAGACCCGGCGGCGTACGGCAACGACTACGGCCACGGCCGCCAGGGCGAAGCCCGCCACCTCGATCAGCGACAGCACGCCGGGGCGGGTGTCGACCGCGGACCGCAGGGAGCCGTCGCCGATCACCAGCGCGGTCAGTCCGAGCGCGGCGGCGCAGCCGACCAGGGCGGCGGGCAGGGCCCAGGAGCGCGGCCGTCGGGACGGGGTGTCGGGGACGCGGGCGGTGAGGCGGTTGAGCGCGGCTTCGCCGAGGAGCACGGCCAGGGCGGTGAACAGCAGCCAGCGCAGGATCGTGGTGGGGACGGGGTCCTTGGCGGTGGTGCTCTGGCCGGAGGCGAGGGCGACGGTGCGGGGGCCGATCGCGAAACGGTAGCTGCCGGTCATGATGTCGCCGTCCTGGGCGGTGGCCTGCCATTCGATCGTGTGGACGCCCTCGGCGAGCTTGCCGTGCACCGGGAAGGTGACCGTCCGCCCGCCGTGGCTCCGCGTCGGCCTGCCGAGCCCGGCCGTCGGTTCAAGGCGTACGGCCGAGCCGCTGACACCGACCGGCTGGTCGAAGACGAGGACCAGCGAGGCCGGAGAGTCCGCGACCGTGGCGTCCGCTGCCGGGCTGGTGAACAGCAGGGTGGCGTGCGCGGAGGCGGGAGCGCCGGTGCCCAGCAGGAGAGCCAGGACGAGCGAGACGAGCGTGAGCAGCGCGGCGGCGGGGCGTCGGAGGGTCGGTGCGAGGACGGTCACCGGTCGAGGATCTCCGGTCGGCGGGGGCGTACGGCGGGCGGGGTCGCATCGTTGCGCAGCTGCGGGAGCTGCTGGAACTCCTCGCGGGCGCGGCGCAGTTCCTCCTGCAACTCCGTGTCGGCAGCGGTCGTACAGCAGGAGCGGTTTCTGACCATCGGGCGGATGCAGCACCACCAGGTCAGGGCTGCGGCGAGAGCGGTTGCCGCGAGCGGGAGCCAGATGTCCGTCACGCCAAATGGTCCTGGACGTCGGTGTGTTCGGTGCGCAGGGCGTCGATCTCCTTGCGCAGGCGCAGCAGTTCCTGCTGGTCGGTGCTGGAGGCCGACTGGGCGCCGTGCCTGGGGCGCATCATGAGCCACATCATCAGGCCCATGCCGACCGGGCAGGCCAGTACGGGGAGGACGTAGAGCAGCTTGTCCATGGCGGGAACTCCTTGTCAGGTCTGCGGGATTCGGGCGAGTTCGCGGCGCAGGGCGCGCTCGGAGAGGCGTCCGTACGCGATGAGGCGGTCGTCGTGCAGGAGGCCGGGGGCGAACAACAACCGGTGCCGGGCGGCCAGTTGGCGGCCCTCGTCGGTGTCCAGGGACACCTCGGTGACCTCGACGTCCACGTCGGTCTCGGTCAGGAGCTTCTTCGCGCGGTCGCACCAGGCGCAGTCCGCCCGGGTGAGCAGGGTCAGCGCGATCACGACGATCGGACTCCGGCTCCGGCTTTGAGGTCGGCGAGGAGCAGAAGACGCGATCCCGCTTCTCTGCTTCATCCGCCGGGCCCAGGCGCTCGACCTCGGCCTGAAGAAGATCAAGGACATCCTCGACCTCCACCGCGGTGGCGAGCAGCCCTGCACGCTCGTCGTCGGCCTCCTCGACCAGCACCTGGAGGACATCGACCGCCGCATCACCGAGTTCCAGTCCCTGCGCACCACCCTTCGGCGGGCTCGGCAGACGGCTGACCAAGCGACCGAGCCGGGCGCGAGCCCCGCCGTCTGCCGAATCATCGAAGGCGCGACTCCTGACTGAGGCAGGTGCCACACAGCGGGCGTTGATCCATGATTTTCTGAATTCAGGAATTCTTGTATCGTCAGGGTGTGCTGACTCTTGCCACGGAGGTCGAGGTACTCGCCCGCTTCGGCCGTGCCCTCGCCGACCCCATCCGCTGCCGCCTGCTGCTCGCCCTGCGCGACGCGCCGGCCCACCCGTCCGATCTGGCCGACCGGTTGGGCATCTCGCGTACCCGGCTCTCCAACCACCTCGCCTGCCTGCGCGACTGCGGCCTGGTCGTCGCCGTCCCCGTCGGCCGCCGCACCCGCTACGAACTGGCCGACCCGCGCTTCGCCCACGCCCTGGACGACCTGCGCACCGCCGTCCTCGCGGTCGAGGCGGATCGCAACTGCCCCGACGCCGACGAGAAGGGCTGCTGCTGACGATGACCGCGATGTCCCTCGGCCCGTCCCCCGCCCGCCAAGACGCCCTCACCCGCCGCATACGCCTGCTGGTGGCCGCGACCATCACCTACAACGTGATCGAGGCGATCGTCGCGATCACGGCGGGCACGCTCGCCTCCTCCACCGCGCTGGTCGGATTCGGGCTGGACTCGGTCATCGAGGTCTCCTCTGCGGCGGCGGTCGCCTGGCAGTTCTCCGCGCGGGACCACGCGGCGCGCGAGGCCCGGGAGAGAACAACGCTCCGGATCATCGCGTTCTCGTTCTTTGCTCTCGCCTCCTACGTCACGGTGGATGCGGTACGGGCCCTTACCGGCACCGGCGAGGCGGAGCGCTCCGTCCCCGGGATCGTCCTCGCAGCGCTCTCCCTCGCTGTGATGCCGTTCTTGTCCGCTGCCCAGCGCCGCGCCGGGCGTGAGCTGGGATCCGCCTCGGCGGTCGCCGACTCCAAGCAGACCCTGCTGTGCACCTACCTCTCCGCCGTCCTGCTCGTCGGCCTCGTCGCCAACGCCGCTCTCGGCTGGGCGTGGGCCGACCCGATCGCGGGGCTCGTCATCGCGGTGGTGGCGGTGAAGGAGGGGCGGGACGCGTGGCGTGGTGACGGCTGCTGCGTGGCACCGGTCGTGAGTACTGCACAGACCGAGGATGCGTGCGGCTGCCAGGCAGGCTGCGCCTGCTGCTGACGTTCAGACGAACGTCGGTCCGCGCAGGGCATCGCGCACCACGCTTTCCAACTACGGGGGGTGGGGGTGAGGCGTGCGGTTATGCCCGTTCGCCTGCGCCCATCTCGGAACCGTGAAGGGTGCGTTCGATGTCGTGTCATGTCGTGTACACAGCCGAGCCGAGATCCACCTCCTGTCTCCCCTGGGCGGGTTCCGCATTGTTCGGAGCTGCTATGGGGTGCGTCGCCTGGTCCTTGGCCGTCTGGGCGCGCGCATACTGCGACGCGGGTTACGACGCGGGCGGACGCTTCGAACTCAACTTCCTGCTCCCTCTTGTCGTGGGAGCCGAAGCACTCATTGGGCTCGGGGCTCGGGCCATCGGCCGACGTGTGGTACTTCGCGCGCCAAAGGCGGTCCGCGTCTCGCTGCCGACGCTGCTGGTGGTTGTTGCGACGGTGTGGTTGGCATGGTGGTTCTTCGCGACCCGGGGGACCCTGGACGGCTATCCCGGCGACTCCGGCCTCTGCCCCGTGAGCAACGTTCCGCCATCGTGGCCTGACTGGATCCCCGTCTGATCAGCCACGCCTGATCATCGGTAGCCGGGACTTGCGGCCGCCCATCGATCAACTACCGGACGGGGGTAACTGCCGCGGCGACGGTGGTGTGTGCCGCGGGCTGTGTGCTGCTGTGGATTCCCGCGTGGCAGCGGGACTACGGCGGCCCGGGTGCCCGGGGGTCTGGCTCACGCCGCTCGCGGTGGGGCTCCTGTTGGCCGGGGCCTGGGTGTTCGGTGAGTACGTCCGTGCCCGGCGCGTTTACATGGCCGAGTTCGAGCGGCGGGCTGTGCTCGCCGCGTCGGAACGCGTCGCTCTGGCCCGGGTCCCTGTCGCCGAGGAGCGGGCGCGCATCGCCCGGGAGATCCACGATGTCCTCGCGCCCAAGAGGTCCTCACCTGCTTCGATGTCTATGCCCGCGTCCGTGGGGCGCGTGACAGTGTCCTTGCCGCCTCCCGTGTCTACCCGCGGGAGGAAGAACGCGCCTTCGACGAACTGCGGCAGGCCATCACACGGCTCCGCGCCACCTCCCGGCCCGGGTGACAACCAGACGGGGTTCCGGCTTCCTGCCCCTTCAGCCGTCGCCGGCGTCTGGGTCCTGGCAGGGGTGAGGCGGTCAGGGCTCGGTACCGGTCTGGATGGTGGTGTCGTGGGAGGTGACCCCGTGGAGACCCGTCAGGCTGCGAGTGCCCGACGCTTCGGCAGTCGGTCCTCGTCCGGTTCGGTGTGCTGCCAGGGCATGGGCAAGCGGGATCCATGGATGGTCCGGGCCCCGAGCCGCATGGAGGTACCGCGGCTGCGGCTGTGTTCCAGTAAGCGGCCCAGGGCCTGTCGGATGCGAGTTGCCGGTTCGTCGATGCAGATACGTTCTTCCGCATAGGCGTGGGTGAGGGGGTGAAGGCGGAAGCGGCCGGGGGCGGTTCGCTGGATCAGGTGTGCTGCCGTCAGGGTGGCGAGGTGACACTCGGCGGCGGTGGACGGTTCCCCGAGGAGCGCGGTGGCGGTGGCGCCGTCCAGATCCTGCGGCGGATGCAGCGTCAGCAGGCGCAGTAGCCGACGCGTACCCTTCGGCAGCCGTGCGTCGGAGGCGGCCAGCGCGGCTCGTACGCCGTCCTCCAGGGCCAGGGTGATCAGGGGTTCACGGTAGTAGTCGCCGAGCGCCCAGGCCGGATGGGCTCGCATGTGGCGGCCGATGGCTGACAGCGCCAGCGGAAGGTGCCCCAGCAGGTCCGCGATCTGTTGAACGGCCGGGATGTCCGGGTCGACGCGTTCGGCTCCCGCCGTGGCCCGCAGCAGCTCCAGGGAGTCGCCCGGATCGAGCAGCGGCACCGGCAGCCGGGTGGCTCCGCGGAGGCCGGTGAGGGCGCGTCGGCCGGTGATCAGCGTGCGGCATCCACGGATCCCGGGCAGGAGGGGCCGCAGTTGTTCCGTGCTCGCCGCGTCGTCCAGGACGATCAACGCGCCGGTTTCCGCCAGCAGTTGGCGGTAGAGAGCCGTTCGTGCGTCCAGCCCGTACGGGATGCGGTCTCCGGTGACGCCGAGCAGCCGCAGGAAGGTCTCCAGCACTGCCGTCGGATCGGCGGGCGGTCCCTGCGGTGCGGAGCCTCGCAGGTTCGCGAACAGGACGGGCACGTCAGTGCGTTCCTCGGCGAGATAACTGTGGGCGATGTGCAGGGCCAGCGACGTCTTGCCGACGCCCGCCATGCCTTCCAGCGCCAGTGCGGACACTTCTTCGCCGGCGTTCAGCAGAGCCTGCGCCCGGGCCATCAGGTCGACTCTGCCGACGAACGAAGGAAGCCCGGTGGGCAGCCGGTCGTAGGCGCTGACCCGTGCGGCGGCCTCGGCTTCGCCGAGCACCGTGCGAAGCGACTGCCGCCAGACGGAGACGACCGCCTCGTCGGCGCCGACCAGTGCCTGCACCACGGCCAGCAGCAGGTCGGAGTTGGGCCGGCGGCGGCCGACCTGGAAGCAGTTGCCCACCGTCGAACGGGCCGGCCATTCGCCGCGCGGCCGACCGGCGTGCTGCCAGTCCCGGTGGATGCGCCGCGTGATCTCGGTGATCGACGGGTTGTTCGCCCACGCCTTCAACAGCCTCAGTTCCACGATGAATTCGTCCATGGTGCGGGCTTTCCCCGGATCCAGTACGTGCGGCACGAACATCCTCCCCCATCGGACACGTGGGCCGAAAAACTTGGAACGCTTGTTTCAAGTTAGATGGAGTGGGGCTGCGACTGTCAAGCGCTGTTCCGCCTGTCGGCACCCGGCTACGGAGCGCATCCAGGATCGTCCACGATCCGTCCGGAAGTCCGAACTCCGTCCTGATGCTGAGGCCGTCCCGTTCACCGGCACCGCGGCAACTCCGGCCGGCCATCGTGTGCCCCGCTCCAGGACAGGAGTCCGTACCGCCATGTCTGACATCGGTGTGTCCCTTCGCCCCGTCGGCGGCAGCGTCGTCGTGGGCCAGGCCAGAGACCACACGGTCACCATCGACCGGCCCAAGGAGAAAGAAGGGACGGACGCCGGCCCCATGGGCGGCGAACTGCTGCTGCTGGCTCTCGGCGGCTGCTACGTGAGCACCTTCCTGGCCGCCCTGAGGGCCGAGGACCCGGAGGCCGATGCCTCCGAGGTCGGCTTCCAGGTCGACGGAACGCTCGTGAGCGCGCCGACCCGCTTCTCCGAGATCACGGTGCTGGTGTCCGCGCCCGCCGCCCTTGAGGACCTGATCTCCAAGCCCCTGCTCAAGGCCGAGCGAGGCTGCGTCGTCCACAACTCGATCCGCGACGCCGTGCCGGTCCGCTTCACCCACGAGTGGCGCTGACGCTTCCCCACCGAAGGAGACAAGACCGTGGAAATGCAGCACAGCACGATGCAGGACAGCACGATGCAGGACAGCGCCATGGACGGTGCGGCTCCCGGCGCTCGGCGCGTCACGATCATCGGCGCAGGGTTCTCCGGAACGCTCACCGCCATCCGGCTGCTCCATTTCGCCGATTCGCCCCTGGAGATATGCCTCATAGAGCGTGAGGAGGGATACCGCTACGGCGGACTCGCCTTCGGCCGGGCGGCCACCAACTGGGAGCACATGCTCAACATCCAGGCCGGCCGCATCACCCTGCGCCGCGAGCGCCCCGAGGACTTCCTGGAGTGGGCCAACGAGGAGGCCGACCGCTCCAGCTGGCCGCAGAAGTGGCAGTACCACAGCTTCGGCGTCGCCTGCGTCGTACCGCGGCGGATCTTCAGCCAGTACCTGGCCGAGCGGTTGCGGTCCGCTGTCGCGGACGCCCACTCCGAGGTCACCCTGCGCGAAATGGCCGGCGAGACCATCGACGTGCGCGCCGAAGGCGAGGGCTACGTGGTCAAGTACGTCGACGCCGACCCGCAGGGCGGGGTGCACGACCTGCCCTCCGACCAGGTGATTCTGGCGACCGGTCATCTCTCGCCGGTGCAGGCGCCGTTCTACCACCGGCTCAAGGGCTGCGACCGCTTCCTCGCGGACCCGTACGCCCCGGATGCCCAGGAGCGGTTCCAGGCCGTCGGCCCCGACGAGACGGTCCTGGTCACGGGATCCGCGCTCTCCGCCTTCGACGCGGTCGTCTCCCTCGTCCACGCGGGGCACCGGGGACAGATCCTGATCTGCTCGCGGGGCGGCCACATGCACGGCCTCTACCCCGTCGACCACGAGCACGACATCTGGCAGGCCCGCCGCCCGCCCTTCCTCGACGCGGAGAACCTCACCGCGGAGACGGTCGTGGAGGGGGTCGAGGCGGAGTACGCCCACCTGCGCGGCGAGCACGGTGTGGAGCCGGGCAGCGCGCTCGACGCCGTCTTCCCCGAGCGCGTCATGAAGGCGTGGGAGCCGTACGTCATCGAGCTGGTCTCCCGCATGGACCCGCGTGACGTCCGGATGCTCCTCGACCGGTACAAGAGCCTGATCGTCACCAACCGCACCAGCACGGTCCGGGAGATCGGCGGCATCGTCCGCAGCCGGATGCGCGGATTCAGCGGCGCCCCGAAGACCGTCACCGTCCTGTCCGCCGCCGTCCAGGACATGCGCCCCGTCGAGGACGGCACGAGGATCCGGGTCGTCTTCGCCGACCAGCCGGACATCGTCGTCGACCGGGTGGTCAACTGCCTGGGCAACAACACCGACTACGAGCGCACCGACCACCCCCTGTGGAACGGCCTGGTCAACGGCCACGGCTACGCGCAGCCGCAGACGAGGACCCACCGCGGCATCGAGGTCGGCACGCACGGACAGCTCGTTGGCGCCGACGGCGAGGTCGCGCGGAACCTCTTCTGCGTCGGCCCGATGCGCCAGGGCGACGAGACCACCCGCCGCGGCCGGCTGGGCGCGTTCGTGTTCAGCATCGGCACCCTGCGCAACCAGTGCTTCGACACGGCGATAGAGGTGCTGCGCGCCGTCAGGTCCGCGAACGACGAGGAGCGGATGGACATCCCCGACGGCATCCACCACTGCCTGGTCCGCAGCTGTGACTGGATCGTCGACGACCTCGCCCTCCCGGCCGGAAAGCCCGACGCGACCCGGCTGCGGGAGCGGCTGCTCGGCTACGCCCGTGCGACCGCGTACCCGAATGCCGTCAACTACCTGCAGGCGCAGGACCGCACCGAGCGCCGCAAGTACCGCGGCATCCTCGACGACGACCTGGCGCGGTTCGGTGCCGCCGTGTCCCGTGAGTTCGGGTTCGGCGCGCAGCAGGCCCGGCGCACGGTCTCCATGCTGACCACGCTGGTGGAGAAGCACGCCGTGCACAATCTGTGCGACATCACCAAGCTGGCGGGCTGGGACTCCCAGTACGGCGACCAGGTCAAGCACGCCCCGAAGAAGGACGCGTGATGACCGACCAGGACGAACAGGAGCTGCTCGGCGGACTGTTCATGGTCCGGCACGGCGAGTCCACCTGCAATTCGGTGCACCGCATCGCCGGACAGCGCGATGCCCCGCTGACGTTCCTGGGCCGGATCCAGGCCGAGAAGGTCGCGAAGAGCCACCGGGGCCGGCGCTTCGACCGCGTCTACGTCTCCCCGCTGACCCGCGCCCACGAGACCGCCGGCATCATCTTCGACCTCGATGAACTCGGCGAGGACGCCCCCGAGGTGGTTGTCGACGAACGCCTCATGGAGCGCGACTTCGGCAGCTACACGCTGGAGAGCAAGTCCATCCTGCAGCGCCGGCACGGCATCGCCGAGTACGAGCGGGCCATGAACGCCGACAGCCCGACCATGCACGGCGGCGAGACGTTCGCACAGTTCAAGGACCGCGTACACGCCTTCTACGAGCAGGAGTTGCTGCCCGCGCTGCGCCGCGGCGAAGTGGTCTGCGTGGTCTCGCACAAGTACGTCGTCGAGCTGATCTGCCGGTTCATCCTGGACCGGCCCGCCGACGAGTCGTACGACCTGCGCCTGCCCAACTCCCAGATGCTGCAGGGCGATCGGATCCACAGCTATGTGAAGAACGAGAACGCGACCATGAACATGGTCTACGACTGGGTCGTCGTCAACCATCCCGTGGTCTTCTGCGCCGGCCTGGCCGCCGGTCTTCTCGCCAACCTGGCGGGGTTGCGCGTGTCCACCTCGCCGTACCTGCTGCTTCTGCTGCTGGTGCTGGCCAGCGTCATCACCATGTGCCGCATCGAGCTGGAGAACGCGCGCACGTTCGTGACGGACCGCGGCACGCTCCGGTCCGTCGCCCTGCGCTACCTCGCCCTGCCGATCGCCTTCGCGGCCCTGCTGCGCTGGTGGGACGTGGGCAGTACGAGTACGGCGGCGATCGCCGCGGTGTTCCTCGCGACGCCGAGCTCGGTGGTGGCGATGACCGTCAGCCGCTGCCTCGGCGGAATGATCATGCCGACGTTCGCGCAGGTCCTGCTCTCCTCCCTGGCCGCCACCGTCTCGTTCTCGACCGTCCTGGCCCTGACCCTGCGCGAGGACGTCGCCCCGGCGGTCGCCATCAGCGCCGCCACCTCGACCGGCATCGTCACGGCGGCCTACGTCCTGGTCAAACGCCTGCGGGAACGCTCTCCCATCCGCACGGCCAAGTACGGCGAGCGCAACGGATATGTGGCCGTCCTGCTGCTCACCGCGTTCATCGTGCTGGTCTGCCTGAAGCTCGACCTGAACGGCTTCACCACCTACGCGCCGACCGCCGCGGGCATCGCCGTCGGCCTGCGCCTGGTCGCCGCACTCCTCAAGCGCCGCCGCCACGTCCAGACGCTCGACGACTACACCGCCATGACCTACCCGAACGTGTTCGTGGTGGTCATCATCGCGGCGCTCACCGGCAACACCCCCCTGGAACAGGTGGCGATCTGGACACTGCTGCCGATGTTCGTCCTGTCGTTCTTCGACAGCTGGTACGCCCGCTTCCTCGTCGTCGCCCCTGACGACGCGCGCTGGCCCGCGGTCCTCGGACTTCCCGCGCACGGCCCGGTACAGGGCCGCTCCGTCACCGAGGACCCCCATCCGCCCTCTGTCCCCGCACATTCCTGACGACCACGGGAGCTGTTGTGCACCACACGACCTTATTGGCCGCCACCACCGACAAGAACCTCGAACTCGTCCTCCACGTCCTGCCCGCGATCGTGGTCATCATGGCCGCCTCCGCCCTCTGCGGACGCCTCGCCCTTCTGGTGAGGCAGCCGCGGGTGCTCGGAGAGATGGTCGCCGGCGTCCTGCTCGGCCCCACCCTGTTCGGCGCGCTCTTCCCCACGGCGCAGAAGGCGGTCTTCACCCCCGAGGTGAAGCCCATGCTGTATGTGCTGAGCACCCTCGGCCTGACCCTCTTCATGTTCCTGGTCGGCGCCGGCCTCGAACACGGCGGCGGCAACGGCAAGAAGGACGCCAAGAACGCCGCGGTCCTCGCCGTCTCCGGCATCCTCCCGTCCCTCCTGCTCGGTGCCGGATCCGCCTACCTCCTCTACGACCGGCTCTCCCGCACCGATGTCAGCCACTTCGAGTTCGCCCTGTTCATCGGCGGCGCCCTGTCGATCACGGCCTTCCCGATGCTGGCCCGCATCCTCTACGAGCGGCACCTGCAGAACTCGCCGCTGGGCCGCATGACCCTGCTCGGGGCCTCCATCGACGACGCGGCCGCCTGGTGCTTCCTGGCCGTGCTGTCCGCCATGCACAGCGGAGCAGGCGCCCTGCACGTCCTGCGCACCATCGGGCTCACGGCACTGTTCGCCCTGGTCATGCTCACCGTCGTGGCCCGCCTGCTGCGGCCGATGGGCGCGCGGGTCGAACGCACCGGCCACTTCGGCTTCGACCAGATGTACCTCGTCGTCGCCATCGTCCTGCTGTCCGGCCTGTTCACCGACTACATCGGCATCTACTCCGTCTTCGGCGGCTTCCTCGCCGGACTCGCGATGCCACGCAACCCCGCCTTCCGCGAGGCCCTGCACAGCCGCATGATGGATCTCGTCTGCGTCCTGCTCCTGCCGATCTTCTTCGCCTTCTCCGGCCTCAACACCGAACTCGGCGGGATCGCCGGATGGGCCATGATCGGCCCGTTCGCGCTGATCCTCGCGGCGGGCTTCATCGGAAAGTACGTGGGCTGCGCGACCGCCATGCGCACGGTCGGCTTCTCCTGGCGCGAGTCCTGGGCGGTCGGCGGCCTGATGAACGCCCGCGGCCTGATGATCCTCATCTTCATCAACATCGGCCTCGCCCAGGGAATGATCACCAAGGACGTCTTCTCCATGCTGGTCCTGGTCGCGGTCATCACGACCGCCGGCGCCATGCCGCTGTACCGCTGGGCGCTGCCCGAACGGTTCGAACAGCAGATGTCCCCGCCCGCACCGGATCCCGCACCCACCTCAGGAGCGACCTCGCCCGAGGCCGAGCCCGCTCACGCCTGACCCATGACCGGCCGGACGCACAAGCGTCCGGCCGGCGCCCACGCGATTCCCGCCCGAAGCCCTTCGTCCCCGCACGGGAGCAGCCATGCCCGACAGCGAGCACAGTCTCGACGAATGAGGCCTGGGCGGACGGTCGTTCGGCACCTGGGTCACCTGGTTCCTGCTCGGCGGCGACCTCTACACGGCGTACACGTTCGTCGCCGTCCCCGCGGCGGTCTACGCGGCGGGCGCGGCCGGCTTCTTCGCGATGGCTGGCGGTGGCCTTCACCGGCATCCTGGCGACGACGTGGCGATCATCTACATCCCGATCAAGCTCGGCGGCTTCGACGACATCTTCAGCGCGGCGGGCGCCAAGTTCAAGGCGCCCGAGGGCATCCACGCCACGTCCTCGGAGAACTACGTGGCAGACGACGCGGCAGGAGCGAACCCGAAGGCGGTGCCCGTCCCTCGTCCGGGTAAGTCGCCTGCCCCCAACCTCAGTTGAGAGCCGCTCGGCCGGCGATCGAGTCCAGGGCGGTGGCCACCGTCTTCCGCAGCGTCGCTGCATCGGCGCCGGCACGGGAGCGCAGGTTGACCCCGTAGGCGACCAGCGCCAGCAGGTCGGCGGAGGCACCGGGATCGGAGCCGGGGGAGAGCTGTCCCTGGGCCCGGGCGGTGACGAGTGCCGCGTACATCGCGTCCCGCAGCTCCTGGTGATGCCGGTCCAGGACGGCACGTACGTCAGGATCGCTGTTCTCAGCCCCGGCGTGCGCGTTGGAGACCATGCACCCCCAGCGCGCGTACTCGCCCGAGCACCGTGCCTCGATCAGGCCGTCGAAGAACTCGGAGACGGCGGGCAACCCTCGCTCGTCCTCCGCCAGGCGCCGGAACATCGGCTGGGACCGCTGCTCCAGGTAACGGTGCAGCGCGGCGAGGTAGAGCTCCTGCTTGCCACCGAACGTCGAGTACAGGCTGGAGCGGTTGAGCCCGGTCGCGGTCACGACGTCCTGGATCCCGGTCGAGGCCACGCCCTGGCGCCAGAACAGCCGCACCACGGTCTCCAGAGTCGCGTCAGGATCGAAGTGCTTGATGTCCGGCATGTTTCACCCCGCCATCTTGAAATAAGGATTCCAAGATACTCCCCGTTCGCCGCGCCGCAAGGTGCTGACGGGTGCGGAGCGGGACAGGCCGCCCACCTGCGCAAGGGCGTCCAGCTTCGTCCACGATCCGCCCAGCCGCTGCTGTACGCCGCGACCATGCCCCTATGAATCGCATACCAGCCCTATGGGCAGCCGCCTACGGGTCCCATACGCCCTCACTCCGTCGTTTCCTGGCGCGACGCGCAGTCCGCCTCGCCGCCTTCGTCCGGGCTCTGGCGCTGACCGACCACCGCCCGTTCACCAGCCTCTGACCCACCGATGTCTCCGCACGGCTGGTGCGGGGTCACGCATGGCCTTATCTTGAAACAGTCATTCCAGGATTCGCGGTCGACGTCGACCCAAGTCCGACGTGCGTCCGGCCCCGCCCCAGTCACCAGCCAGGAGGAACAAGCGCCATGACCACCCTCAATGCCGAACTGCGCACCTTCTACGAAGCCCGCCAGCAGCAGATCCCCGCCGAGATCAGGGAGATCATGCAGCGGGCCGGCCAGGAACTCGCCGACACCGGCCAGGCCGACCGTGCCCTGGCCACCGGAGCACAGGCCCCGCGCTTCAGCCTCCCCACCGCGACCGGACGCACCCTGGCCCTGGACGACCTGCTCGCCGACGGCCCGGTCGTCCTGACCTTCTACCGCGGTGCCTGGTGCCCGTACTGCAACATCGCGTTGCGTTCCCTCCAGCAGCACCACGCCGACGTCACCGCACGCGGCGCCCGCCTGGTGGCCGTCTCCCCGCAGATCCCCGACGAGTCCCTCACCCTCGCCGAGAAGCACGGGCTCGCCTTCGACGTCCTCAGCGACATCGGCTCCGACACCGCCAAGCAGTACGGTCTCGCCTTCGACGTCCCCGACGACCTCGCCGCCGTGTACGACAAGCTCGGCTTCGACCTCCAGCGCGTCAACGACGGCCACCCGCGCACCCTCCCGCTGCCCGCCACCTACGTCATCGACCGTGCCGGTGTGATCCGCTGGGCCTTCGTCAACACCGACTACACAACCCGCGCCGAGCCCGCCGACATCCTCGCGGCCCTCGACGCACTGGACTGATCATCCCCTGGCCGAGTACACCGCGATCCCGGCAGCCGCAGGGCCGGGCAGCACCTGCCCGGTGCGCTGCCGGCGCGCGATGGTGCTGCCGGCCTCGGCTGGCGGGAACCAGGTGCCCATGACCGCTCAATCGGAGCGGGCCGACGAGGACACCGTGCGCGATGTCATCCACCGCTTCAACGAGAAGGCCGACCCTGGCCTGCCCGGGCCCTCAGCGGGCGGGAGGTCGTTCCCGTCAACTCGGCCCCGGCAACGAGGACTTCGTCATCCAGACACCCGCCACCGCCACCCGCCACCCGCCCCACCCCCCGCCGGCCCCTGCGCGATCTGGCCGCCTACCTGCGGAACGTCGAGTCACCGGACCCCGAGCGGGAGGTGAAGCCGGACAGCATCGAGGAGGTGCTGGACCGTTTCCCGGACCGGGTCGTCGCTTTCGACGAGTTCGGCCCGCTCGGGATCACGCCCACCTCCGGCGTCGGCCGGGCCGTGCGCAAACGACTCGCCCGTCCGCCGGCCACCTCTCACCGCACCCGCGGGGCGCGCCACTTCCGCGGCAGCTACCCGGTCGGCGACGGCCGCCTCCGGAGCGTAAACCGCAGCAAGCAGGGCGCCGGACCGCCGGCCGCGCCGCAGTCGATCCGCGCCGCCCGGCCCGACAGCGCCCCGATCTACGTGATCCTGGACAACCGGTCCGCTCACCAGGGCGCCGACATCCGGTGCCGGGCGAAGAAGAACGAAGCGGAGGTGTGCTGTCCCCCTGCCCCACACGGTCAGGGGCAGAGCGCCACCAGGAGATCGACCACGTAGGTCTCCTCCACCTCCTCGCGGGGAAAAATCCTGCCCAGCCGCTCACGCTCATCGATGAAAAACGTATGGCGGGCGGCCTCTTCAAGGACGAGGAATGCAGAGCGGCTGCCAATGTTGGCGAGATGCATGTCCAAAGAGACGGTGCGGCTCCAGCGCACCTGACGGCGCGCCACCCTCAACCCTGTCAGCCCCGCCAACCGGATGGCATCAGTGTCCGAAGGACGCACCGCAGACCTTGGCGTCACCCCGCAGTGGCGCGCGATGCGCTCGTGCTGCTCACGGATCCACGGCACGTCGAAGGCCGTGGTGTTCCACCAGATCGCCAGCGCACCTCCCGCTCGCAGGACACGCAACGCCTCCGGGACGGACCGACCGGTGTCGGTCCACTGCCAGGACTGCGCATACGTGATGAGGTCGCAGGAAGCCCCAGCCAGCGGCAGAGCATTACCGTCACCCCGCACGACCGGCACCCTCGGGAGCGCCTTGTGAAACTCACCGGCCATGGCCTCACCCGGCTCCACGGCAATCACATCGGCACCGCGCTCCCGCAGCAGCGCGCTGGCGATTCCGGTACCCGCGCCGACATCGACGACCCGGGCACCCGCCAGACGACAGCATGTGAACTCCTCGATGAAGTCAAAGAGCGCGGCTGGATAAGCAGGTCGACTCGCCGCGTACTGCGCCGCGGCTCCATCGAACGACTGGGCGCGAGAGCTGGCGGTCATACCCTCATCATCGCTTTCCCGTACCAAACATTTGACCACCACCAACCCCATTGATCATTTCCGGCCACAGCGGGAGCGACACGGTCCGAGGCGAAGAGGCCGACCATGTGCAGCGACTGCTCGTACTGGAGGGCGTCTGAAAGTCTGTCAGCGGGAAGTTGCCTGGTTGCGGGGTGGTGGTGCACGTTCGGCCAGTTGCCGGCAGGTCTTCCGCTCGACGCCGGGCCGTGGCCCGCGCCTGCCTGCTCGGGCTTCAGGAGTCCACGCAACCCCCGATGATCACGCGGTGGTCGTACTCGTTCCCGGCCGACCCTGACACGAGGTCATGAAGCTGGACCGCAGTGCTAGGTCAGGACCAACCAGCGCCGGCCGTCGATGAGCTCTCGTGCCGCATCGAGGTGGCCGGCGTGGCATGCGGTCTCGGTGATGACGTGCAACAGGACGTCGCGCAGGGTGTGCAGGTGCGGTTCGCCGAACAGATCGTGAGGCCACCAGGCCAGGGCGGCGTCAGCGGGGGTGGTGGCGATGATGGCGTCGGAGAGCTCTGCCTCCTGCCGGTATCCGTCGAGCACGTCGACGGCCCGCGCTTCCGGAACCACGTTCCAGGCTTCGTCGCCGCTCGTCAGGCCGCGGATGATCTCCTCGTCCCCGGCGACAACCGCACGGAACCAGAAACGCTCAACGTCGAGCGCGAGGTGCTGGACCAGCCCCAGGCAGTGCCATCCGGACGGCAGCACCGGCCGTCGTAGAACCTCGGCGTCGAGCCCGTCAAGGATGCCGAGAACGTGGCGGCGCTGCCCGGCCAAGACCCGAAGAAGCGCCCTGACCTCATTGTCCGGAGCCGTTTCGCTCGTATTTTCGGTCACGGGCACCCAGGATTCCCCAACTTCTGCGGTCATGCGGGGAGTTCTCCGAATCCACGACACACAATCAACGGCAGGCCAACGCAAGCGTGGATGCGAGCGGCACCCGACAACATCTGCCGCTCCAGGGACGCGTCGCCGTGACGACTTCATGAGCGGCCAGTGAGCTTCTTCAGCGTTGCCGCTCCAGGGTGAGGATGGCTTTGGCGATTGACGTCATGCGGTTTGGGCTGCATCGGGATCTGCGGAAGATCTGCCAGGACTTCAGGCGTGCGACGCCGCGTTCGACCGGTGCCCGTGCCGCGGCCAGGGCCCGGTTGAGGGTCTTCTCGGTGAGGGTGAGTTCCTGCAGGGGCCTGCGTTTGATGCCCGTGGTCACCCAGGGGCCGCCGCCCTGGTAGGCGAGGTCGGCCAGGATGGGGACGCCCTGGCGCTCGCAGATGCGGATGATCCGGTGGGTGCGGGCAGCGGTCAGGTCGTGAGCCCGGCCGGGCAATGCGGGCGAGAGCCACAGCAGCCGGCCAGCCGGGTCGGTGACCACCTGCACGTTCACCCCGTGCCGGCGGTGTTTGTGGGAATAGTCGGCCCGTCCGTCGCCGACCCGGTCGCATTCGGCGAGCGTGCCGTCCAGCAGGACGAAGTCCACATCGGCCTCGCGCAGGACTTTCAGCAGGCCCGGCGCACGGTCGGCGAGCAGGCGGATGACCGTGCTGGTGTAGGCGTGGGCGGTGGACTCGCTGATCCCGAACCCGGCAGCGATCTTCGCCAGGGTCGTGTGTTCGCGCAGGTACACCAGTGCCACTATCGCGCGCTGGGACGGGCGGAGCTTGCAGCGCCGGTCACCCTCACGGGTGACGATGAGCATCGTGACCCACTCCACGAGCGCATGGGGCAGGTCGAGTGCGGCAGGATAGATGACCAACGAGGCCCCCGAGCAGCGTGGTTGAGACGTCAGACATCTCGATCAACAGCTCGGGGGCCTCGCTCGTTGCGCTTCATGGACCGTCACCTGATCGGTGGCCAACTCGAAGAAGCTCAATCAACGGCAGGCCAACGCAAGCGTGGATGCGAGCGGCACCCGACAACATCTGCCGCTCCAGGGACGCGTCGCCGTGACGACTTCATGAGCGGCCAGTGATGCGGGCCGGTCCGAATTGCGCAGAGACCGGGTGGCCGAGGCAGCACAAAGGGTGCTCCGTTGTCTTGTGATTCGACCGGCCTCGAAAGGCTGGTTCGTCCCGGTGGCTCTTGTGCTGAGTACGCCGAGTTCGTTCACCGATACGGCTTCGACCTGATGAACTGGCCCGGCTACGAGACCTTGGCGGATCTCCGCGAACTGATGATGGTGTCCTGGCTCGGCCACCAGGTCGTCAGCAGCGAGCGTTCTGCGGGGGAGTTCGCGCGGCGCGTGCGGTCACTGCGTACTGGCGAGGGGCGAGACGCCTGATGGCCTTTCTGAGGGAGCGCTCTGCGAGCCTTCGCCCGCGGGCGAGTAGCAATGGCGAGCACCAGAGATGCGGATCTTGAGTCCGAATAGTGCCCTCGGATCAAGCATCCGCAAAAGATCACAAGAGGTTCCGGGTCATTACCTTCCCGGACAAACTCCCACTCTGGAATGCTGGGCTGAACGAGTTGCAAGCATTGCCCAGGGGGAGGCCATGCAGTGGACGACATGCATCAGTTGTGGCGCACTGGGCGGCCTTGTCGTGGAGATCGTGGTCTTCTACGGGCGCATCGCGGCGTGGCAAGCGGCCCGCCATCGCGCCCTGTCGAAAAACAAGACGAGAGATCAGCTACCACCGCTCGGCAAGTATATCGACGCACCTTCCGATGCGCTGGCGGCCCTCACTCGGCTCTCCCTCGGCGCAAGCGCAGGGTGGATCTTTTCTCCTCAACTGACCGGAGTATTCGCAGCGGTTGCGGTGGGAGCATCAGCTCCGGCGTTGCTGCGGCAACTCGGCAGCGCGAAGACCATCCAAGCGGCGATCAACGGAAGTCGCTCCGCCGTTGTGGCCCTGGAGCCGGCACAGCAGTCCACCACCTTGCCGGATGGGGCGGAGGTCGGCCATGAGTAATCTCCGTCAACGCTATTGGGCGTCACTGACCGATTCCAGGGGTGACAACCTTGAATCTCTGGATCACTTCATCGAACACGGGCGACGCAAAGACCGGCCCCTGTGGCGCCGATACCTTGCCTCGTTGTTCGACATCGAACTGACTGGAAAAGACTCGGCCGGCAACTCGAAGTACAGTCCGATCACCGAAGTCCGGAGCATCGTCGTTCCCGTCCGTAGGAGCTGGCTGGCCATCGCCGCATCTGTGCTCCTGGTCTTCGGTGCCGGATTCGGCACCTCGTTTTTCCTGAGCGACCAGAGGGCATCGGCGTCGCCCGTGGTCATCGGTGCCGCGCCCACGCTGCCCGCGGGGGCACTCAAGGAGGCTGGAGGGTTCGCGTGGGTTCCGCCCAAGGGCTGGGAGCGGGTGCTGGCGAGCGGCACTGAGATTCACTACATCTCCCCAGAAGGCAATCAGGAACTCGTGGCCAAGTCCTCGCTGGCCCGGGGCAACCTGATGCAGACATGGCAGGCCTCAGAGCAGAACGCCTCCCAGGCCGAGAGCTATCGAAGGATCAGTTTTCTAAGGGCAACTTTCCGCGGCTGGCCCGCGGTCGTCTGGGAATACAGCTTCACCTTGGAAGGGGTGAGCTGGCACGCCCTGCTCCTCAGCTTCGATGCCTACGGAAAGTCCTACCAGGTCAACACCTGGTACCAGCCCAAAACAGGGGTCCAGGCGCTCAAGATCTACAGTGTGGTGAAGGACAGTTTCACCGTGCTCTGAACTTCCCGGATCATTCTGTGAGATGAAAGGCAGAAACTGAATTGGGCCTCGGAGGCCACCCACAACCTGTGTTCGTGGGCCTGTTCCGCGAGGTCACGCTGCCGCTTGTAGCCGCGAGATTCTGCCGGAACTCGGCTACGTAGTTGACACACCGGGCGGACTTGAGTTGCTCCCCGAGATCGAGGGCATCGAGCGCGACTCGACACGTCTCCTCGATGTCTCCCGCAGATGAGCATCGGCGAGGACCATCGTCGCGAAGAAGTCGCTGCGCACGTGATTGCCGCTCATGGCGTTCTCGGCGTGAGCAACGGCCTGGCGGGCGCTGTTGACGTCACGGAAGCAGTGCGCGGCCTCGGCGGCAAGCTCGGTCTCGTCGAAGTAGCTGATCCACTCGGGCTCGTCGTCGCTGTTGCGGCTCTCCAGTGCCCGCGTGGCTGCGCTCAAAGCGGCTTCGCAGGCTCCTACGTCGCCGGTTCGGGCAAGAGCGCGGGCTTCCATGACGTGGAACTGGGCGCGCAGGGTCGGGGTAGCCACTGGGAAGATGCCCATGAGTACGGCCCGAGCGAGTGTTGCGGCCTGGGTAAAGCGGCCGAGGAATGTCGCCTGGTGACTCATGGCGGGGAGGACGCTCCCGGCGAGCCGGCGGTCGTCGGCGTCCTGGGCCAGTCGGAGGGCCTGGAGGAAGTACCGCTGCGCCAAGCCATGGCGGCAGGCGTCGTAGGACATCCAACCGGCCAGGAGAGTTGCCTCGGCCACGGTGGAGAACAGGGCCCGCCCAACCTGCTGGGTGTGCGACTGACTGACACAGCCCACACGCCCCTCACCTCGCCCCCTACGCAGAAGACGCGTCGCACGCATAGGCGATATCTCGTTCAGCCGGACGGCTCCTGACGAAGAGTGGTCGCGGGCGGGATTGGGACGGAATGATGGCAGACCCGGCGGCGGGAGCCGACCGTCGTCGAGCCCTCCGCCCCTCCCAGGGAGCACTCATTGTTAAGACGCATGTGCATCTTCCTCGCCTCGCTCGTCCTCGCCGCCGCGTCCGTGCTGATCTCGGCGAGCGCCGCGAGCGCGGCCACCGTGCGAACCGCCAACTGGTCCGGGTACGCCGCCGCCGGCGCCCACAACCTCGTCCAGGCCACCTGGGTGCAGCCGACGGTCAGCTGCACCTCCGGCAGCCAGTACTCCAGCGTCTGGGTGGGCCTGGACGGCTACAACAGCAGCACCGTCGAGGAGATCGGTACCGAGGCCGACTGCTCGAACGGCACCCCGGTGTACTACGCCTGGTACCAGTTCTACCCGAATCAGCGGCACACCTTCAGCCACCCCGTTCACCCTGGCGACGAGCTGACCGCCATCTCGCACTACAACGCCGTCCTCAACTCCTACGACATGGGGATCCTGGACTACACCGGGAGTTGGTCGGAGCACCCGTCCGGCGCGGCCTCGGGCCCGCCGCCCAGTTCCGCCGAGGTCATCGTGGGGCTGCCCCCCTGTGACAGCGGTTGCATCCAGCCGCTGGCGAACTTCGGCACCGTCTCCATCCAGGAAGCCCTGGTCAACGCTACCTCGCTCGCCGCCGCCAACCCGTCGCAGATCGTCATGGTCACCGGCGCGGGCCAGAACAAGGACACCGTCAGCGCGCTGAGCAACGGCACCGATTTCAGCGCCACCTGGGTCAGGGCCGGCTAGTGTCCTGAGTCGTTAGTTCGCTTGCGGTTGTAGGGTGGGTTGATGCCTGGCCCGAAGCCGTTGCCGCTGGAGTTGTCCGATCACGAACGC
>NZ_JBFAJJ010000019.1:0-162445 GCF_040655155.1 Streptomyces sp. NPDC050508
GGGGGCCCGGCGCCTCGGCCCCCGGGGGGGGGTGGGGGTGGGCGGGGGGGGGCGCCCCCGGGCGTTGGGGGGGGGGCGCCCCCCGCCTCTTGCTCACAGCAGGGTCGGTGCGTGGAACGCGCCGAGGCCGGTGGTCAGGTCGCGGTCCAGCCAGTAGCGGCGCGGTTCGGCGAGCATGACGGCGACGCTGACGCCGAGGAGGCCGGGGATCCTGGCCAGTTCGTTGTCGACGAAGAGCGCCAGGGCGGAGCGGTCGGCGACCAGGCCGGTGGCGAGCACGGACGTGTCGCTGGCGACGTGCGCGGCGAGCCGGGTCTGGGGCAACTGGTCGATGCGGCGCATCACTTCGGGAGTCGCACCCGGCGCCACCCGCAGCCGGAGGATGAACGCGGTCTGGAAGCCGAGCCACTCCGACACGATCTCCAGCCGCGGCTTGACCCAGCCCTCGTCCAGGACCCGGCGGACGACACGGTGCGCGGTGGAGGTGGCCAGGTCGGTGGCCCGGGCGATGCTCGCGGCGGACGCGCGGCTGTCCTGCAACAGCTGGGCCACGACGCTGCGTTCGGCCTCGCTGAGCGGCTTCGCCGGGGGTGTCGCGGTCGCGGTGCCCTCGGGGCGGGAGCCGGTCAGCTTCAGCAGGTCGGCGCGCTCGGTGTCGGTGAGGAACTGCGGGTCCCAGGTGATGCCCCGGCGCAGGGTGCTGAGTGCGGGCAGGGCGTTGACGCGGCGGACGCCGGGGACGGAGAACATCCGGTCGATCGCCTCGCTGGTGGCCGCCTCGGACGGGGCGTGCACGACGGCGTAGAGCGGGTAGTCGCCCGAGATCTGTGCCAGCAGTTGGAGGTGGGGCAGGTCACGGAGCCGGTGGAGGACGGCGAGGGGGGTCTCGCCGGTGATGTCGAGGAAGACGTGGACGGGCATCGCCGTGGAGTGGATGCCCCAGTCGGCCTGTCCGATCACGCGCACCATGCGGGCCTCGTGCAACCGGTCGTAGCGCCGTTTGAGGGTGCTGGCGTCGGCGGTCAGGATCTCGCCGATGTCGTCCCAGGTGGCCCGGGGCGCCAGGTGCAGCGCGCCGATGAGACGCCGGTCGAGTTCGTCGAGGAGAGGACGGGTCATAAGGCCTCACTCTAAGGTGCTGTTTAATCCCACCGTTACTTCCAAGATATAGAGAATCTCTCATCTGGATGCCATTGTTCGCAGGAACATCCCCCCGTCGCGCCAAGAGGTACCGATGAGTGTCACCTCCGCTCAACCCCAGCCTCCTTCCACCGAGCCCCAGTCGAGAGTCCTGCGCACCGCCTTCCGCGGCCTGACGGCGATCGAGAAGATCGGCAACAAACTCCCCAACCCCTTCTGGCTGTTCTGGATTCTCGCGGGGGTCGTCGCCGTCCTCAGCGCCGTCCTGGCGGCGATCGGCATGAGCGCCGTGCACCCCGGCACGCACGAGACCATCAAGGTGCAGAACCTGCTCAGCAAGGACGGCCTCACCATGGCCGTCGAGGGCGCCGTCGACAACTACGCGACCTTCCCGCCGCTGGCCACCATCCTCACCGTGATGTTCGGCATCGCCGTCGCCGAGAAGAGCGGGCTGTTCTCCGCCCTGCTGCGCCGCATGGTCGCGCGCGTGCCGGGCCGGTACCTCACCTTCGCCCTGTCGATGACGGCCATGGTCAGCCATGTCGCCGGCGACGCCGCCTACGTCACCCTCATCCCGCTCGGCGCCCTCGTCTTCCGCGCGGCCGGCCGCAGCCCGGTCCTCGGCTGTGTCGTCGCCTACGTCTCGATCGCCGCCGGCTACGACGCCTCCCCGTCGCTCACCACCACGGACGTCCTGCTCTCCGGGATCTCCACCGCCGCCGCCCACACCATCGACGCGCACTACGTCGTCACCCCGGTCGCCAACTACTTCTTCAGCCTCGGCTCGTCGATCGTGGTGGCGCTGGTGATCACCCTCGTCGTCGACAAGGTCCTCGCCCGCCGCTCCGACCTGGAACCCGACGAGCCGGTCGCCGCGCTGGGCGCCGAGGAACTCGCCGAGATCGAGGTCACCGACCAGCAGCGGCGCGCCCTGCGCACGACCGGCCTGGTCGCCGTCGGCTTCCTCGCGTTCCTCGTGGCGGCCATGATCCCGTCATCCTCACCCCTGCGCGGTGAAGGCGGCGGCATCGTCAACTCCCCGCTGATCGGCGGCATGGCGCTCGTCCTGGGCGTGTTCTTCGCCGTGCTCGGCACCGTCTACGGCCGGCTGTCCGGCACCTTCACGGCCGCCCGCGACAGCATCGGCGCGATGGTGGACGGCACCCGCTCGATGGCGCCGATCCTCGTCCTGTTCTTCGCCATCGCCCAGTTCCTCGCCTACTTCAAGTGGACGAACATCGGCAACATCCTCGCCATCAAGGGCGCCGAGACACTGCGCGACCTGCACCTGCACGGCTGGACCGTACTGGTCGGCATCGCCGTGCTGATCACCTTCATGAACCTCGTGATCACCAGCGGTTCCGCACTCTGGGCGCTGGCCGCACCGGTCCTCGTCCCCATGCTGATGCTCATCGGCATCGAGCCCGAGACCACCCAGGCCGTCTACCGCGTCGCCGACTCCGTCACCAACTGCGTGACCCCGATGAGCCCCTATTTCGTCATGGCCCTTGGCTTCATCCAGCAGTACCGCAAGTCCGCCGGCATCGGCACCCTGGCCTCCTTCACGATCCCGATCGCCGCCGTCGTGTGGGTGGTCTGGGTCGCGTTCTTCGTGGCCTGGTACCTGCTGGGCATCCCGCTCGGCATCAGCTGACCACCTCCCGAGCGACCCCGTCCGTTCGGTCGTACGAGAAAGCAGATCATGACCGCATCACCCGCACCCGCCACCCTCACCACCCGCGCCCAGGACGTCTCCTCGCAGATCGTCGAGGACATCCTGACCCTCGTCCGCCACGAGACCAGCAGCTACGACCTCCCCGGCCTCGCGAGCGGCCTGGACCTGCTGCGCGAGCTGACCGTCCAGCGGCTCGGCCGGCCGGACCACGAGCAGCGCCACCCGGGCGGCGAGTGCGGCGACACCCTCACCCTGACCTACGGCGGCACCGGCGCCGGGCATGTCGCGCTCGTCGGGCACTACGACACCGTATGGCCGACCGGGACCCTCGCCGGATGGGAGCAGCCGGAGGTGGGCGAGGACGGGCGGGAGAAGCTGAGCGGGCCCGGCATCTTCGACATGAAGACCGGGCTGGCGCAAGGGATCTGGGCGCTGAAGCTGGCCAGGGAGAGTGGCGCGCCCCTGCCCACCGTCACCTTCCTCTTCAACGGTGACGAGGAGATCGGTTCGCTGTCCTCGCGGCCGGTGATCGAGGAGGTCGCGCAGAAGGTCGACGTCACGCTGGTGCTGGAGCCGAGTGCCCACGGCGCGGTGAAGACCGCCCGCAAGGGCACCGGGATCTTCCAGGTCACGGCCACCGGCGTCGAGTCCCATGCGGGGCTCGCGCCGCAGGACGGGGCGAGTGCGATCACCGCACTGTCCGAGTTCGTCGTCGCCGCGGCGAAGGTGGCCGCCCCTGACAAGGGGACCACGATCAACACCGGGCTCATCAAGGGTGGTTCGGCCATCAACGTCGTCGCCGGGCGGGCGACCGCCGGTGTCGACATCCGGGTCAGCAGTGCGGCCGAACAGGCCCGGGTGGACGAGGAGTTGGACGCCATCAAGGTCAGCGACCCGCGCGTCGCCATCGAGATCGACCACGCCTGGAACCGGCCGCCCATGACCCTCAACGCCGCCTCCGTCCCGCTGCTCGACCTCGCTCGGGAGGTCGCCCGTGAGCAGGGGCGTGACGCCTTGCGTGACACGGCCGTCGGCGGCGCCAGTGACGCCAACTTCGTCGCCGCGCTCGGTCTGCCCGTGCTGTGCGGCATGGGGGCGGTCGGCGACGGCGCCCATGCCCAGGGCGAGTTCATCCACCCCGACACCGTGCCCGCGCAGACCGCCCTGGTCGCGGGGCTGCTGGGACGACTGGCGGAACCGCTGCGCGGCTGACCGCGACCCGTCGGGACATCCGCGGGCGACTCGGGTGGGGCGCTTCACGCGATCGATCCCTGACCGGGGACAATCGCTGCCATGACGGACGGTACGGACGGTAGGGGCGACTCCGAGAGTCGCTTGGCCAGGATCGAGCGGCTGCTGGAGGACAGCGGGCGCGATGTGGTGCCCGCGTGGCGCCGGGTGACGCGCGGGGAGACACGGTGGGCGGTGTCCGCCGTGATCCTGGTGGCGCTCGCCCTGCAGTTGATGCTGCCGCACCGGCTCGCCTTCCAGCCGTACTGGCTGCTGCCGGCCCTCGAAATCGCGCTGATGGTAGGCCTGTTCGTCGCCAATCCCCGGCGGATCGAGCCCGGCACGCGGTGGCTGCGCTGGCCGAGCCTGGTTCTGACGGGGGTGATCAGCCTGGCCAACAGCTGGTCGGCGGCCCGGTTGGTGGTGGGCCTGGTCAAGGGCACCGAGGGTCTGGGCGCAGGGCCGCTGCTGCTGACCGGCGGCGCCATCTGGCTGACGAACGTCATCGTGTTCGCCCTCTGGTACTGGGAGTGGGACCGCGGTGGGCCGTTGGCGCGGGTCATGGGGCACCACCAGTACGCCGACTTCCTCTTCGTCCAGATGCAGAGCCCGGAGACCGCGCCGCCGGACTGGGAGCCGGTGTTCCTGGACTACTTGTACCTGTCCTTCACCAACTCCACCGCCTTCAGCCCGACCGACGTGATGCCGCTCTCCCGCTGGGCCAAGATGCTGATGATGAGCCAGTCCTCGGTCTCCGTGTCGATCGTCGTCCTGGTCGTCGCGCGGGCGGTCAACATCCTCTGACAGCAGGGGAGTTGGACTGTCGAACAGCTGTCGAAACTGTCGAGTCTGTGAGTCCGGGTGTTCCGCTTGCCGCGCCCCGGCGGTCGCCCGAGCATGGTGCGACTCGCCCGTCCCCCCACTCGACAGGGAGCTCCTGTGCGCTCGCGAGACCTCAACCGCCGTGGCTTTCTCGCCGGTACCGTCGCCGCTGTGCTGGCGACCGGTCTGGACTCAGGTGTCGCGTCGGCCGCCGACCGACGCACCAGCCGGAGCGCCGACGACCCCGTGACCACGGAGTCCGGCCAAGTCACCGGAATCCAGGGCGGGTTGAAGGGCATCGTCGCCTACAAGGGCATCCCGTACGCGGACACCACCGCCGGCGCCAACCGCTGGCGCCCGCCCCGGCCCGCACCGTCCTGGGACGGGATCCGCAAGGCGAACGCCTGGGGCCCGGCCTGCCCCCAGCCCGTCACGGGTATCCCGAGCGATCAGGTACCGGACCTGGGCGAGGACTGCCTCAACCTCAACATCTGGACCGGCGCGGCCACTTCAGGAGAGAGCAGACCGGTCCTCGTCTGGCTCCCCGGCGGCCGTGACACCGCGATCTGGGCCGGGCAGGAGATCTACAACGGCTCCCTGCTGGCGAACAAGGGCGTCGTGTTCGTCAGCGTCAACCACCGCGTCGGCCCCTTCGCCGACCTCGCCCACCCCGACCTGAGCGCCGAGTCCGGGCACTCCGCATCCGGCAACTGGGGTGCCCTGGACGCCGTAGCGGCGCTGGAATGGGTGTCCCGCAACATCGCCGCGTTCGGCGGCGACCCGGACCGGGTGACGCTCGCCGGCTGGCAGAACGGGGCGAACCTCGGCAACGTCCTGCTGGCCTCGCAGGCGGCCCGAGGTCTGTTCCACCGGGCTCTGTTGCCGTCCGGCGTGCACTACACGAGGGACCCCGCGCTCGGCCAACCACCGTACGGCTACCGTACGTTGGCGGACGCCGAGACCAACGGCACCGCCTTCGCCGCCTACTTGAGTTGCTCGTCCCTCACCGACCTGCGTGCGCTCTCCGCCGACGAGATCGTGGCGCGGACCTATGCCGCCGACGCACCGGCCGACGCCACCGGCTTCGGCGACGTACTTGACGGCTACGTTCTGCCGAGCACGTACACCGCCGCCATGGAGGCGGGCAGGGAGATCGACGTACCGGTCCTCACCGGCAACTGCCGGGACGGGAACGCCGCTTCACCCACGCTGACCGAATACCAGGCCTACGCCGATGCGCAGTTCGGACCGCTCGGCCTCACGGACACCTTCCTCGACCTGTATCCGGCGACCACCGACGCCGAGGCCGCCACGCAGTACAACGCCTACGCGCGGGACGAGGAACGCGTGTCCACGTTCCTGTGGGGCGGCCAGTTCGAGGACACCGCCGGCAATCACGGCCCGGTCCACACCTACTTCTGGACCCGCGTCCCGCCGGGCCACGACGCCACCAACCCCGTTGTCGGGAGCGGAAGTTCGGGCGCCTTCGACGGGGCCGACGTCTACTACCTGCTCGGGTTCCTCTACAACACCGACCGGCCGTGGGCGGGACGTGACTACGACATCGCCGACACCGCCGCCTCGTACGTGGCGAACTTCGCGGCCACCGGCAACCCGAACGGCGGCAGCCTGGCCACCTGGCCGGCCCTCGACACGGGGACCCCGCAGACGATGGAACTCGGCGACCACTTCGCCACGCTCCCCGCAGCGGACAGCGACGCCAAGTACGCCTTTCTCAAGGCCTACTTGACGTCGCAGCCCATGTCCTACTGATCCCGCCGGATCAGCAGGAGCCCTCGTCCTGCCAGGGGCCCCACTGGGAGGCACCGGGCACCTCGTTCTGGGTCCACCACTTGGCCGCCCAGTTGTGGTTGCCGTACGACACCTCGTTGCCCTGCGTGTAGACGGCCGTGGAACTCCACGCCGTCTTGCACGTGCCGGGGGTGGGCGTCGGGGTCGGGGTCGGGGTCGGCGTGGGCGTCGAGGTCGGCGGCGTCACGCCCGCGAACTGCACCGAGTACTTGGCGAAGTCCCACGCGTTCTGCGCCACGCTGGAGCAAGTCCCGGACGTGGTACCGCCGTTGTCGACCGGACTGCACTGCCGGTCACGGTTGAGGGACCAGAACGTGAAGCGGTCCATGTTGTGGCTGGTGGCGTAGTTCAGGACGGTCTGGAAGTCCGCCTGGGTGAAGTACTCGCCGGTGTCGCTGCGCCCGTTCATCCCCGAGAAGCCCTCGTGGGCGTACGCGGTCGCCTGGTCCCAGCCGAACGTGGACTGCAGGATGGAGTTGAAGTTGGTGAGCGCGCTGGTCTGCGAGGCCGCGCCGTTGAAGCCGCCGTCGAACGGCATGATGGAGAAGTTGTTCGGCGTGAACCCCTGCGACTTCGCCTCCAGCAGCATCTGCTTGCCGAACCAGCCGGTGCCGTCCGCGGTACCGGCCGTGGTGACGGAGACGTACAGGCCCGCGTTGTTCTGCTGGAGGATCTTCGCCGCGCCGATCTCGTTGTGGATGGCCGCGGTGTTCTCGTACTCCGGCTCCTCCAGGTCGAAGTCGATCGCGTGCAGACCGTACTTGGTGATGACCTGCTGGTACGCCGCCGCGGTCGAAGCCGGGTCCGCGCAGGCCTGGCCGAGCTTGGTGCCGCCGTAGCCGCCGATGGAGACCGAGACGTCGCCGCCCTTGGCGCGGATCGTGTTGATCACCGACTGGACGGCGGTGTCCGAGGAGACCGGTGAGGTGCCGCCCCAGGTGGGGGAGCAGCCGCCGCCGTTGGGGGCGAGGACGAAGGCGAGCTGGAAGGCCTTGAGACCGGTGGCGTCCATGATGGCGCCCGCGTCCGGCGGGTTGTTGTCCGTCGGCATCAGATACGGGGCCGCGGCGTACCAGCGGTTGCTCAGCGCGGTGGCGGCGTTGGGCGCGCCCTGGGCGTTGCCCGCGAACAGTGCGGTCGTGCCCGCGGCGGCGAGCGTCACGGTGGCTGCCGCGCCCAGACATGCACGAAGACGTGTCACGTTGTGCCTCCGGTGGGAGTGGGGGAGGCGCCCAGCTTCTGGCGCTGTCGCGGCCACGTCAATGGATTGGACTGGACCAAAGCTCACTTTGGACTAGACCATACGATTTCTTTACCGTCGGCCCGGCGGACCGCGTCACGCGACACGTTTGCGACTAGTGTCCCGGCTCACATGGCGTTACAGGGGCGACGCCGACACCATGGTGCACGTCATCGGCAGGCTGAAGGGATCGGGAATGTTCCGCAAGGTGCTGGTCGCCAACCGTGGAGAGATCGCGATCAGGGCGTTCCGCGCCGGCTATGAGCTGGGCGCGCGCACGGTCGCGGTCTTCCCCCACGAGGACCGCAATTCGCTGCACCGGCTGAAGGCCGACGAGGCCTACGAGATCGGTCAGCCCGGGCATCCGGTCCGCGCCTATCTCTCGGTCGAGGAGATCGTCCGCGCGGCACAGCGCGCGGGAGCGGACGCGGTCTATCCGGGCTACGGGTTCCTCTCCGAGAACCCCGAACTCGCCCGCGCCTGCGAGGAGGCGGGCATCACCTTCGTCGGCCCCAGTGCCCACATCCTGGAGATGACCGGCGACAAGGCCACGGCGATCGCCGCCGCCCGCGCGGCAGGCGTACCGGTGCTCGGCTCCTCCGCGCCCTCCACGGACGTCGACGAACTGGTCCGCGCCGCCGAGGAGATCGGCTTCCCGGTGTTCGTGAAGGCGGTCGCCGGCGGCGGCGGACGCGGTATGCGCCGCGTCGAGGATCCGGCCACCCTGCGCGAGTCCATCGAGGCGGCGGCCCGCGAGGCCATGTCCGCGTTCGGCGACGCCACGGTGTTCTTGGAGAAGGCGGTCGTCGACCCCCGGCACATCGAGGTGCAGATCCTCGCCGACGGCGAGGGCAACGTCATCCACCTCTTCGAGCGCGACTGCTCGCTGCAACGTCGGCACCAGAAGGTCGTCGAGCTGGCTCCCGCGCCCAACCTCGACCCCGCCCTGCGTGACCAGATCTGCGCCGACGCGGTCCGCTTCGCGCGCGAGATCGGCTACCGCAACGCGGGCACCGTCGAGTTCCTCCTCGACCCGGCCGGCAACCACGTCTTCATCGAGATGAACCCGCGCATCCAGGTCGAGCACACGGTGACCGAGGAGGTCACCGACGTCGACCTCGTGCAGGCGCAGTTGCGGATCGCCTCGGGGGAGACCCTCGCCGACCTGGGTCTGTCCCAGGAGACGGTCACTCTGCACGGCGCCGCACTCCAGTGCCGTATCACCACCGAGGACCCCGCCAACGGCTTCCGCCCGGACACCGGCCGGATCAGCGCCTACCGCTCACCCGGCGGCTCCGGCATCCGCCTCGACGGCGGAACCACCCACGCGGGTACGGAGATCAGCGCGCACTTCGACTCCATGCTGGTCAAACTCACCTGCCGGGGCCGGGACTTCACCACCGCCGTCAATCGCGCCCGGCGTGCCGTCGCCGAGTTCCGCATCCGCGGTGTGGCCACCAACATCCCGTTCCTCCAGGCGGTGCTGGACGACCCGGACTTCCAGGCCGGGCGCATCACCACCTCGTTCATCGAGCAGCGCCCGCATCTGCTGACGGCCCGTCACTCCGCCGACCGCGGCACCAAGTTGCTCACCTACCTCGCCGACGTCACGGTCAACAAGCCGCACGGTGAGCGTCCCGACCTGATCGACCCGACCACCAAGCTGCCGCCGGTCCCGAGCACCGAACCCCCGGCCGGTTCACGGCAGTTGCTCGCCGAACTCGGCCCCGAGGGCTTCGCCCGGCACCTGCGCGAATCACCGACCATCGGCGTCACGGACACCACTTTCCGCGACGCCCACCAGTCGCTCCTCGCCACCCGCGTCCGCACCAAGGACCTCCTCGCGGTCGCCCCGGTCGTGGCCCACACCGTGCCTCAACTCCTCTCCCTGGAGTGCTGGGGAGGCGCGACCTACGACGTCGCACTGCGCTTCCTCGCAGAGGACCCGTGGGACCGCCTGGCCGCCCTGCGCGAGGCCGTCCCCAACATCTGCCTCCAGATGCTGCTGCGCGGCCGCAACACCGTCGGCTACACGCCGTACCCGACCCAGGTGACCGACGCCTTCGTCCAGGAGGCCGCCGCCACCGGCATCGACATCTTCCGCATCTTCGACGCGCTGAACGACGTGGGCCAGATGCGCCCCGCCATCGACGCCGTGCGCGCCACCGGAACGTCGATCGCCGAGGTCGCCCTCTGCTACACCTCGGACCTGTCCGACCCCAACGAGCGTCTCTACACGCTCGATTACTACCTCCGCCTCGCGAAACAGATCGTCGAGGCGGGCGCCCACGTCCTCGCGGTGAAGGACATGGCGGGCCTGCTCCGCGCACCCGCCGCCGCGACCCTCGTATCGGCGCTGCGCCGCGAGTTCGGCCTGCCGGTCCACCTGCACACGCACGACACGGCAGGCGGCCAGCTCGCCACCTACCTCGCCGCGATCCAGGCGGGCGCGGACGCCGTCGACGGCGCGGTGGCTTCCATGGCGGGTACGACCTCGCAGCCGTCCCTCTCCGCGATCGTCGCCGCGACCGACTACTCCGACCGCCCCACCGGCCTCGACCTCCAGGCCATCGGCGACCTGGAGCCGTACTGGGAGAGCGTCCGCAAGATCTACGCCCCCTTCGAGGCTGGCCTCGCTTCACCTACCGGACGCGTCTACCACCACGAGATCCCCGGCGGCCAGCTCTCCAACCTGCGCACCCAGGCCATCGCGCTCGGCCTCGGCGACCGGTTCGAGGACATCGAGGCGATGTACGCCGCCGCCGACCGCATCCTCGGCCACCTGGTGAAGGTCACCCCGTCGTCGAAGGTCGTCGGCGACCTCGCCCTGCACCTGGTCGGCGCCGGAGTGAGCCCCGCCGACTTCGAGGCGTCCCCCGACCGGTACGACATCCCCGACTCCGTGATCGGCTTCCTGCGCGGCGAGTTGGGCACCCCGCCCGGCGGCTGGCCCGAACCGTTCCGCACCAAGGCACTCCAGGGCCGCGCCGCCCCCAAGCCCGTACAGGAACTGAGCGCGGAGGACCGCACGGCCCTCGACAAGGACCGCCGCGCCACCCTCAACCGCCTGCTGTTCCCCGGCCCGACCCGCGAGTACGAGACACACCGCCAGACTTACGGCAACACCAGCGTCCTGGACAGCAAGGACTTCTTCTACGGCATCCGGCCCGGCAAGGAGTACACGGTCGACCTGGAACCGGGCGTCCGTCTCCTCATCGAGCTGGAGGCCGTCGGCGAGGCCGACGAACGCGGGATGCGTACCGTGATGTCCGCCCTGAACGGGCAGCTCCGCCCGGTCCAGGTGCGGGACACGGCAGCCGCCTCCGACGTCCCCGTCACCGAGAAGGCCGACCGCACCAACCAGGGGCATGTCGCCGCGCCGTTCGCGGGCGTGGTCACCCTCGCGGTCGAGGAGGGCGACGAGGTGGAGGCCGGCGTCACCGTCGCCACGATCGAGGCGATGAAGATGGAGGCGGCGATCACCGCTCCCAAGGCCGGCCGGGTCGCCCGCCTCGCCATCAACCGCATCCAGCAGGTGGAGGGCGGCGACCTGCTTGTCGAACTGAGGTAGGGGGATGGTGACAGGCCGCGTCATCGGTGACCGGATCGGTCCGGTCCCGGACCCGATGCGGCCTGTCGCCACCCCGCCCGCACGGCGCAGTCTTGGCACATGACCCGAGCACTGATCGTCATCGACGTCCAGGAATCCTTCCGCGCCCGCCCGCTGTGGGAGACCATCTCCGACCCGAAGATCGCCGACCAGGCCAACCGCCTGGTCCAGCTCGCCCGCCGCGCCGGAGACCTGGTCGTGTGGGTACTGCACTCCGAGCCCGGCAGCGGCGACGTCTTCGACCCGGCCCTCGGCCACGTCCGGCTCATGGACGGACTGGAGCGCGCGGACGGCGAACCGCTCCTCCACAAGACCTCGCACAACGCCTTCACCACCACCAACCTGCAGCAACTCCTCACCGAGCGGGGCGTCCGCGAGCTCACCGTCTGCGGCATCCGCACCGAGCAGTGCGTCGAGACCACCACCCGCGTCGCGAGCGACTTCGGCTACCAGGTCACCTTCGTCACCGACGCGACCGCCACCAACCCCATCCCGCACCGCGACGCCCCCGCCGACCAGACCGTCGCCGAACTCCTCGCCGACCCCCGCACGCTCCCCGCCGACGAGATCATCCGCCGCACCGAGTACGCCCTCGCCGGCCGCTTCGCCACCATCGCGACGGTCGACGAACTGGAAGCCGCCGCCGCACATCAGGCATGATGACCGGATCGTGAGCCACGTCGTCTTCTTCCTGGTCCCCGGAGTCCACCTGCTGGACCTGGCAGGACCCGCACAGGTCTTCTCCACGGCCGCCGACTTCGGGCACCCCTACACGCTCTCCTACGTCGCCGAGCAGCCCCAGGTCACCAGCGCCCAGGGGCTGCCGCTGGCGGCCGGACTCGACTGGCCCGAGCTGGGCCCCGAAGACCTGATCGTGGTGCCGGGATGGCGTGCCGTCACCCTGGCCGACGCACCCGCCATCGGCGCTACGACTCTGCGTGCCCTCCGGGACCACCACGCCCGGGGCGGGACGGTGGCCAGCGTCTGCGCCGGAGCCGACGCGCTCGGCCGGGCCGGACTCCTCGACGGCCGCCACTGCACCACCCACCACGACGTCCAGGACGAACTCGCCCTGCGCCACCCGAAGGCGACCGTCGTCCGCGACGTCCTCTTCACCACCGACGACCGCGTCATCACCTCGGCCGGCATCGCCAGCGGCATCGACCTCGCCCTGCACCTCGTCGCCACCCGGCACGGTCCCGCCGTAGCCGCGCAGATCGCCCGGGACATGGTCGTCTACGCCCGCCGCAACGGCCACGAACCGCAGACCAGCGCGATGCTCCGGCACCGCTCCCACCTCGACGACACCGTGCACCGCGCCCAGGACCTCATCGACACCCGCTTCGACCGACCGCTGCCCCTGCCCGCACTCGCCTCCGCGGTCGGCGTCAGCGAACGCACCCTCACCCGCCTCTTCAGCCGGGCCACCGGCCTCACCCCGCTGCGCTACCAGCAGACCCTGCGCCTCGAACGCGCCGAGCACCTCATCAGCCACGGCGCCACGATCGACGCCGCCGCGCGCTCGGTCGGGTTCGAGGACCCGCGGATGCTGCGCCGACTGCGTGCCCGCACGTAATTCGGGGGCGGTGCGGCAGCGTCGCTGTTAGGTTGCCGGGTCGGCGGACCGACCCGTCGTGGGCCGACCGGCCCGTTACAGGAGTCCCCAGTGATCCCACCCCGTCTGGTTCCGCTGCTCAACCAGTTCGACTTCGCGTGCGAACGCCTCTCCAGCCGTATGACAGGGCCCGTCATGGACAGCGGCGACGGGACGGACACCCAGGTCGGGCCCATGACCGACGCGGAGTACTTCTGGGAACCGGTGCCGGACTGCTGGTCGGTGCGACGCCGGACGGACGGCCCCGGAACGAGGGCAACTGCCTTGACGGGACAGGGCGATTGGGGACGCGACGCCGCCGCCTATCCGCACCCGCGGCCCCCGCCCTTCACCACCATCGCCTGGCGCCTGAGCCACCTCACCGAGATGCTGACCCTCCGCGCCGACCACACGGCCGGCAGCCGCACGTCGACCCGGGACGACTACTCGGTCAGCGGCGATGCCGTTGGTGCGGTCGATGCCTTCGACACCGGGGCGGGTGCCTGGCGGAAGGCGCTGATGAGTGTCGACGAGACCGCGCTCGACACCGTGGGGTACTGCACCTATCCGCACGGCAGCGATGCGGAGGAGCCGTTCGTCGACATCGTGTGGTGGGTCAACCAGGAAGTGCTGCACCACGGAGCCGAGATCGCCTTGCTGCGCGACCTGTACCGAGAACGCGGTTGACCGTCACAGGACCGCGCCCGTTCATGCCCTGTCCCGTAGGAGGTGGTGGAGGACGAGGCGCCGCTGCTGCACGGAGTCATGGCCCAGGACGGCTAAGGGGCGCTGTACTCCTGGGAGAGAGCGGCCAGGGTCACTCCGCCCGGCTCGGTGCCGGTCACCGCAAGCCTGCCCATGCCCACGCTCCGCCCCGAGCAGGCGCTGCTTGTCGAACTCCGGCGCCAGGAGTGAAGTCGCTCAGCATCCCCGAGGGTTCGAGCTCCCGGAGACCACGACCGACACAGGAAGCTGCCGCACCCCGTGCATCAGCAAGCCCGGGGACCACTCCAAGTCGGCCGCGTCCACGGCCAGTTCCAGACTCTCGACGCGCTCCAGCATTGCCGTGATCGCGACCGTGGCCTCCATCCTCGCCAACGGAGCCCCCAGGCAGTGATGGACGCCGTGCCCGAAGGCGACATGGCCGGCCGACCGGCCGAGGCGGAAGGAGTCCGGCTCCTCGAAGCGGGCGGGGTCCCGGTCGGCCGCGGCCAGGGACACCAGCAGCATGTCGCCCCGGCGCACCGGTACTTCACCCACCTTCATGTCCTCGGTGGCGAAGCGCTCGGTCGCCGTGAGCACCGGCCCGTCCAGGCGGAGGAACTCCTCGATCGCCGTGGGCACGAGCGCGGGATCGGCCTGCAGCGCTTTGAAGAGGTCCGGCTGCTGGGCGAGTCCGAGGAGTACGGCGCCGATGAGGTTGGCGGTCGTCTCATACCCGGCGATGAGGAGGAGGAAGGCCATACCGACCAACTCCGGGTCGGTGAGCCTGTCTTCGACGGTGTCGTTGGCCAGCGCGCTCAGCAGGTCCTGTCCGGGGTCGATCCGCTTGCCCGCGATCAGCTCCGCCAGGTACCCGCTCATCCAGACGTAGGCCTCCTCGCGGTCACTACCGGCGACCGGGGAGACGATCTGCTCCGAGGCCCAGCGGAACCTGTCCCAGTCGCCGAGCGGTACGCCGAGCAGTTCGCAGATCACGGCGATGGGGACGCGGGCGGCGAAGCCGTCGATCAACTCCGGTGTCCTCTGGGCCAGTACGTCGTCCGCGAACCGGCCCGCGATCTTCTGTGTACGGGGTCGTAGGGCCTCGATCTGCTGCGGTGTGAAAGCGCGCGTCACCAGTTTGCGGAGACGGGTGTGGTCGGGTGGGTCCACGGTCAGCATGTAGTCGATACCGACCTCGTCCCGGACACCGCTCATCAGCCAGCCCGCTTCCAGGCCCGCGCGTTCGCTCCGCTTGGACACGCGGGGATCGGTGAGGACTTGGCGTGCCGCCTCGTAGCCCGTGATCAGCAACTGCGGGGGCGCACCGTCCGGTTCGCAGCGGTGCGCGGCTCCGGAGTCGGTCAACTGCCGCAGCACCGCGTGCGGATCCGTCTGGAACGCGGCACCTTCCAGTACCGCCCGCAGCGAGCCGTCCTTGTCGTTCTGGCTGCTTGTGGTCATCGAGGTCTCCCACCCGAAGTTATTGCTTTCGTCGGCAAGCATTGCGTCGAAGGAAGCCCATGTCAAGGCGTGCCGAGGTCCGGTGAGGTGCGTCGTGAGTCGGTCAATTGTCTTCATTCCCGGGCCGGTTGGCGCTTGACAATGCAGTGAGAGGAGGGTCGAATCTACTTGCCCACGCAAGCAAATAGGTTCGGGAGTTGATGGTCATGTCCGAGGTACCCGTACGGAAGTACTACGCCGGAGGCCAGTGGCGGGAGGCCGCCGGCGGGGCGGTGTTCGAGGACTACGAGCCCTACACGGGCGAGGTCTTCGCCCGGGTCGCCGACGCCGGGGCGGCGGAGGCCCGCATCGCGATCGAGGCCGCGGCGGAGGCGTTCCCGGCCTGGGCCGCGCTCGCACCGGCCGAGAAGGCGAAGCTGTTCTACCGGGCGGCCGAGATCGTACGGCGCCGCAGCAAGGAGATCGCGGAGATCCTGGCGCGTGAGACCGGCAGCACCATCCCGTTCTCCACCTTCCAACAGGAGGGCGTGGCAGCGACCTTGGAGCAGGCGGCCAACTGGGTCTTCCTGCCCAAGGGAGAAGTCCTGCAGTCGAACGTCCCCAACACCCACTCCGTGGGCGTGCGCCGCCCGTTGGGTGTCGTGGCGAGCTTCACCCCGTGGAACGGCGCCAACATCCTGTCGTGGCGGGCCGTGCTCAACCCGCTCGCCGCGGGCAACACGGTTGTCGTCAAACCGTCGGAGTTCGCGCCCATATCGGCCGGACTGATGGTCGCGGAGATAGCCGAGGAGGCGGGCTTCCCGCCCGGCGTCATCAATGTCGTCACCCACGCGCCCGGCGGCGCCGCGGCCATCGCCGACGAGTTCTTCGCCAGCCCGGACGTCCGCGTGATCAACCTCATCGGCGGCGTCAACACCGCACGGCTGCTGGCGGAACGCGCGGGCCGCACCCTGAAGCGGACGGTCCTGGAACTGGGCGGCTACAACCCCACGATCATCCTCGACGACGTCGACATGGACTACGCCGTCCGCGCGGCCACCTTCGGGGCCTTCTTCCATCAGGGCCAGATCTGCCTCAACACCCGCAAGATCATCATCCAGCGGGCGATCTACGACGAGTTCCTGGAGAAGTTCGTCGCGCGCACCAAGACGCTGCCGTCGGGGGACCCGCTGGACCCGACCACGATCATCGGCCCGCTCGTCACCCGGGCCGCGGTCGACCTGGTCGACAGCCGCGTGAAGGAAGCCGTCGCCAAGGGCGCCAAGCTCCACACCGGCGGCACGTACGACGGCCTGGTGTACCAGCCCACCATCCTGACCGACGTCCCGTACGACGCCACCGTCTCCAACGAGGAGACCTTCGGCCCGCTCGTCGTCGTCGAGCCCGTCGACACCGCCGAGGACGCGGTCAAGGCCGCCAACAGGACGATGTACGGCCTCACTTCCTCGATCCTCACCGGCGACACGTACCGCGGATTCGAGCTCGCGCCGACGCTGCAGCACGGCATCGTCAACGTCAACTCGCCCACGGTGAACGACGAGATCCACGCACCGATGGGCGGCGTACGCGACAGCGGCTGGGGCCGCACGGGCCCCGACAGCCTGGCCGACTTCACCGACGTCATCTGGATCAACGCCACAAGTGACCAGCGGGCGCTGCCCTTCTGACATTCCGTCAACATGGTGCGGGGGATGGGTCGGTGAGCGAGGGAGCCGACCCTGCTCCGTCGCCGGTGACCGTCGCGAGTTCGCGCACGCGGTCGGTTTCGATGTGGGCGGGCAGGAGGTCGACCACGCGAATGCCCCGGGGGCCCAGTTCGTCCGCGAGGCCGGGGATCGGTTCGTACACCGAGGTGGACAGGGCGAAGCCGATCACCCCTCCGTCGCCCAGTTCCGCGGCGACGGAGGGGTGACAGCCGCGCCGCGCCCAGAACCCCGACTCGAAGATCGCGCCACTGTTGTTTCGTCGATGGCGTCCGAGGTGCCCGTCGGCGGGCCGCCCACGCTCATGAGCGCCCCGTCCAGTCGCCCGAAGGCATCGCGCGCCGCCGCGATCAGTCGTTCCCGCGTTTGCGCGTCGGCATTGTCGGCGACGACGCCGACGGCCCGCCCGGAGCCGCCGAGTTCGGCCCCCGCCGCGGCCACCGATGTCGTACTGCGGCCACTCACGACCACGTTCGCGCCGTCCGCGACCGACGCACTCCCGCGCGACCGACGACCGAATGCCGAGCCGACGGCCGAATGCCGGCGACCGCCCCGAGGCTGCCGCCGGCATCCAACTGCCCTGCTGCTACGCGCCCTTGAACTGCGCGGTGACCGTGGCCACGCGCTTGCCCTGGTACACGGCGGCGGCTCGGGCCGTGTCGTCGACGGGGATCGCTCCCTGGCCGTTGACATGGCTGGTGCCGTAGGGGTTGCCGTCGGCGAACTTCACCGGGTCGGTGTAGCCCGGAGTGACGATGATGCCGCCGAAGTGGTGGACGGAGTTGTAGAGGGCGAGCAGCGTGGACTCCTGGCCGCCGTGCGCGGTGGCGGTGGCGGTGAAGCCGCTGTAGATCTTGTCGGCCAGCTTGCCCTGCGCCCACAGCCCGCCGAGTGTGTCGATGAACTGCTTCAGCTGGCTCGCGATGTTGCCGAACCGGGTGGGGCTGCCGAAGATCACGGCGTCGGCCCACTCGATGTCGGCGGGGGTCGCCACCGGGATGTCCTTGGTGGCCGCCGCGTGGGCCGACCACGCGTCGTTACTGGCTATGGCCTCCTCGGGGGCGAGTTCGGACACGCGCAGGAGCCGTACCTCCGCACCCTCCTTGCGGGCGCCCTCGGCCACGGACTCCGCCAGCTCGTGCACGGTTCCGGTCGACGAGTAGTAGATGACTGCGATCTTGGGGGACATGGGGAGTTCCTCTCGCTGTGCTGTGGTCTCGACGGCAGGCGCCGCCGTTCTCGGGTCGGGATGGGCGGTGGTGGTCAGGGAGAGCCGCAGCAGGCGGGCGGCGAGTCCCTTCGAGGCGGTCAGCCCGTGGCGATACCGGTCGACGGTGGCCGAGGCCGTTATCCGCAGGGATCCGTTCTCGACGGACAGGGAGTCCACCGTCAGCTCGACCGGTGCCTGGTGTCCGCGGACGGTGAGAAGCCCCTTGACGACCCAGGAGCCGTCCTCGCCGCGGACCACCCTGGTCGACTCGAACCTGATGTCGGGGTGGCGGTCCACATGGAGGAAGGCGGGCGAGCGCACATGATCGTCACGCTTGACCGTGCCCGTTCGGAAGCTGCCGGCGTCGACGACGGCCCGCGCGGTCGAGTCCGTGACCGGCTCGGCGATGGTGACGCGCCCCGATTCCACCTGGAACGTGCCGGTCACCTTGCCCAGGCCGAACATGTGCCGCGTGGTGAAGGTGAGGGACGACAGGTCAGGATCCACCTCGTACGTTCCAGCGGGGGGCAACTGAACGCTCATGCCCTTCTGGCCTCTCGTTATGTGGTCGCGCGGGACGGCCCGTGCGGCGCTAGTGCTTGCTTGTGCAAGTATCTTCGTCCTATGGAAAATGCTTTGTCAAGCAAGTAGTGATTGTGGTTCAGTGTTCCTATCAGGAGCTTCGGAGAGGAGGAGGGGGAGGAGATGCCGACGCTGCAGCCGCAGAGCGCCGCGAGCCCACCCGTGCCGGAACCGCTGAGCGGCACGGAGGAACGCCTGTGGCGCTCACTGCAGAGACTGCTGGTGGCGCTGCCCCGGGCGCTCGACGAGGATCTCCTGCGCTCCACGGGCCTGTCGCTCACCCAGTACATCGTGCTGATGCACCTCTCCGAGGCGGACGGCAACCGCATGCGCATGACCGACCTGGCCGTTGCCACGGCTCTGTCCGCGAGCCGTATCACCCGGCTCGTGGAGACCCTGCGAATGCAGGGCCTGGTGGTCAAGCGACCGCACGCGACGGACGCCCGGGGGAGCATGGCCGTACTGACGGAGGCCGGTCGGCAACGGCTGTCGGGCGCGTATCCGGCTCATCTGGCCAGTGCGCGCCGACGTGTCATCGACCAGCTCGACCCGGCCCTGGTCCACCAACTGGCCGAAGAGCTGCAGGCGGTGGCCGATCCGCTGCACTCCCGGTGCCGGGCGGGCGGTGAGTGCTGCGAGCCGCCTTCCGTGCACGGAGAAGCAGTCATGTGACGCAAGCCAGGATCCGTCTCCTCGGCGAAGGATGGTGCCGTAACGGTTCGATCGTCTGCTGAGGAGGCCTCCATGCTCCAGGGCTACACGTACCCGCTGTCGCCGCGCGGAGAAGCGAACCTCGCGTCCGCCCCGCCGTGGCACTACGCCGGGGACATCGTCGGCGTCGAGTTCTGGACGGATCCGGCCGCCGCCGAGGCGACACTCCCCGAGGGACTGACCCCGGACCCGGACTCCGACGGGCACGTGGTGGCGCTGTTCATCGACTGGCAGTTCTCCGCGGAGCACGACGAGTACCTGGACCCGGTGCGCAGCCAGTACCGCGAGTTCATGGTGCTGGTGGACGCCCGCCGGCAGGACGAGCCCGTGTCGTGGTGCCCGTACATCTACGTCGACAACGACCTTGCCCTGGCCCGCGGTTGGGTGCAGGGATTCCCGAAGAAGCTCGGCTCGGTCCACCAGACCCGCGTCTTCGCTGCGCCCGGCAGCGCGTCGCCGACCCTCGCGCCCGGCGGGCGGTTCGGCGCGTCCATGTCGGCGGCCGGGCACACCCTGGCGGAGGCCAGGGTGACGCTGGAGCAGCCGGCCCCCGACCCGGCCGCCCTGTTCGCACGCCCCACGGTCAACCTCCGGCACTTCCCGCGCCTGGTCTCCGGCCAGTACGACAAGCCCGCCGTCCACGAGTTGGTGATGGCCGAGTTCAACGACCGGCAACTCGCCGACGTGTGGACCGGCACCGGCGACATCAGTCTGTTCGCGGCCAGGGGCGAGGAGTTGGCGGACCTGGCTCCCGTGCGCACCGGTGCCGGTTTCCGCGCCTCGATGTCCTACAGCGTGACGGACGTACGTCGACTGGGCGCGTAGCGGAACGGGCACCGCTCGCCTCCGACATCCGCAGGACGCCCGCTGTGTCCCAACCTGTCGTCACGAGTCGTAACGAGCGGAAGTCCATGTCCACGATCGCCGACCTCCGCGTGTCCATGAGCGGTTCGAGGTGGCACCGACCGCGCATCTGAGAGGCCGAACGGCCGTACCGACTGGAGCCGTTCCGTACACTTTCCCTGATCCCTATCCGCCCACTGATCTCCCCTCAACAGCTCTGCCGGTGTCGGAGCCGACGCGGACACAGGCCCCAGGTCTGCTGTCCGGGTCGACCTGGACGACTCCTGGCGGTGGGGAGGACGCCCCAACGGGCGCCCGCTCCCGCACCGCCCCGCCGTGCAGCGGAAGGTTCCTCGTGGCATCGCGGCGCTGGTTCCGTCGTACCCCACCGGCCCGGACGCAGCGGAAGGAGTCGGCCTCCGCCTCCTATCGTTCGGCTCTCAAGACCCCCGGCGCAGCGGCCTTCTTCCTGGCCGCGGCCCCCGCTCGGGTGGGCGTGGCCATGGCCGGCCTGGCCGTCGTATGGCTCGTGCACGGGCAGACCGGGTCCTTCGGTGTTGCCGGTCTTGTCACTGGCTCGTTCGCGGTGGCGGAGACGCTGGCGGGCCCTCAAGTGGCCCGTCTCATCGACCGGTTCGGGCAGACCCGGGTCCTCGTACCCTGCCTGTGCGCCCACGCCGTGGCCATTGCCGTCCTCGTGGTGCTTGCCATGAGCGGAGCGACCGCCGTGCCCCTGATGGCGGCCGGACTCGCGGCCGGGGCGACCATCCCGCAGATCGGCGCGCTCGCCGCGGCCCGCTGGTCGGCTCTGCTGCACGGCAAGCCCGAACTCACTGCGGCCTTCACCCTCGAAGCGATGAGCAACGACCTGGCCTTCCTGGTCGGCCCGACCCTCGCGGTGCTGGTGGCCACCACGCTGCACCCGGCCGCGGGCACCGTGGTGGCGGCATCGCTCGTCGTCGGCGCCGGGCTGACGTTCGCCGCACAGCGTCGGACCGCGCCGCCACCGTTTCCCCCGCGCACCGGAAGCACGACCGCGCGGCACCCAGGAGGGCTGCTGTCCAAGGGCTTCGGCACACTGCTGGCCGTCAATCTGGCCCTGGGTGTCTTCTTCGGCTCGATGCAGGTGTCGGTGAGCGCCTTCGCCGCGGCACATCACGCCGCCCCGTCGGCCGGGTTCCTGTACGGGCTGATGAGTGCGGCGAGCCTGTTGGCGAGCGTGACCTACGGCCGTCAACGGTGGCGCACAGCGCCCAGTGTCCAAATACGGCTGGCCCTGACGTTCCTGGCCTGCGCGTCGCTGCTGCCGCTGCTGGCGGGTACTCCTTGGCAACTCGGGCTCGCGCTCCTGTTGCCGGGTATGGGCATCGCTCCGTGCATCATCGTGTCCTCGACGCTCATCGAGTCGGTCGTGGACCGGGCGCTCCTGACGCAGGCGTTCACCTGGACCAATTCGGCGAGCGCGACGGGCATCGCCCTGTCAGCCAGTGCGGTCGGCCGACTCGTGGACGGCCCGGGTGGTGCGCGTGCCGGCTTCGCGGTTCCCCTCCTCGTCCTGGTCGCGACCGCGGCCCTGGTCTGGCTCAATCGCGGCGCATTGGCCGCGGCGGCATCTGCGGCGGTCGACCGGGAGGAACCGGCGGAGCGTGGACCGGACCTGAACCGGACGTGAAAGAGGCTTGGACGCGGTTGTCCTGCTGTGCTTGAGGGCTGCGTTTCCCCTCGGCGCGGCAGGCTCGCCTCGCTCGTCATGACTGAGCGGCGCCGGCTCAGTGGGAGCTCGGTCCGCCACGAGCAGCACGAGAAGCCGAAGTCGCCGGTGGTGGAAGTCTTCGCAGTTGTCCTCACCGGCTTGCGACCAGGAGCGCCGCCGCCCCCGGACTTGTGACACCCCTGTGACCGGAATTATGGCCTCCACCACATGCGCAGGGTTCACACGCTGATCAGATGACCGGATGCCCAGACCCGCCGTCCTCCGTCCGGCTCCAGTCCGCACCGCCCCTTTCCTGTCGGCTCTCGCCGCGACCGCTCTGCTGCTCACGGCCTGCGGGACGGAACGCGCCGGTGCCGGGAACGCCGGTGCCGGCACGGCCGAGTCGCCATCCCCCACACAGGTCCACGATCCGGGCAAGGACGGCGTACGGATCACCGCGCTGACCCTCCCCTCGGCCTCCCCCTCGCCCACCCGCAGTTACTCCGTCTCCGCCGAGAGCCTCGCCAGGGACTCGGGGATCGTCGCCGCCTACGAAGTCACCAACAAGGGCACCGAGACCCTGACCTACTCGGTCATCATCACCTTCATGAGCGCCGACGGCGGGGCCATGGCCAACCAGACCGCGACCGTCCGCGACGTCGGCCCCGGTAAGACCGTACGAGGCACGGTCCGGGCCGGCGAACTGCCGCCCACCACACCGCGGGTGACGCAGGCCAAGGTGCTCGAAGTGACCAAGGTCCCCTCAAGTGAGGCGCCGGCCGCACCAGGCACGTGCCCCGCCTCCGGGATCCGGGTCAGCGCCGACAAGGGTGACGCGGCCATGGGGCTGCGCATCGTGGGCCTGCATCTCGACAACTGCGGTACGCGCGACTACACCATCGACGGCTACCCGCTGCTGGAGCTCCTGGACGTCGACCTCAAGCACGTCGACGGCATCAAGATCCTCGACGGCAGCCACGAGATCACCACCGGCGCCGGAGCCGACGAATCGCCCCGTCCCGTCACGCTCGGGCCCGGCGAGTCGGCGACCGCCGGCCTGGTCTGGCGCAACACCACCGAGTTCGGCACGCCGGTGAACGTGCCCTACGTGCGGGTCCGGGCGAAGGCCGGTGCCGACCCGGTGATCGTGACCCCGAACCTCGACCTCGGAACCACCGGAAAGCTAGGGGTCAGACCGTGGGAGAAGGCAGAGCGCTGAGCGGACCCTGCGAAGTCCATTGCTGACCCCGGGCGCGGGCCTCCTGATCGCCGGCTTCCTCATCTCCGCCCGGCGGCCGGGCCGGGCTGCGGATATGCGGATCAGGCGATCTGGCCGGAAACCGTCAGTCCGCGCCGGGACCTGTCCCTGCGACTGAACGGCCGACAGCTGTTCCCGCGGCTCCGTGGCCGACTCGACGGCGGAGCCGCGTGCGAGTCGGCCACGGGGACCGTAAGTGGTTCATCTCGCGACGATACTGCGGGTGGTGTCGTGTGACGGTTCGGGATAGGAGCGCACCTCGCGGCGGATGTGACTCGCCGGTCCCAGGCCGTTCAGGGCCTGGCCCACCTCCCGTCGGCCGCGTCCGTCCGGTGTCGTGTCCAGCAAGGTGATCGTCGCACCGTCGATGTCGCCGGGGCGCAGATTCGCCAGCTCGGTCACGTCGCGGACTCTCACCCCGGCCAGAGCTGCCTGCGTGATCGCGGTCCTGATGGCGGGGGCGGATTCCTGGCCGGTGACCAGCAGGGTGTCGGACTGGGCCAGTGTCGAAGCGACGACCGTGTGCAGATCGTCCATGGTGTAGCACCATTCGCGCGGGTGCTGGCCCCGCAGGCGGGGATACCGTCGGCGCAGTACGTGCAGGATCTCGGCCACCTTGGACACGGCGGCACCGGGGGCGACGACGAACGCGAGGCGGTCGGGGTCGTTGATGGTGAGGAGCTCCGCGTCCTGTGAGGTCTGTACCAGGGTCGCGCTTCCGTCGAGGGCCTGCGTCGGCCAGGTCCCGGTGCCGGCGACCGGTACTCCTAAGACGACCACCTCGTCTCCACGGTCCAGGAACCGGCGCACGGCGCGCTTCGTGTTTCCGGCCGCGGGACAGGGGGCGCCGGCGGGGCAGCCGCACGGCTGCCATGGGCTGTGGGTGGCGTCGGTCGTCTGCGACGGCACCGGGGAACCCGACGTTCGAGGACCGTCGATGGCGCTCCCGGTGGGCGGCGTGATCACGTACAGCACCCGGCGGGTGCGCAGTACGGCTTGCCATGACTCGATCTGTCGGCCTGCGAAGGCGATTGCGGCGGGGTCGTCGCTGCGCGCGGCGAGGGCGAGGCCGCGATGTCCGCCTTCCGGTTTCTCGTAGGAGACGGTGAAGACCGTGGTCGGCGCCTCCGGGAGGGCCTCCGACAGGTCCGTGTCCGATAAGGAGAGGCTGTCGGCGACGAGCCCCGCTCGCCGGGCGTGCGCGGCTAACAGGTGGTGCGCGGGACAGTCGACCGGCCCGCGTGTGGGGTGCTTGAAGGATCTGGCCACTACGAGCGAGCCCGGGGCGATGTGCAGGGTGGGGGAGCGAAGTACTTCGGAGAGGACGCTTCGGTTCATCTTCCTGGTGGGGGTCGCAGGAACAGGCGTAGGGGGAGGGTGAGAAAGGAGACGGCTTCACCACCATCCAACAGGCCTGAATCTTCTTCTTTCCACCGTGGATTCCGATTTCACCCTGCCGGGGCAGTGTGAGCGGATGGAGGCGGTGACCCGGCGACCCGGCGCGGATCTCTCAGGGAACGTTTCCGGGACGGTGCGCGCGATCACTGTGACGGTCGGCGCCGGGACGTATCTCGCGTGTTCGTGCGAGGAGTGCCGCGGCGGCGGGGTGTGCGGCGTTGGGGCGGAGCCCGGCGGTCAGGGCGCGCAGCCGGTCGTCGGCGCGAGCGCTGTGTATGTGGGGGTGTACGTCGAGGAAGTCGTGCCAGGTTCGGCACGCCTGTTCGAGGTGGCCGGCCGCCAGTTGGACCTCGGCCAGTTCGGCGAGGCCGAGGGCACCGGACCGGCGTTCGTCGGAGGGGCGACACCGGAGTGACAGGTCGAGTGCCCGGGTGGCCCCGCGGTTGTCGCTCATGCGCCTGGCCACGGCGGCGTGTTGAAGGGCCAGGGAGCCGTGGTGGAAGGCGCCGACCGGTGAGGCCCCGCTCGACGACCTTTCCAGGCAGCGTTCGGCCGTGGCCAGCAGGCGGGTGGCGCGGGTGTCGTCCAGCCCCGCCTCGGTGACGGCCAACTGGCCCAGGAAGAAAGCCTGTTGGTGTGGTGGGACGTGACGTGCGCCGGTGCGGACGGCGGCCTCGGCCAGTCGCTGGGCTTCGGTGAAGTGTCCCAACGCGTGGGCCTGCACGCTCAGTCCGCGCAGGGCGAGCGCGTGTCCGACCGGGTCGCCCGCCTCGCGGGCGAGTTCGACGCTGGTGAGGTAGAAGCGTTGCGCGGCGGCTTGGCGGTTCATGTCGAAATGGAGGAACGCGCAGAGGTACGTGAGCTGGGCGGCCACCGTGAACAGCTCGCGTCGGACGGCGGGTCTCATGTCGCACCTGAGCCAGGGGAGGAGCGTCGTCGAGAGGAACTGGCGCAGCGGTTCGCGCACCGGTCCGGCCCCGAAGGAGGCGTCGGCCCGGGAGAAGAGGGCGAGCAGTTCCCTGGCGGAGGACACCTGGGTCATGTCGACGCGGGATGCCGGGTTGGCTGCGGAGGTCAGTGGTTTCGCGGCGAAGGGCGGTCCCTGCGGTACGGCCAGCGCCGCCAGCGAGTAGGCGCCGACGAGCGTGACGCTGCGCCGGCTGGTGTCGCGCAGTATCCGGTCGAGGCGTTCCACGGCACTCCCTTCACCCGGTGGTGTTTCGAGGCCGTGGTGCCACTGCCCGGGGCCGAGCAGCCCAGTGTCCTCCGCTCGGACGGGTCTGCCGAGGTGCCGGGAGAGGGCTTCCGCGACGAGGCCGGGTACGGGTGGGCGCGGGCGGCTGCCGGCCAGCCAGTGGGCGACCGTGGTCCGGTCGTAGTGACGCGGGGTTCCCTGGGTGGTGCCGAGCGCGTTGACCTGGCGTGCCAGGTGGGCCGCGGTCCAGCCGGCCTCGGCCAGGAGGAGGCGCAGGGCCTGATTCGGTGTCCGGGGTGATCGCACGCTCTTCTTCCTGTCCCGCTCGGCTGGTCGTCAGTACGGGCGTTCAACGCCCGCATGTGTTCAACGGGTTTGCCGCCCGCATGAGCGCTGGAAGCGCTTTCGGTCAGGCAGGCTCAGGGTGTGGCTCCACTGGCGGCCGTGCACAGTGCGCACGGGTCGAGCGCACGTTGCAGCCGTACGCCTCTTGTGCACAGGTGACCTGTCCGAACGGAAGGGTGAGATGCACACCAGCCCCGCGCGCAGACCGGGTCGTCCGTCCGACTGGCGGCGTTCCGTCCATCTGTTCCCAGGACAAGGGGACTTCTCCGTCAGCTCTCTGGTAAGCGCTGCCCGCGCCGACGGCGGCGTGCTCGCCGCCGCCCGTCAGGTCTTCCAGGAGATCGACGACAGCGTGGTCGGACACGGTCTGCCACCGCTCGGTCCGTGGCTGCTGGGGGCGAATCCGCCCAGCGGGCGCGAGCTGGCGCACGCGGCCACGGGAACTCCTCAACTCGCCCTGTTCGGAGCCTCGGTGACGGTGCATCAGGTGTTGTGCGACTCCTATGGGACGCCATCGGCCGTCGTAGGCGTGAGCTTCGGAGAGATCGCCGCGCTGACCGCCGCCGGAGTTCTCACCGTCCACGACGGCGCCCGCGCGGCCCATGACCTCTCACTCGTGCTCGCCACCTGTCCCGGCGGACTGACCCTCCTCTCCTGCCCCGAGCCGTCCGCCCTCCGTCTGTTGGAACGTGCCGGAGCGGCGGACGCGACGGTGGCCGTGGTCAACGACGACCGGTCGGTGGTCGTCGCGGGCCCCGTGCCGGACCTGGTGCGTGTCGAGAAGACGGCCGCGGACTCGGACGTGGCCGCGACGCGGCTGCGCCTGCCGTTCTCCTCCCACCATCCGTCGTTCGCCTCCCAGGCCGAGGTGTTCGCCACGTCGCTGCGCGCCCGTACCTGGTCCCAGGCTCGTTTCCCCGTGTACTCCGCCGTGGCCGGACGCCGTTACCGTCCGGACGACGACCTGGCACGGCGGCTGGCCGACTGCCTGGTACGGCCCGCCGTCGTGCCCGCCGTCCTGCGTCAGGCGGTCCGGCATCGTCCGGACGTCCTCTTCGAAGCGGGGACGGGGGACGCCCTGGCCTCCAGCGCCCGCAAAGTGCTGTCCGCGAAAACCGCGCCACCCGTCCACGCGCCTCTCGCCGAACCCGACTTCCCCTGGTGACCCCCGCTCCCCGACCTGGAGAACCAGCGATGTCCCTCGCGTCCCTCCCCGTGGCCACCCGTGACGAGCTGCAACGACTCCTCCACGGCCCCTGCGACTCGTCCTTCCTCTCCGCACTCCACAAGGCGCTCGCCGCCGGCTGCGGTCCCGATGCCGGAGAAGCCGCCGACAGCGGCCGACAACTCCTGCACCGCCTACGGCTGTTGGGCGAGACCCTGCCGCCGGCGGGCCGTCTCCTCGACGATCCGGCGCAGGTGGCCGCCCTCCACGCCTGGGCCGCCGTCGCCGACCCCTCCCTCTGCCTGGCGGCCCTGGTCCACCACCTGCTCTGCCTGGGGTCCATGGCCCAACTCGCCGACGACAAGGGCGAACACCTCGGCCGGCAGATGGAGGCGCTGCGCGCGGGCCGGGCCAAGGGTGTCTACCTGATCACCGAGGCCGGTCAGGCCAACAGCCACCTCGCGACCCGGACACACGCCGAACTCGACCGGGCCACCGGCGAGTTCGTCCTGCACACACCGGACCCGCAGGCCGCCAAGTTCGGCAGCGCCGGAACCCTGGACGTACCGCAGACGGCGGTGGTGCTCGCGCGCCTGGTCACAGACGGCACGGACCGTGGGGTCTTCGCGTTCGTGGTCGAACTGACCGATGACCACGGGCTGTTGCCCGGCGTCGAGGTCTCCTCACCGCTCGGGCTGGGCGCGCTGCCCCTCGACTACGTCCTGGTGCGCTTCCACCACGTCCGGGTGCCGTACGCCCACTGGCTGGCCGACGGGGCGGGCATCGGTGACGACGGCACGTTCCACGACCTTGCCGGGGCGAAGGAGGGGCGCCTGCAACGCACCCTGCGGGTGGGGCAGGGACTGTGGGCGACCATGCCGGCGGTCGCGGCGGCGACCGCCCGCCAGTCGGCCGTGCAGGCCGTCAACTACGCGCGGCAGCGCCGCACTCAGGGTCGGCTGGCACCCGGCGTCCCCCTGCTGACGTACCGGACCCAGCAACGCGCCGTGCTGGGCGCGTTGGCCGACGCGTTCGCCCTGACCTGTGCCGCCGACGGGGCCCGCACCGTGTGGGCGGAGTCCCTCGCAGCCCCTGCGGCCCGGACCGACAACGGGGCCGACGCGATGGGGTTCACACCGTGGGCCGCCGTCAGCCGCCCGCTGGCGGCGTACAAGGCCGCCACGGTCCGGCTGGCGGCTCGGATCACCGCCGTCTGCCAGAGCCGCTGCGGCTTCTCCGGACACCTGGACGTGAACGGCCTGGCCGCGTACCACGGCTTCCACCACACGTTCGACGCGGCGGGCGGGGACAGCCAGCTCATTTTCTACGACATCGGCCGCTCCCTCGCCGAAGAGGGCGAACAGGCACCAGAGGACGCCTCGTCAGCACCACCTGTGTCCCCGCACTGGTGGCCCGCGATCGTACGCGCCCATCAGGACCGGCTGACCCGGCACCTGTCGGAGCAACTGCGTACGACGGACCCGAGCACCCCGTTCGACGCCTGGAACCCGCTGCTGGAGGACGCCGGGCTGCTCGGCGAGGTGTACGCGGACGCGCTCGTCGCCGAGAACGTGCCCCGCACCCTCGACGGGATACACGATCACGAACTGGCACAGGCCCTTCGGCCGCTGGCGGCCCTGCACGGCGTGATGGCCGCCCGCCGCTGGTCCGGTTCACTGCTCGCCCACGGGACGTTGCGACCGGCGGACATCCGGGGACTGTCGGTGGTCGCCGACGAGCTGTGCGACGCGGTCGTACCGCATCTGCCGCTGCTGACCGAGGCGTTCGCCCATCCCGACGACGTCGTATGCGCCCCGCTGGCCGCCCCGGACTACGACACCGCGCTGCGCGCCACGCTCACCTGGACCCGAGGGGGAGCCGAATGACGGGCGAGCGCCGTATCGGCGTCCTCGGCATGGGCACCCATCTGCCGCCCACCGTCCGCACCAACGCCGAGGTGGCCGAGGGCGTCGGCGTGACGGCGGAATGGATCAGGGAACGTACCGGGGTCCTGAAACGCCACGTGGCCGGCCCGCACGAGGCGGCCTCCGACCTCGCGGCACACGCCGTCAGGTCCGCCGCCCGGGCCGCCGGCATCGACGTCGCCGACATCGGCCTGCTGGTCTGCGGCACCTCGACCCCCGACGAACTCGGACCGTCGACCGCCTGCCGGATCCAGACCCTGGTCGGCGCCTCCGACGCCGTCGCCCTCGACGTCAGCGCCGCCTGCTCGGGCTGGCTGTTCGCCACCAAGGTGGCGCACGACTGGCTGCGGGGCACCGAGGAGATCCGGTACGCGGCGGTGGTGGGCGTCGAGACGTACTCGAAGTTCCTCGATCCGGCCGATCGGGGCACGGCCGTCCTGTTCGCGGACGGTGCCGCCGCAGCCATCCTGGGGCCGGTGCCCGCCCCTGAAGGGTTCACGCACTTCAGCCTCGGTTCCGACGGCGCTCTCGCCGACCGCGTGCTCATCCCGGCGGGCGGCAGCCGTCACCCGGCCAGCCCGGCCACACTCGCCGACCGCGACCACTGCATCCGGATGGACGGCCGCACCATCAGCCGGTTCATCACCGATGTCTTCCCGCGGCTCATCACCGAGGCCCTCGAACGGGGCGGGCTGAGCATCCGGGACGTCGACTGTGTCGTCGCCCACCAGCCCAACCCCGTGCTGCTCAGGCGCATGGGCGCCGACCTCGGCATCCCCGCCGACCGTCTGGTGATCGTCGGCGACGAGGTCGGCAACATCGGTGCCGCCAGCACCCCGTACGCACTCGCCCGTGCCGCCGCCCGCAGGCAGTTGAGGCCCGGCGACCGCGTCCTCCTGGCCGTCTTCGGTGCCGGCATGACCTGGGGCAGCGCACTGCTCACCTGGAGCGGGGCGCCCGCCATCACCCCGGAGCCGGCCGTCCTGCCCGTAGCCACCCCAACCGGAACCGTCATCGGACAGCGGCCCGCCGCCGAAGGAGCCCCGCAATGAACGCCATGGACCTCTTCCGCCTGGACGGCGCACGCGCGCTGGTCACGGGCGCATCCCGGGGCATCGGCAAGGCCGTCGCCGAGGCCCTGGCCGACGCGGGCTGCGATCTGGCGGTGACCGCCCGCACGCTGCCCGCACTCGACGGCACCGTACGGGCCGCGGAGGAGCGGGGCCGCAAGGCGGTGGCCCTCCACGGGGACCTCGCCGAACCGGGCGTCGCGGCCGACCTCGCCGACGCGGCGGCCACCGCACTGGGCGGCCTGGACATCGTCGTCCACAACGCGGGCACCCTCCCGACGGCCGAGGACGGAAGCCCTCTGCTGACACCGCTCCAGCACGCCCGTCAGCAGGACTGGGACACCGTCGTCACCGTCAATCTCAACGCGACGGCCGCACTGTGCCGGGCCGCGCACCGGTACCTGGCCGACTCGGGCCGCGCCAGCCTGATCCTGATGTCGTCCGTCGCCGGGCTCGTCGGCACGCCGATGATGGAGGCGTACGCCGCCACCAAGGCGGCCCAGCTCTCCCTCGCCCGCAGCCTCGCGGTCGGCTGGGCAAGGCAGGGAATCCGCGTCAACGCCCTGTGCCCCGGCTGGACCCGCACCGACATGACCGCCTTCGCCAGCGGGACGGGCCCGCTCTCGGACTGGCTGACCAGCCATGTCCCGCTCGGCCGGTGGGCCACCGCGGACGAGGTGGTCGGCGCCGCCCTCTTCCTCGCCTCCCCGGCCTCGTCGTTCGTGACCGGGCACGCACTCGTCGTCGACGGCGGCCTGGCCGTACCCGACGGCGGCCTGGCAGGCCACCCCAAGCCCCCCTCGCCGTTCGCCGCGGCATGAACGCCCAGGACGGGAACCTCACGCACGCGGCTTCTCCGACGGCCGTCATCACCGGGATCGGATCCTGCCTCCCGCCGCACGTCGTCGACAACGACACGGTCGTCGCACGTGGCGCCCTGCACACGGACGACGCCTGGATCCGCGACCGCACCGGCATCACCCGCCGACGGCACGCCGACCCCGGCACCAGCACCGGCGACCTGGCCGTCGGCGCGGGACGGGCAGCCCTCGCCTCCGCCGGGGACCACCGCCCCGAGATGCTCCTGCTGGCCACCAGCACACCCGACCACCCCTGCCCCGCCACCGCACCCGCGGTCGCCCACCGGCTGGGACTGGGCACCATCCCCGCCTTCGACATAGCCGCCGTCTGCTCCGGCTTCCTGTACGCGCTGGCCACGGCGACAGCCCTCGTCCGCAGCGGCACCTGCTCCACGGTCCTGGTGATCGCCGCCGACACCTACACCAGCATCGTCAATCCCGCGGACCGGGAGACCGCACCGATCTTCGGCGACGGCGCCGGCGCCGTACTGCTGCGTCCGGGCACCCGGGACGAACCCGGCGCCGTCATCGCCGTAGACCTCGGAGCGGACGGAAGCGGCAGCGACCTCATCACCGTCCCGTACGGCGGATCCCGCCACCCGCACCACCTGCCGCCGCCGGAACCGGACGCACGCTACTTCCGCATGCGGGGCCGCACCGTCTACGCCCACGCGGTCCGCCGGATGACCCAGTCCGCGGGCTCCGTCCTCCGCCGGGCCGACTGGGCACCGGAGACCGTACGGGCCTTCGTCGGCCACCAGGCCAACCAGCGCATCCTCGACTCCGTCGGCGACCGCCTGGGCATCGCACCCGCCCACCGGTTCGGCAACATCGGCGAACTCGGCAACACCGCGGCGGCCTCCATCCCCCTGGTCCTGGCCGACCCCGCGGTCAACCGAGCCGTAGCCCCCGGTGCACGCTCCCTGCTGACCGCCTTCGGCGGCGGACTCACCTGGGCCTCCGTCGCACTGAACTGGCCCGCCGCCGTCCCCCGGTCGGAAGCACCGCCCACCGACCTGGACACCACGCCCCTGTGCACACCCGACCTCTCAAGGAGTCATCCGTGGACCGCGTCTACGACCACCTCGTGACCCTCCTCGCCGACAAGTTCGAGGTCGACGCCGAACGCATCGGTCCCGACGCCACCCTCGACGACCTGGACCTGGACTCCCTCGCCGTGGTGGAGCTCTACGTCACGCTCCAGGAGGAGTGGCAGATCCCGCTCGACGACTCCGCCGCCGCCGACCTCACCGTCGCCGACGTGGCCCGCTCGGTGAGCGCGCTCCTCGACGAACCGGCGTCCGGACGCGAGGCCGTGCAGTGAGCGAGGAGATCGCCGTCACCGGCGTCGGCCTGGTGACACCCGCGGGCGTGGGAGCCGAGCAGACCTGGAAGGCCGTGTGCGCGGGCAGGCCCACTGCTCAGGCGGACCCGGCCCTCAGCGGCAGCCCGGTGACCATGTCCTGCCGCGTACCGCCCCTGGAACGCGGGCCGGGGCGGCTCTGGCGCTTCGACCACGGCACCCGCTTCCTGCTCACCGCCGCCCGAGAGGCCCTCGGCGCGGCCCGCTTGGAGCCCGGCGACTGGGATCCCGCACGTGTGGCCGTGGTCGTCGGTACCGCGGCGGGCGGCATCGGCACCCTCGAAACCCAGCACCGCAAACTGCTGACCACCGGCCACGGCGTCCTGTCGCCCATGACGCTGCCCGCCTTCCTCCCCAACATGACGGCCGGACATCTCGCCCTCGAACTCGGCGCCACCGGTCCCTCCCTGCAGACCTCCACCGCCTGCGCCTCGGGAGCAACGGCCCTCATCATCGCCTGCCTCCTCCTGCAGTCAGGGGCCTGCGACATCGCCGTCGCGGGAGGCACCGACGCCATGGTCACCCCGTTGTGCGCCGCCGCCTTCGCCAAGATGGGCGCGCTGTCCCTCCGGAGCCACGATCCCGGCAGCGCCTCACGCCCCTTCGACAAGGACCGCGACGGCTTCGTCCTCGGCGAGGGCTGCGGGATGCTCGTCCTGGAACGAGGACGCCACGCCGCCTCCCGCGCCGCCCGCCCGCTGGCCCTCCTCGCGGGCCACGGCACCACCAGCGACGCCCACCATCCCACGGCACCACATCCTGAAGGGGCGGGACTGAGAGCCGCGACGCTGACGGCCCTGGAGCAGACGGGAGCCGGCCCGGACGACGTCGACCACATCAACGCCCACGGCACCAGCACCCCCCTCAACGACACTGTGGAAGCCACCGCGATCCGGGAGCTCTATGCCCGCCGACCACCATCGGTCACGTCCGCCAAGGGCGTTCTGGGGCACACCATGGGGGCCGCGGGAGCCATCGAGGCCGCCCTCACCGTGCTCAGCATCGTCAACAACACAGTCCCGCCGACCGCCAACTTCACCGCACCGGACGACAGCACCGCAGGCATCGACATCGTGACGACAGCCGGCCGCGCGCAACCCGTCCGCCTGGCCCTCAGCCACTCCCTGGGCTTCGGCGGACACAACACCGTCCTGGCCTTCACAGCAGCCTGAAGCTCCGCGATCTCTGATGTCGCAGGTTGAGGTTCCTTGCTTGAGCACGCTAACCTGCACGGATGACCGCCGAGGATGCCCTGACCGCACAGGAGGAGCGTTTCTGGCGTGCCCTGATGCGTGTCATCGTCGCGCTGCCGCGCTCACTGGACGACGATCTGCTGCGCGCCACGGGGCTGACGCTCACCGAGTACGTCGTACTGATGAGCCTGTCCGAGGCCGAGAACCAGGAGCTCCGCATGGCGGACCTCGCCTCGGCGACCGCGCTGTCGGCGAGCCGTATCACCCGCGTCGTGGACGCCCTGCAGAGCCGCGGCCAGGTCGTCAAGCGGCGCTACGAGGGAGACGCGCGGGGGAACGTCGCGACCCTCACCCCGGAAGGGCTGAAGCGACTTCAGGCGGCCTATCCGGTACACCTCGCGAGCGCCCGCAAGCGGGTCATGGACCACCTCGACGGCCGGTCGCTGTCGGCCATGGTGAGGCAGTTCGAAACGGTGGTCGAGAAGTTCGACTGACGGTCCGGCACCGTCGTCGTCACGCTGCACGTGAAAGGTCCCGGACACACTCCTCGTGTCCGGGACCTTTCGTGTCAGGCGGCGCCAGGTGGCGTCAACTCCCGTACACCCGGCGGGCGATGTGCTCCGCGATCATGATGGTGGTCGCGTTGGTCACGGTCGACGGAACCTCGGGCATGATCGACGCGTCGACCACCCGCAGCCCCGCCAGCCCGTGCACCGCCCCCGACGCGTCGACGACGGCCCACTCGTCCCCGGGCCCGCCCATGGGCGCGGTCGAGGTCGGGTGGCCGTAGGTGGCGATTCCGGTCGCGATCGCCGCCTCAAGCTCCTCGTCGCTGCGTACGGCGTCGCCCGGAACGAGCTCGGCGGCCACCGCACCCGCGAACGGTGCCGTGCTCGCCAGACGGCGTACGAGCCGCACGCCCTCCAGCATCCGGCTGCGGTCCCTGGCCGTCGCGAGGAAGTTGTTGTCGATGACCGGAGCCGCGTGGGGATCACGGCTGGCCAGCCGTACCGAGCCGCGCGACTCCGGCCGGGTGACGGCCGCGGCGAGGAGGACCGCCCCGCCCGTGGGGCTGAACGAGCCGTCCGGCAGATGGGTCGCGACGATGCCGAGGTCCAGCTCACCGGCGTGTGCCTCGCGCGAGGCGAGCCACAGATGGGCCCCGAAGGCGGACGTCAGGGTCTGGTGCTCGGGAGCGAGAGCGAACAGCGAGTGGAAGAAGGGGTGATCCTGCAGCCGGCGACCGACCGGGAGATCGGCGACCACGTCGATACCGAGCGCCCGCAGGTCCTCGGCCGGGCCGACGCCGGAGCGCAGCAGGATGGCCGGGCTGCCGTAACTCCCCGCGGAGAGCACCACTTCACCGGCCTGGAAGACGGTGCCCGACGCATCCACGACACCTCGCGCCACGCCGTCCTCGATGATCACCCTGTCGATCGTGACGTCGCTCAGCACCGTCAGGTTGGGGCGGCTGCGCACCCGCGGTGTCAGATACACCAGGGCGGAGTTCTGACGCACCTCGTCGACGATGTTGACCGGGTAGCCGCCGGTGCCGTCCTGCCGCGCGCCGTTGAAGTCGTCGTTGCGCCGGAACCCCAGCTCCGCCGCGCTGTCCACGAACCCCCGTAGCGAGGACGTGAGTTCCTCGTACGTCCACTGCCGAACAGGGAAGGGTCCGGTACGGCCGTGATGGGCGTCGTCGCCGGTCGGCGTGTTCTCCATGTCCCTGAACGTCGGGAGGACTTCGTCGTACGACCAGCCCTTGATCCCGTAACGCTCGCCCCAGGCGGCGAAGTCCGCAGCCCGCGCCCGGATCGCCACACCCGCGTTCACCGCGGAACTGCCGCCCATGGCCCGGCCGCGCGGCGCGGGAATGCTCGGAGCGCGGTCGGTGGCACGTGCGGTGTAGCCCCAGTCGTGGTCCGGGTCGGCCAGGACGTGCGGGGTCGACAGTCCCTCGGGGATCCGGTCGGCGGGGTAGTCCGGGCCCGCCTCGATCAACAGGACCGTGCGCTCCGGATCCTCGCTGAGCCTGGCGGCGAGAACGGCACCGGCGGAACCTCCGCCGACGATGACGACATCGGCTCCTTGTGCGGGGCGTTCGGGGTGTTCGCTCGTGATGGTCATGTGTGTCGTCTCCTCACATCGATATGTACATGCTTTAGCAAGCAAATAAAACGGCGTTGGTTTTCGCCAACGAGCAGTGGGCGGTGTGCTGTGTGCGTCAGATGCTCAGTGCTTCCGGTACGAGGCGCTCGCCCAGCAGTCGTAGCGCGGCGTGCTGGTCGGTGCCGCGGATCGGGCCGATGACGTGGTCGATGCCGATGTGGTCCAGTCGGCGCAGTTCCGTGAGCAAGCTCCGGATGTTCTCGCCGTACGCGCCGGGGTCGAGGGGGAGCAGGACCGTCTTCTCGATCTCGGCGTAGTCGCGCCCGACGTCGTCGCAGTGCCGGCGGAGCACGTCGAGTTTGTGCTGGAGGTCGGGTCCGTGGAAGAGGTTGCAGGCGTCCGCGTACTCCGCGACGAGCCGGAGTGTCTTCCGCTCTCCGGATCCGCCGATCAGGATCGGTGGGTGGGGTCGCCGTACGGTGCCGGGGGAGTTGAGGGTGCGCTCAAGTCGGTAGTACCGGCCTTCGAAGGGTTTCTCGTCGTCGCTCCACATCTGCAGGCAGATCCGGAGAGTCTCCTCAAGCCGCTCGAACCGCTCCGCGACCGGAGGAAAAGGCAGGCCGAGCCCGCGCGCCTCGGCGAGGTTGAAGCCGGCTCCGACGCCGATGCCCAGGGCGGCGCGGCCCTCGGAGAGAACGTCGAGCGTGGTGATCATCTTGGCCAGCAGGCCTGGTTCGCGGTAGCCGACCGAGGTCACCAGGGCGAGCAGTTCCGCACGTTCGGTGGACGCGGCCAGGTAGCCGAGCGTGGTGTACGCCTCCAGCATCTCCTGCTCGGAGGCGCCCACGATGCCGATCTGGAAGAGGTGATCCATGACGGCGATGCGGGTGAAGCCGAACTCCTCCGCCGTACGGGCCAGTCGGGCCACATGGCGTGCGATGCCTGTCGGGCCGCCGGGCCGGGTGAAATCCGCGATGGCGATGCCGAGGTTCATGCGGGCCTTCCGTCGTGTGAACCGCTGGATCGATCGCCATCGAGTATGCCCGGGTCAATATGTGCTTTGTCAAGCAAGGAAATGAAGTGCAAGGTGATCGATTCCCACTCGGCCGGTGCCGCGTGGCGCCGTTTTTGCTGGTCGGCGCCACGCGGCTGTCCGCCGCCGAAGTCCTAGACGCCGACCGGCTGGCGCCGGCTCTGGTCGGTTCGGTGGCGCCGCTCCTCGAACGAGGCGAAGACCGCCGAGACGCCGTAGACGAGGCTGAACAGGCCGAAGACCGTGGCGAGTGAGGCCGCGCCGATGTCCGGGCGGACGAACAGCGAGAACGCGAAGACGATCGCCACCGCGCCGGTCAGCAGGAACAGGGTCCGCTCTCCGGCGCTCTCGCCGCGTTGGAAGGCCAGGCCTATCTCCATGGCACCGGTCGTCAGTGCCCAGGCGGCGATCCAGATGGTGAGCACGAGAGCCGTGATGCCGGGCCACGCCAGCGCGACCACACCGGACACCAACGAGAGCAGGGCGAGCAGCAGCCAGCCGAGGACTGGTCCGACCCTGTCGCCGGCGAAGGCGCGGGCACTGTCCGTCGCCGCGGTCATGAACGCGTAGACGGCGAAGAGGATGACGAAGGCGCCGACGGTGATGCCGGGCCAGGCGACGGAGACGACGCCGAGGGCGACGGCCAGCAGACCGCGGGCGAGCAGTACGTTGGGTGAACTGAGCATGGTCACCTTCCACATACGAGGGTGTCGCCTCGTTCTTCGCCCGAGGCCGGGTTCGCCACGAAGGCTAGAATCGCGCCTCCCCGCCGCGATCTGTCATACGACTGCATCCGCTACTTCCTTACTCCTCTACGGTCGTCACATGAAGCGGTGCAGCCATCTGACGGATGCGTGCGCCGCGTTCAGGCGAGAAGATCGGTACCTTCCGGCTTTCGGCCTGTCGACGAGGAGCCGACGTGACCAAAGGGATCGACGCCGTCGCCGCGGCGGAGGGCTCCCCGGCTCCGGTGATCGATGTTCCGCCCCGGCGGACCGTTCGCAGGGCGGTCGATCTGTGGCGGCTGCTGGTCTCCCTGGCCGTGCTCGTGGTGACGGTGCTGCTGGCCGTCGCGACACGCGCATTCGTCCGCGCGGCACAACAGGGCCTGCTCAGCACGGCGACCGCACTCCCTCCGGCGCTACGGGACGCTCTCGTGGGGACGGTGCAGGCCGTCGCCATGCTCGCGCCGCTCGTCGCCCTGGTGGTGTGGTGCGTACGGCGGCGGGCCGAGCCGGTGCTACGGGTCCTGCCCGCGGCACTGTTGGGCGCGCTCGGCGCGTGGTCGCTCACGCACCTGGCGTTGGTGCGCGGCAGACCGGACGCGTGGCCGGGGGTGCTGGAAGGCCGGGACGGTCTGGTGCAGGCGGGCTGGCCGTCGGCCGTGTACCTGGCGGCCTGCGCGGCGGCGGTCGTCGCGGCCGGGCCGTGGCTGGGGGCGCGTCCGCGACGGGCGCTGTGGTTCCTGACCGTCGCCTGCGCCGTGCTGAGCGTTGCCGCCGCCGCGATCGTGCCGTTGGACGCCGTCGCCGCACTCGCCATGGGCGGCGCGGCCGGCTCGGCCGTGCTGCTGCTGGCCGGGGCTCCCGCCGACCGCCCGACGGCGCGGGCGGTCGCCGACGCCCTTGTCGCCTCCGGGATTTCGGTCGCCACCCTGACCGAACTGCCCGCGGCCGAGCAGGTGCCGGGGGAGGGGACCATCTACCGGGCCGCGACCACCGGCGATTCCCGGCTGGCGGTGCGGGTGCTCGCCGCCGAGGACCACAACCGTGATCTGTTCCACCGGCTCGCCCGGCGGACGCTGCTGCGCCACCCCGGCGAGGCGACCGCCCAGCCACCGCTCGGAGCCGCCGAGCACGAACTGCTGATGCTCGTCTTCGCGGCCCGCACGGGCGCCCGGGTGGACGAACCCGTGATGGCGTATCCGGTGGCCGGGGGCGGCGCGCTCGTGGCCACCGTCGACCAGGACGCCCGAGCGCTGTCCGCGCTGCCGGACGAGGAGTTGACCGATCACCTCCTCACCGGGGTGTGGACCTCCGTGGCCCGGCTCCAGGAACACCGGCTGGGACATGGGGCGTTGCGCCCGGAGCACATCCTCGTCGAACCGGGCGGCGGGAGCCGGCTCTCCGCGTTCGCGCGCGGCCGGCTCAACGCTCCGCCCGAGGTACTGGGCAGCGACCTCGCCGAACTGCTGGCCACGACCGCGGTACGGGTCGGGCCCCGGCGCGCCACCGCGTGCGCACTGGCAGGCCTGGGGCCTGAACTGTTGGCGACCGCGCTGCCGTACCTGCAACCGCTCGCGCTGATGGGGTCAGCGCGGCGTGCGGTCGCCCGGTACGACCTGGCCCGCGTCCGGGCGGCCAGGGAGACGGCCGGGCGGCGGACGCTGCGCGCCGGCGGCCGGCCCAGCCTGCTGCACGATCTCGCCGCCGAAGTCTCAACAGCCAGTGGAACCAAGGCAGTTCCGCTCGCGCATCTGGCGCGGTTCACATGGAAGAGCGCCCTGGGTCTGGTGGGCGCGTTTCTGGTGCTCCACCTCGTGTTGCCGCAGTTGGCCAACGCGCCCGCGGCCCTCGACGCGCTGCGGGACGCCAACTGGTGGTGGGTGCTCGCGGTGCTGCCCATCACCTTCCTCTCGCAGGCGTTCTCGACCTTCCTGCAGCAGGGCACCATCCCGGACCGGCTGCCGTTCGGCGCCACGTACCAGGTGCAGTTCGCCAGCTCGTTCCTCAACCGGATCACCCCGAGCAACGTGGGCGGCATGGCGCTCAACCTGCGCTACCTGCAGAAGACGGGGATCGAGACCGGTGCCGCCTCGGCCTCCGTCGGGCTGCAGAGCCTGGCCGGTGCGCTGTCCAACACCGTTGTCGCCGCCGTCTTCTTCGCCTCGGCGGGACGACGCCACGCCGGAGTGCACCTGGATCTGTCCGCGGGCCGCTATCTGCTGTGGGCCATCGCCCTGGCGCTCGCCGCCGGGGGCCTGCTCGCCTTCACCCCGCCCGGCCGTCGCTTCCTGCACGACAAGGTGTGGCCGTTCCTGCGTGCGGCGGGGTCGACCGTCGCCGGGCTCGCGACCGAACCCGCCAAGGTCGCCGTCGGCGTCATCGGCGCTCTCGGACTGCCCCTCATCCAGGTCGTCGGCCTGGCCATGAGCCTGCACGCGCTGGGCGGCGGCCTTCCCTTCGTCCAGGTCGGCGCCGTCTACATGGCGGCCCGGCTGATCGCCAACGCGGCCCCTGTACCGGGCGGACTGGGCGCACTGGAGGCCGGCCTCATCGCCGGCCTGACGACGCTCGGCGTGCCGGCCGGCGCCGCCACCTCGGCGGTCCTCGTCTACCGGCTGCTCACGTTCTGGCTGAACGTCCCGCTCGGCGCCCTCGCCCTGAACGTGGTGCAGCGCCGAGGGTACGTGTGACGGGTCAGCCGATACGGCGGCCACAGCGCACCCGCGTGTCAGGGGCGCCGTAGCACCGCCGTGTGGTTCCAGGTGCAGTCGTATGACGCAAGCCCCGCCGCCGCGGCTTGCCTACGCTGGGCACCGGGAAGACGTGGGCGAACTGGACACTGGGGAGACACGTGGACGAACCCGGGCTCCTCGGCCGCGACGATCAGCTGAGGATCCTCCAGGAGTTGCTGGGAAGGCTGCCCGATGCCGGTGGCGCCCTGGCAGTGAAGGGCGGCCCGGGCAGCGGCAAGTCCGCGTTGCTGCGGGCCGCGGCAGAACGCGCCCGCACCGCCGGATGGCAGACCCTGGAGGTGGTCGCGCGCTCGTACGACACACCGTTCAGCGGTCTACGGGAGTTGCTGCGGCCGGTGCTCGGCACGGTGGACGCGCTGCCCGCGGGACAGGCCGGGATCCTGCGGTCCGCCCTCGGGACCGGTTCCGGGCCGGCGCCGGAGACCTTCAAGGTGGCCCTGGCCGCGTTCAACCTGATCACCGCGAAGGCGGCCGAGCAGCCCGTGGTGCTGATCCTCGACGACGTGGAGCGGCTCGACGAGCCCACCCGGGACGTGGTGGTGTTCATCGCGCGCAGGGCGAGCGACAATCCGGTCGTCGTCCTCGGGGCACTCCGCAGGACCCGGGACCGGGCGGGTGTGCCCGTACTGGACGTGCCGGCGCTCGACGAGCCGTCGGCACGGCGGCTGCTGGCCCGCCATGCGGCCACGCTGCCTCCCGCCGTCCGGGAACGGATCCTCGGGGAGGCGCTCGGCAACCCGCTCGCGCTGGTCCAACTCCCCGCAGCCTGGCGCCCCACGGAAGCGCCCGGCTCGTGGACCCACCTGCCGGTGAACTCCACGCTGGCGACAGCGTTCGCGGCCGGGCTCGGCGCATTGCCGTCGCCGGCCCGGGACGCCCTGCTGGTCGCGGCCGTCGACCGGGTCGGAGACCTCTCGGAGATCCTGGCCGCCGCCTCCGCCCTGGCCGGACGCGCTGTCGCGGTGGACTTCCTCGACAGCGCCGTCGAGGCCTCGTTGATACGGCTCGACAGGACGACACTCCGCTTCCTCCACCCCGTGGTCCGATGCGCGGTACTGGAGGCGGAGACCCCGGCCCGCCGACAGGCCGCCGACGCCGCCATGGCGCGGGTACTGGCCGAGCACCCGGACCGGCGCGCCTGGCATCGCGCCCAGTCCGTCGACGGCCCCGACGACGAGATCGCGGACGAACTGGCGGACGTCCACACCTCGTTGCTCCGGCGACACGGAGCCGTCGCGGCCGTCCGGGCGCTCGAACGATCGGCGCAGCTCACCACCGACTCGGCCACCCGGGGACACCGCCTGCTGGGAGCGGCCGAGCACGCGCACGGCCTCGGCCGCACGCACCTTGCCCACTCCCTGCTGGACACGGCGGAACGTCAGGAACTCAGCGCCGCGAACCGGGCGAAGGCCTGGTGGCTACGGGACGCCACGGACACGGAACCGCGGCCAGGACCGGCCAGGACACCACCGCGGGACATCGCCGGGTTGTCGGCGGGCGACCCCGACCTGGCTCTCGATCTGTTGCTGAGCGCGGCACTCCGGGCAGACAGGACCGGTGCGGGTCCCGCTGCGCGCGCCGACATCGTCGACGCCGCCCAGCGGTTGACGGACACGAGCGACCCACGCCACATCGCGGCCCTGGCGCTGACCGAACCCGTCCTGCACGGCCGGGTGGCGGCCGACCGGCTGCCGTCGAGCGAGACGGTCTGGTACCGCCCCGACGTCGACGCGCTCCGGCTGTTCGGCATGGCCGCGCACGCGATCGGCGATCCGGTCCGCGCCGTCGACCTGCTCGGCCGGGCGGAACCCGTCCTTCGCGAACAGGGCCGACTGGGCCTGCTGGCCGAGACCCTCCTCACAGAAGCGGCCGACCTGCTGCTGCTCGGGGACTGGCCGCGCGCCGCTCAACTCACCGAAGAATCACGCCGGATCGTCGCCGACACCCAGCAGCCGGCCCTGGTCGCCGCGCTGGCCGGCACGGACGCGGTCGCCGCCGCACTGCGCGGACAGGCCGTGCGCGCGCGGGAGTCGGCCGACCCGGTGACCGCACGCCGGCGCACCGAACTCGCCCCGACGCTGAGGCTGGCCCGTGGCCTGGCAAGGCTCGGCGAGGGACGCCACCGCGAGGCGTACGAAGAGCTGCGGCCGCTTGTCGACCAGCCGTACGAGGGCCTGCGCCGGCAGGGCTTCGCCGCGGTGATGCCGTTCGCCATGGCAGCGGACCGAGGCAACAGCCGTCATGACGCCGCGCACATCCTCGCGGGCCTTGAGGAAGCGGCCCGGGTGACTCCCGCTCCACTGCTGCACGTCCAACTGCCGTACGCCCGAGCTGTGTTGGCCCCCGACGCGGCGGCCGAGGAACTGTACCTGGTCGCGTTGGGCCAGGACCTGACCCGCTGGCCGCTGGTCAAGGCGCGGACGGAACACGCGTACGGGCAGTGGCTGCGGCGGCGCCGTCAGGCCGCTCGGTCGCGCACGATGCTGCTCTCGGCGCGGACCGCCTTCGATCTCGTCGGAGCCTCCGACTGGGCGGGCCACAACGCGGCAACGGCCGACCACCCGCTGCCGTCCGTCGCCGAACTGCTCTCGCCTCAGGAGACCTTGATCGTCCGGCTCGCCGCCGAAGGCCTCTCCAACCGGGAGATCGCGGAACGGCTGTATCTGTCGCACCGCACGGTCGCGGCACACCTGTACAGAGCCTTCCCCAAGCTCGGCATCACCTCACGCGGCGAACTGGCACCGCTGTTGAAGCTGCCGGAGCCGACCACGAGCGACCGCTGAGAGCAACGCCCGTCGCACCGCGGATGGGTGAACGGGAGCAGTCGAACGACGCAAGCCGTCGACGGTGCGGCGTGATTAGCGTGGAGTTCCAAGGGAGTTGACACAGAGTCAAGAAGGCCATGGGTGCGGCGATGCTGATCGGAAGGGAGCGGGAGATCGCCGTACTGGAAAGGCTCCTCGAATCTGCGCCGCCGAGCGGTGCGGTGCTCCTGATGATCGGGGAACCGGGCATCGGCAAGTCATCGCTGCTGCGTGCGGCGGCGGCCAGGGGGCGGGCCCGTGGGTTCCGGGTCCTCCGGCTGGTCGGCGTCGAGTGCGAGGCGACGTTTCCCTTCGCCGGCCTGCACCAACTGGTCGGTCCCGTGCTCGACCACGTGTCGCTGCTGCCACGGCACGAGAGAGAGGCACTGCTGACCGCGTTCGGGCTGGCCGACGGGCCGCCGCCGGAGCCGTTCCTGATCGAGCTGGCGGTCGTCGACCTGCTCGCGGCCGTGGCGGCGGAGCGACCCGTGCTGGTGCTGGCCGACGACGTGCAGTGGCTGGATCCGCAGTCGCACGAAGCGCTGACGTTCCTCGGACAGCGGGTGGCCGGGCCCGTGGTGATCGTCGCCGTGCTGCGCCGTGGCCACACCGGCCCCTTCCTCGACGCCGGTTTTCCACGGCTGACCGTGGACGGCGTGGACGACGACGCGGCAGCGCGGATCCTGTCCGCCCATGCGCCTGGCCTCGGTCCGGCCGAGCAACGGCGCATCCGCCGGGAGGCGTTGGGCAATCCACTGGCCCTGCGCGAGCTGCCGATCGCGATGGCGGGCCTGCCCTCCGGCGGACTGGGGCCGCTGACCCTGTCCGACCGGCTGGAGCACACGTTCGCCGGGCGCGGGGCCGAACTGCCCTCGGCCACCCGGGACGCTCTGCTCCTCGCGGCCGTCGACCCGGCGGGCGACCTCGCCGAGGTCATCGCCGGGACATCGGCCCTGCGCGGCGAGCCGGTCCCTCCTGAAGTGTTCGATCCGGCGCGGGCCGCAGGACTGGTGACCGTGAGCGAGAACAGGGTCGTGTTTCTGCACCCGCTGATGCGGTCGGGACTCCTGCAGGCCGAAGGCCAGGCCCGGCGCCGGTCGGCGCACCGGGTGCTGGCCCGCACGCTGGACGACGCGTACCGGCGGACCTGGCACCGCGCGCAGTCCATCGTGGGGCCCGACGACCGGATCGCCGACGCTCTGGAGGCCAATGCCGCGCAGGCACTGAGCCGGGGGGCGGTCATCGCGGCGATCCACGCCCTTGAGCGGTCGGCACAGCTGACGAGCTGGTCGGCGCTGCGCGGGCACCGGCTGCTGATGGCCGCCGGGCACGCGTTCGGAATGGGCCGGGACGACCTTGTCCACGGGTTGCTGCAGTCGGCCGCCAGGACCGACCTGACCGACCTGGACCGGGCACGCAGGGAATGGCTCGGCGAGATGTTCGACCACGGCATCCCCAGGGACGAGGCCCGTGTGTACGAGTTGTGCGACATCGCCGTCCGGTCCGCCCGCGCCGACCCCGGCCTGGCGCTCGACATGCTCCTGATGGCGGCCTTCCGCTGCCACATCTCCGACACCGGGCCGGCCGCCCGGGCGCGGGTGGTCGCCTGCGCCGACCGGCTGCCCGAGACGGCGGGCGACCCGCGCCATCTCGCGACCCTGGCGATGGCGGAACCCCTCCTGCGCGCCCGGCAGGTCGTCGAAGCACTGACCCGGACGGCCCCCGGCGACGACGGGGACGCACTCCGGGTCATGGGCATGGCCGCACACGTCGTCGGGCACCTCGCTCTGGCATCCGAACTGCTGGACCGCTCCGAGGAGATACTGCGCCGGCAGGGCCGCCTGGGACTGCTGTCGCATGTGCTGACCATCCAGGCGCTGACGCACGTGCTGCGCGGCGAACTGGGCCGGGCGGCCGACGCGGCGGAGGAGGGAAAGCGGCTGGCGGCACAGACGGGGCAGCGACTCTGGGAGACGGGAACGCTGGTGTGCGACGTCCTGTTGAAAGCGTTCGTCGGCGATGCGCGGGAGGTCCTACGGCGGGCCGCCGAGGCCGAACTGCACGAGGCCCGCGGTCGGAACGCGATGCTGTCGCTGCTTCAACTCGCCCGCGGACTGGTGTTGTTGGCAGCCGGGCGGAACCGGGACGCCTACCGGACGTTGCGCGCGGTCTTCGATCTGGCCGATCCCAGCTTCCACCGGGCCGAGCGGTTCGTCAGCCTGATGTTCCTCGCGGACGCGGCCGTCCGCGCCGGACACCGCGAGGACGCCCGCGAACTGGTCGCGGAACTGGAGTCGGTCGCCCAGGCGTCGCCGTCGCCGATACAGCACATCAACCTGTCGTACGCCCGCGCGGTCCTGGCCGCCGACGAGGACGCCGAGGACTTCTACCTGGCGGCGCTGCGACAGGATCTGTCCCACTGGCCCTATGCCCGCGCGAAGGTCGAGCTGGCGTACGGCTCCTGGCTGCGCGGCCAGGGACGGGTCCAGGAGGCGCGGTCGCTGCTGACCTCGGCGCAGTCCGCCTTCGACCGGATCGGCGCGCTCCCGTCCGGTGACGAGGCACGACTCGAACTGCGGGCGACGGGCGCCCCGGTCGAGTGGCCCGAGTCGTCCGCGGAGCGATGGAGGCAGATCACCGAGCTGTCCGCCCTGAGACTTTCCGACGACGAGATCGCCGAACGGCTCTGCCTGCGCAAGGCAGTTGTGGCGATGTACCGGGACCGGACACGGCCCGACACCCCGCGGTGACGACATCGCGGCAGTCGGATGACTCAAGCCCGGCGACGGGGCCTCCGGCAGCATGACACGGGTGATCCGCCTCAGCTTTCACCGGAACGGAAGGATCCCCCGATGAGCAGGACAAAGGACATTCGCCAGTCGGTCGAGGCGGAACTCGTCTTCGATCCGCTGGTGGACTCGACGGACATCACCGTGCACAACCTGGGCGGTGAAGTAAGGCTCACCGGCACCGTCCCGAGCTACCTCCAGTACCTGGAAGCCGCCACCGCCGCACAGCGCATGGCGGGCGTCACCAAGGTCCACAACAACCTTGAGGTGGTGCTGCCGACCGCACACGAGCGCGACGACACGACGCTGGCGGAGACGGCGAACACCGTGCTGCGCATCACCATCGCCGTGCCGGCCGGCGTCGAGGCGACCGCCGTCCACGGCAACGTGACGTTGAACGGTGTCGTCCGGTACGGCTCCGAGCGGCAGGCCGCGGAGCGGACGGTCGCCGGACTCGCGGGGGTCCGCGGCATCAAGAACAAGATCGAGATCTCCGACGACGCCGACCCGGTCGACGTCACCCTCCTCGTCTCGGACGCGCTGGACCGCAACGCGCTGATCCTCGACGACAGCGAAGTCGACGTCACCACCAACGCGAACACGGTGATCCTCACCGGCCATGTCCGCACGTGGGCGGAGCACGACGCCGTGCTCGCGGCCGCCTGGATGGCCCCGGGCGTCTACGACGTGCGCGACGACGTGTACATCACCGGCTGACGCCCGACAGCGTCCCGACCGAGAGGCACCGCGATGCCCGACGCAACTCGATCCACGAAGAAGGGCACCGGCCGTTTCCGCGAGCCGGCCGCCGAACTCGAACACCTGCTGCGGGACGCACTCGCACTGGTCGCCGGCACGAAGGCGGTCACCCGCACACCTTCCGACCACCACCGGTCCCACGACGCCCCGCGCCACCGGCTCGCCCGCTCCACGGCCCACCTGCTCGGCTACGCACTGCTCGGCTACATCGTCGTCCACCAGCGACGGAGCCTGAAGAACCAGGCCGGCTGACGAGGTCGCCGGGGCGCAGCTCACGCGCCCCGGCGCAGACCAGCGGAGAAAGGGAGGAGCTGGATGTCCCGCTCGCACAACGAACCGGCCAGGGACGCACGTTCACATTCCGGGGAGCGGGACTGCGCGGAACTCTCCCTGACGATGTGGCGGCACGTGTCCCCGCACGAGTCACTGCCGATCCACGCCCGCTTCGGCTACGACCGCACCGAGCCCCTCGAAGTGCGCGTCGCATTCCTCAACGACGTCGGCGGCGCCGTCACCTGGGTGCTCTCACGGGAGCTGCTCATGGCGGGCCTGCACCGGCCGAGCGGTGACGGCGACGTACGGATCTGGCCGCCATGCCCGCGTCACGGCGGGGACAGCCTCTGGCTCCTGCTCCGGGGACGGACCGGCGCCGCACTCCTCGAAGGCGGTGTCGCGCCCTTGCGTGCCTGGCTCGGAGAGACGCTCAGGGCTGTTCCCTTCGGTGCCGAAGGCCTCGCGATGGACTGGGACGAGGTCATCGCCCACGTTCTGGCACCGGGGGACCGCTGACGGTTCTACGGTGCCCGGTGGGGTGCGAGCGCCAGGACGATGTGATCGTGCCACGGGCACCGGACGGTCACTCGTTCCGTTCTCCCCGTGACTCCGACGCCGGCGTGCGGGGCCGCAGTTGCCGAAGCGCTCTGCGTTCGCCCTCGGACATGCCGCCCCAGACGCCGTACGGTTCAGGGCCGCTCATCGCGGTCCAGGCGCAGGCCTCGATCACGAGGCAACGCCCGCACACGGCCCGGGCCTTCTTCTCGCGCGTCCGCTTCTGGGTGCCGCGCTCCCCGGACGGGGAGAAGAAGACGGAGCTGTCCATCCCCCGGCAGAGTGCGTGCTGTTGCCAGTCCCAGTAGGTGACGAGAGGGCGATGTCGAGGGATCATGTCGATCCTCCCAGTGACAGGTATCCGGTACGGGCCATCGTCATCGCAGGGTCGGCGGCGCGGCTTCAGTCGATTGGCTGATTGGCGGTCGGTATCCGACCGGAGCCGTTCATTTTCGCCCGGTTCTGCGCCAGGAGGATTTTGACGTCCTGCTCGACCTGCTCGGCCGCGACTCCGAGGGCATGTCCCATGTGGGCCGCCCACACTTCGGAGCGGATATTGGTCTCGAAGTCGAGGTCGGCGCGGACCGTCTCGCGGATCGCCTGGCGGTTCTGGCTCACCATCACGAAGGTGGACAGGAAGATCGCCTCAAGGCTGACGATCATGGTGAGCAGTCCGAAAGGGTAGGGGTCCCAGATCGCGGAGTGGCCGAACAGCCCCTCATTGAAGGTGATCCAGACCGTGAACCACACCGCGTGGAGATAGACGAACTGCATGGTCCCGGCGAACGTCGTGATCGCGTCCGCGATCCGGTCCTGGGTCCCGCGCATCCGCGCGAGAACGGCCTGCTCGTTCGGAAGGCGTATGTCCAACCCATTGATTCCAGGGGCCACGGGCACTCCTTGATCCGCTGTTCACGAGAGATGCCCGTCAGCGTACGGACGGGACGGGCGCCTTCCTTGGGTCAATCGACTGCGGGCGAGGCCACATCCGCGTGCGTGTCCGTACGCCGTTCATTGCGTCGATTGACCGAAGCGGGTCGGGCGGCGCGACGGAAGAGTGACGGCAGCTCAGGTATGCAGGTCAGTACGTCGCGTCACCGAGCAGCACACATCCGTCAAGGAAAGGGATCACCATGTCGGACCCGACGCCGCAGAAGAACCAGGTGCCCGGCACCACCTCGGACGGCCCCGCCGGCCGTCTCGCCGAGCTCTCGCAGAAGGCCCAGGAAGCCCAGCGGACCGTGGCGGCAAGTGTCGCGGAGGACCGGCAGAAGCTGTCCGCCGCGGTGGCCGACGCGAAGGACAGGGCCGAACAGGGCGCGCAGAGGCTGCAGTCGAGTGGGGAACGGGCGAAGGCGAACGTCACCGGATCCTGGAACCAGGTGCAGACCTCGTGGCAGGACCATGTGGACTCGGTCCGCACCAAGCTGGAGGAACGCAAGGCCGAGCGCGATGTGAAGCGTCTGCAGAACGCTGCCGACGATGCCGAGGACTACGCCGCGGACGCCGTCGACTTCGCCATCGCGGCCGTGGAGGAGGCCGAGTACGCGACGCTGGACGCGGTGCTGGCAAGGGTGGAGGCGGACGAAGCGGCCGACGCCGTGCAGTAGGCGGCTGCCGACGCACCTGCGGGTGCGAGCGGCTGGACGGCCGGGCAGCGGGTTGTGGGAGGACACCCACGGCCCGCTGTTCCTGTCGCGCCGGTACGGCGCGGTGGTGTGACCGGCCACTGCCGTCGGCGCCGAATGCTGTGGCCGGGAACATCGACCTCCACCCCTCGATCAGCGACGATCTTGCTGTCGAGCGACAGTACGCACTTCTCTCTCGCCGACCCGATATATTTCTTTCGGCAAGCAATTTGATGGAGGGAAGTCGGTGACCTCACGGGCTGGAGCGGACCTGGTCGGTCGCACGGCCGAGCTGGAACTGCTGGACTCGGTGTTGGCAGGGCGTGACGGGGACTGTCCCGGCCTGCTGCTGCGCGGCGGCCCGGGAGTGGGGAAGACCGCACTGCTGGATGCCGCCGGGGCACGGGCCGTAGCCGCCGGAATGCGCGTACTGCGGGCCTCCGCCGTGGAGTTCGAGGCCGAGATGGACTTCTCGGCGCTGCATCAGCTGCTCTACCCGCTGCGCCGTCACGCCGACCGGCTCGCCCGCCATCATCGCGACGTCATCGACCGGATCTTCGGTCTCGCGCCGGGACCGCTGCCGAACCCGCTGGCCGCTTCGACGGCGGTGCTCGCCCTGCTCGGCGAGGCCACCGTCGAGCGCCCGCTGCTGATGATTGCCGACGACGCGCACTGGGTCGACCGCGCCAGCGCGACCGTACTGGGCTTCGTCGTGCGCAGGATCAGCGACGATCCGATCGTGTTCCTGCCCACCGTGCGGACCGGTGCGGACAGTTTCTGCGCCCAACTCGACCTGCGCATGGGCGAGATCGGGCCGTTGGCGGAGCGGGCGGCTGCCGAGTTGCTGGACGTCGGCTGGCCCGAACTGGGGCCGTCGGTGCGACGTCGGATGCTGGCTGAGGCGGCGGGCAACCCGCTCGCGCTCCGGGAGCTGCCGAGGGCGTTGAGCAGTCGGCAGCGCTCGGGCCAGGTCTCCCTGCCCGCACTCCTGCCTCTCACCGGGCGGCTGGAGGCGGCTTTCGGCTCTGCCGTCGAAGGGCTGCCCGCGCCGACCCGGACGGCGCTGCTCATGGCCGCGCTGGATGCCGAGATCGACCCGGCGACGACCCGGACGGCCGCGCAGGACTCCACGGGCGTCGACGCGTTCGTCCCGGCGCGGGAAGCGGACCTGCTCCATGCCGACGACGCCGTCGGCCACCTCTCCTTCCGCCATCCGTTGGTCCGCGCCGCGATCGTGCACCGGGCGTCCCCCGGCGAACGCCGTCGCGCGCACCGTTCCCTGGCCGCGGCCCTGACCGACATGCCGGAGCGCCGGGCGTGGCATCTGGCCGAGGCCGCGACCGGCCCGGACGAGACGGTTGCCAGGGCGTTGGACGAAGCGGCCCTGTCCGCCTGGCGGCGCGGCATGGCGCCCGCCGCGGCGGCCCGCGCGCTGGACCGGGCGACCGTCTCCGACGGGCGGCGCATCGCCGCGTCCGCCGCCGTGGCCGCGCTCATGCGGGCCGGTGAACTCAGCCCCCATGCGGGCGACCGGTCCCGCCGACTGGTCGAAGCCGCCTATCTCGCGACCTTCACCGGCCAATTCGAAGACGTCGCACGGCTGTTGGCCGATGCCGGACAGGCCCCCGACACACCGACCGGGCTCGTCTTCGCCGCCACCGCCCACCTCCTCACCAACGACGAGGGCGACGTCGACGCCGCCTACCGCCTCCTGGCCCGGGCGCTCGACGACAACACGGCCACCGCCGAGAACGACAACTGGGACCTGTACGGCGTCCTGTACGCGCTGCTGCTCGTCAGCCTCTACACCCTCCGCCCCGAGCCGTGGCAGCTCCTCAAGACCGCGATGGCCCGCTTCGAACCGGCCACGCTGACACCGATCCGACTGTGCTACGACGCGTACGTCGACCCCACGCGCGGCTCCGACGCGTTGCGCAAGGACCTCGCCGACGCCTTCGCGGCGCTGCCTACCGACGCGGCACCCTGGGAGCTCATCCCGCTGGCCTTCGCGGCGGTCGCGATGGACGCCCTGTCGGACCACCGGTACCTGATCTCCCGCATGATCGAACGCGAACGCGACGGCGGTGCGGTCGCCATGGCCATCCCCGCGCTGATGCTGCTCTGCCACGACTCCTACGTCCACGGCCGCTGGGACGAGGCCGAAAGCCTGGCCCAGGAGGGACTGGACCTGGCGACGGTCCACGGCTACCACTTCTGGGAGCGACAGATCCGGGCCCTGCTGGCATCGGGCGCGGCCCTGCGCGGCGACGCGGACCTCGCCCGGACCCGCAGCGAGGAGACCACGACCTGGGCGGCGCCCCGCGGCATCGAGGTGACCGAGGCCTACGCCCGGTCGGCCCGCCACCTCGCGGCCATGGGGCAGGGCGACTACGAGGAGGCGCACGTCCAAGTGGGCCGGATCGATCCGCCCGGCGCACCGAGCCCCGGCATCCCGGGCCGATGGATGGTCCTGGACCTGGTCGAGGCGGCGGTCCGCACCGGCCGCAGGGACGAGGCCCGCGACCATGTCGCCGCCGCGCGGAAGGCGGGCATCCACCGGATCTCCCTCCGCACCGCGATGATCTCCGCCGGGGCCGAGGCGGTGGCCGCCGACGAGCACGAAGCAGGGCCCCTGTACGAGGCGGCGCTGTCCCTGCCCCAGGCGGCCCGCTGGCCGTGGGAGCACGCACGCATCCAGCTCGCCTACGGGCAGTGGCTGCGCCGCACCCGCGACCACCACGCCCGCCGGCATCTGAGCGCCGCTCTCGAAACCTTCGACCGGATCGGCGCGAAGGCCATGGCACAGCGGGCCCGCAACGAACTGCGCGCCACCGGCGTCGCCACCACCGCCGGACCCACCGCGCCGAACGCCGCGTTGACCGTGCAGGAACGCCAGATCGCCGAGCTGGCGGCCGTGGGCCTGACCAACAGGCAGATCGGCGAACGGCTGTTCCTGTCCCACCGCACCGTCGGCTCCCATCTGCACCGGCTGTACCCCAAGCTCGGCATCACCTCACGCGCCGCACTCCGCGCCGCCCTGGAGGCGATGAACTCCGAGTACCAGGGGCCACAGCCGGCGGTACCGTAGAAACGAGACCCCTTGAGCGGTGAGCCGGAGAAGACATTGGTCGACAAGGAGATCAGAGCCCTGGCGACCGTGCTGCTCGAACGCGTCGGGGAGCTGGCGAAGGAGATGGCGGCGCGGATCCGGGCCGGCGCGCGGGAGTACCACTACGACGCGGTGCCCGAGGAGGATCTGGAGGAGGCCTGCCGGATCCACGTCGGCAACGCCCTCCAGGCGCTCAGCGGGCAGGTACCGCTGGACACTCGGACCGCGGCCGACATAGGCCGCCGACGTGCTCGCCAGAACGTGCCGCTGCCCAGCGTGATGACTGCCTACCGCGTCGGCGTGAAGTACTTCTGGGAGGTGGTGGTCGACGAGGCCACCACAACCGCCTTGGTGGGCAACGACGTTCTGGTCGCGGCGGCCACCGCCATGTGGGAGATCCAGGACGGCATCACCGAGGGCATGGTCTCCGGATACCACGACGAGGTTGCCAGGCGGCTCCTCGCCGGCGATCAGGAACGCTCCGCGCTGGTGGAAGCGCTCCTGGAGGGCAGGAGCATGGGCGCCGATGCCGTCTGGTCCGCGGCGGAGGTCCTGCGCGTGCCGCGCGAGGGCCCGTTCACCGTGGTCGCCGCCGAAGTGCCGGGGATCGGCCGCCGGGCCCTGCCGGACATCGAGGCCCTCCTGACCCGGCGCGGCATCCGGTCCGCCTGGCGGCTGCGCCCCGATCTCCAGCTGGGCATCGTGCACCTGCGCACCCCGCGGGACCTGCCCGGCCTGGTCGAGGTGTTGCGGGACCATGCGGAGCGGCGGGTGGGGGTGAGCCCCTCCTTCGACGACCTGAACCGCACGGGCGACGCCCTGCGCTTCGCCAAGGTCGCGATGCGCGGCGGAGACGCGGAGAGCAGCGCCGTGACCGTGTTCGACGATTCGCCGCTCGCGGTCGCGACCGCCGGCGCGCCCGACGTCATGGCCCGCGTCGTCACCAAGGTCCTCGGCCCCATCGAGGCACTGCCCGCCGACGAACGCACCGTACTGCTGGACACGTTGGACGTCTGGTTCGACTGCGGCGGATCCGCCGAGGAGGCCGCCAAGCAGCTCTACGTCCACCCCAACACCGTGCGCACCCGCCTGCGCCGCATCGCCGAACGCACCGGCCGCTCGCTGACCGATCCCCGCGGCATCACCGAACTCGCCCTCGCGCTGCGCGCCGTCCGGCAGACTCCGAGGTCCCCGGCCCCGGAGTCGACCGACGGGTCCTAGGCCCTGTCGTCAAATTCCCTCCCCCACTGCCTTAAGGGCGTGGGAGGTGCCCCCAGCCGCGCGACGCCATGCACGCACTCTCGCCGCACCGGGCGCAGACCCAAGTACGTCCAGTACGAGGGTCTACGCCCGGCACTCCCCCAGCCTTCGGCCGGGGGGACCCCCAGAGCACGCACCTGACGCCGCGAGGCCGCCCTGCGGGCGACGACGGGAATTTGACGACAGGACCTAGGCGGCGGTACCGCCCGCGTAGTCGCTCTTGAACGTGGTCTCGATCGTGGTGGCGACGGACTGGGCCACCCCCGTGCCGGTGAGGATGATGCCCAACTCCCGGTTGTTGGACAGCGAGTTGCTGCTGATGTTCATCGAACCCGCCTCCACCTCCTGGGTGGACAGCCCGTAGTCGGCGACCATGGCCTTGGCGTGGATGTAGAAGCCGTTCGGGTCGGAGTAGCCGACGACGGTGCCGCCGGCCGCCTTGATCGCGGAGACCTCGCTGGAGTAGCTGGACGGGCTCTCCAGCACCACTCGTACGGTCACGCCCGCCTTCGCTCTGGCGACGATCGCGTTGACCACCGTGCTGTCGCTGAACTCCAGTTCCTCGACGTCGAGCGTCGTGGTGGCCGCGTTGATCACGGTCAGCAGACGGCTGCGGGAGTCGGTGGGGGACCAGAGCAGATGGTCGCCGTCGGTCGGGGTGATCGAGGTGCCGGCGTAGTCCGCGTTGAACACCTTCTCGATCGCGGCGACATCACGCGTGTCGTCGGTGAAGACGCCGTAGTCGCGGCCGGTCGAGTAGTACTGCGAGGTCAGATTGCCGGTCAGGACAAGCGACTTGGTGCCGTCCACCGTGATCGTCTTCTGGTGGGTGTAGACGAAGCTGGACGACGACCACACCACGCCCACGCCCGCGTTCGTCAGGGCCGTGTACGCCGAACTGTTGGCGGACTGGTGCGCGGTGTCCAGGACCACCCGCACGGTGACGCCCTTGTTCTCCAGGGCGATCAGGTCGTTGACGGCGGTGGTGTCCTCCAGCTCGTACATCGTCATGTCGAGCGAGGAGGTGGCCGAGTTGATGAAGTCGTAGATGGTCGGCTGGGTGGTGCCGGCCTGCGAGAAGGCGAAGGCGGTGTAGGTCGCGGCGTTGGCGGGGACTGCCGTGACGAAGAGGGTGGCGCCGGCTGCCAGCGCGACACCCGCGCGGCCGAGGAACGTCCTCAACATGCGTGACTCCTAGTCGAGTTGATGCCCACGTGGGGGGTGGCGGGCAGGTGCATGACACCACGCGCGTAGAACGGGGTGGAAGAGCAGCTCGGTGAACTCGGCGTTGCCTGCCGCGAGTACGGTCGGACAAAGGGGACTTCGCCCAGGTGGGGGCCGGTTCATGAGGTCCCCGCGAGTTAGCAAAAACTTCGTAGCCAGCGAATCCCGGGCCAACTGCAGCGCCTCGAAGGGGCGCGGGGAACTGCGCGCCCAGCCACGACGGCGCAGCAGTCAAACGACGGCATATCGGGGCACTGCCAGCGGAGCGCTTAAGCTGCGCCCCGACACCCGCACCAATCACAGGAGCACCCCCGTGTCCAACCCCCCATACCCCGACGCCCACCACCCGGACGAGAAACCCGCCCCCCACCCGCTCCTCACCCCCGTACTCGCCCTCCTAGGCCACTGGCACGGCCAAGGCAAGGGCGAATACCCCACGCTGGACGGCGACTTCACCTACGCGCAGGACGTCACCTTCAGCCACGACGGCCGCCCCTTCCTGCACTACGAGGCCCGAGCCTGGATCCTCGACGCCGAAGGCAAACCGCTGCGCCCCGCAGCCCGCGAGAGCGGCTGGTGGCGCCTGCAACCCGACGGCCGGATCGAGGCACTGATCACCCAGCCCACCGGCATCGCGGAGATCCTCGTAGGAAGCGCCACCGGCGACACGGTCGACCTCGCCACCCATGAGGTAGCCCTCACCCCGACCGCCAAGAAGGTCACCGCCACCCGCCGCCGCTACACCCTGACCGACGCCACCACACTCACCTTCGCCCACGACTTGGAAGCCGTAGGACAACCGCTGCAACACCACCTCGCGGCGCAGCTCCACCGCACCGGCTGAAATGAACTGATCAGCAAGCCTGTTCACGGCGTTGCTTTCCGAATATCCGATCGTTGATCTCCTCATGCAGTGAGCGGTGCCCGAGCGGCATGGAGGCGTGGATCGACAGTGGTGCCCGGCGGCCTCCCGTGGGCAGGCGAACGGAGAGCCCTGTGCGCATGAGTGACCTTCAGCGGTGCGAGATCCGACCCGGACGACTCGTCGAGTGGACGCTGCACCCGACGGCCGTAGGAGCGGCGCGGGCACTTCCGGACGACGCGCGGCCACCGGCGTACGTGCAGGAGTCCCACATCCGTACGGCGCGCACGGTGCGCGAGGACGGGCTGTTCGTGCCGACCTGGCTCGGTACCGCCTTCGACATGCCGGGGCGGATCGAACTCGACGTCCTGCAGAGCGCGTTGCGGGCCTGGATGCTGCGGCACGAGACGCTGCGCAGCGGCTTCCGGTGGGCCGGTGACGAGATGCGGCGCTTCACCCTGGACGCCGACGCCGTGGCCCTGCACCGCGAGGACGTGGGGGAGTTCGCGGACGCGGTGACGCTGACCCGGTACATGCAGGACCGTTTCGATGTGACGGCGGACGCGCTCACCTGGCCGAACTTCCTGTTCGCCGCGGTCGTCCGCGACGACGGCACGAGCGTCTACCTCGCGTTCGACCACAGCAACGTCGACGCCTACTCGCTCCATCGCATCGCGGGCGAGGTCCACGAGCTGTACGCGGCCGGCCTCGCCGGGAAGGCGGTCGAGTCGGTGCCCGTCGCGAGCTACATCGACTTCTGCGCGGGCGAGCGCACGGACGCCGACCAGATCGACGACACGCACACCGTCGTGTCCCGCTGGCGCGAGTTCATCGCCCGCTGCGACGGCAAACTGCCGAACTTCCCCGTCGACCTCGGCCTCGACCCCGAAGGGCCGCTGCCCACCCAGAAGTTCCTCGAGGAGATGCTCGTCGACGACACGGACGCGGCGGCCTTCGAGGCGTACTGCCGCCCGTACGGCGGAAGCCTCGTCGGCATCCTGGCCGCCGTCGCCCTCGCCGCCCGCGAGATCAGCGGCCTCGACGTGTACCGCACCGTCGTGCCCTTCCACACCCGGGCCAAGTCCCGCTGGGCCGACTCGGTGGGCTGGTACGTGGGCGGCGCGCCGATCGAGATCCCCGTCGAGCACGCGACGGACTTCGACGACGCCCTGCGTATGGTCCGCGCCACCCTCCGCGAGAACCGGCCGCTGGCCCGCATGCCCATCGCCCGCGTACTGCGCCTGCTGGGCGCCGACTTCAGGCCCACGTCCCCCGACCTGTACTCGATCGTCTCGTACGTCGACTCGCGCGCCCTTGCCGGTTCGGAGCGCTGGCAGGAGCTGAAGGCATACGGGCTGATCCGCGTGTCGTACGGCGACCAGGTGTGCGCGTGGGTGACCAGGGTCCACGAGGGACTGCAGTTCGCCTGCCGCCTTCCGGACAACGACATCGCGGACAAGAACATGCGGCTGTGCATGGAGCTGGTGCGGGAGCGGCTTGTCGCGGTGGCCCGGGAGGCGCGGGTCGCGGTGGCCGGTCCTACCCGATCGTGAGGGCGACGAGCGAGCAGGGGGCCGAGGCCGATGCGGTGACCCGCAGTGCCACGTAGCGCGCACGGCTGTCGGTGCGCAGGACACCCCGCGCCGACAGCCGTGCCGCTCCGCCGTACGTACGGCCGTCGAGGCTGAACTCGGCCTGGGACGCCGGGACATGACCCCCTCGCCACCGGGTCCGGATCTCGGTGATGTGCTGTTCGGCACCCAGGTCGACGACCATGCGGCCGTCCTGACCGGGGGACCACGCGGTGGCGGGGTCACCGTCGACCGCCGCCCCGGGGTCGGTCATACCCGGCGGCAGCGGTGCGGTCGGGAAGGTGGTCCGGCCGAGCGCCAGGTCGGCCAGGGGGTACGCCGTGGCCCGTGGCACGGTGACAGTCGTCGTGCGGCCCGCACGGACCGTGACGTCGAGGCTCCTGCCCTGCGCCGCGACGGTGACGCCGCAGGAAGGCCCGGTGAGCCGTACGGTGCGGCCGTCCAGCACCTCGGCACGGAGCCCGGCCGGCACGCGGCGACCGGAAAGGACGATCCTCGGCGGCGCCAAAACGGCGGAGGCAGCGGGCAGTTCGACCTGGAGGGCCGTGCCCGACTCGGTGACCGTCTGCGTGCCTTCGTAGAGGCGGACTCCCTCGGCCGTCGAACCCGGGATCGTCACGGTCGTGGTCACGGCATCCGAGGAGAGGTTGAACAGGCTCAGGTGGTGCTCGGTGACGGCCGCTCTCACCTGCGGGGACTGCGCCGACGGGGTCCTGCGGGCGGCCGTGGCACGCAGTTCCCCGGGGGTGGCGGCGGGCAGTGCCTCGACCAGCAGGCTCTCGGCCGGTCCGTCGGAGAGGACGACCGTGTCGCCGTACACCGCAAGCGGGTTGGTGCCGCCGCGTACGACGAGACCCGCACGGCCGTCCACGTCGAGCCACCCGCCGCGGCTGGTGAGGTCCGGTCGCGGCCAGGTGACCAGCTCGGTCCACTGCTGCCCGTCGGCCGAGCCCTCGATCCGGTACGCGCGGGCCGCCGCGGCCTCCCAGCGCAGAGTCACCCGGTCCACGTCCCGGGACGCGCCCAGGTCGACCGCGATCCAACTGTCCGCCCGCGGACGGTCCGTGCGCGACACCGCCCAGCGACTGGTGGCGTCACCGTCGACGGCGAGCGCGGGTTCCCTGCCCGGGTCGAAGGACGAGGCTGAAGCCGTGACCCCGACCTCCCGCGCCAGGTCGGGTCCTGACACACCGTCACGAATCTCGAAGGCGAACAGCGAATAACCGTACGACGGGTCGGGACGCACCCCGAGCATGCGCAGACGGCGGAACGGGCCGCGGGGAAAGGTGAGTTCGTCGACGCGCGGGCCGGTGGTCGTGCCGGCATCGTCTCCGGCCGCGACCGTCGTGCTGCCCTCGGCGGCCCGATACGTACGGCTCCCGTCCAGGCCCGGCATCCCGGGCATGGCCAGGTTGCGGACCTCCAAGTGGCCCTCGCCGTACGCCGTTCCGGACGTCGCGTACACGACGGCGCCGGACGGCAACGTGGTGAACCCCGCATGCCCGTTGTCCAGGGTGAGCAGGGTCGCGCTGCCGTCGAAGCCGTCCCGCAGCCGTGAGTACGTGACGACCGACCGCCCGGTGACCTTCGCGCCGGTGCTCGGCAGGAACATCGAGGTCGTGCCGCCAATCGCGAACAGCCAGTCGTCATGGGCCGGTTGCCAGGCGAACTTCACGAAGCCGGACTTGCTGACCGCACCGGACCACGCGCCCGGCGACTGATGCGAGACGAGGCCGGGACCGGAGCCGTGGTCGGTGACGCCGCTCGCGCGCTCGAACAGTTCGCGCTGAGACAAGGGCTGCACGGGCGGCTTCCCCGACCGGGCCCGCCACTCGTGCAGGAGGTAGCTGATGGCCAGTTCGGCCCGGGCCTCCGGTTCGTACTTGGGCTCTCCCGAGAACTTGGCGAGCCGGTACTGCGGCGGATACGCCTGGTATGCCTCCAGGCGCTCCGCCAGGGCCAGTTCGCAGCGGGCCGCCGTGCGGTCGCCGAGGACCTGGGCCAGGAAGGCGAGCGGAATGACGTCCCGGCCGTAGAGGTGCTCGCGGTCGGCGACCATCGGCATCAGGGGCTCGCCCGCGTCGCTCATCACGCCGAGCAGGGTGCGCCACAACGGCCCGGCGTTCGGCTGCGCGGTGAGCACCTCGGGCAGGGCGCGGCCCGCGAGCAGGAAGTGGACGCTGTTGCGGGCCGACGTGCGCCAGAGTTCCTCCTGGTAGTGCGGGCCGAACGAGCCGTGGTTCTCGACGATGAACGTGTCGTACAGGTTCTGCGCGGTGTTCGCGCTCACCGAGATCCCGTCCACGCGGGCCGGGTTGGCGAGGTCGGCGGCGGGCAGCCCCGCCTCGTTGCGGCTCCACCGGCCGAAGGCGGCGCGCCATGCCTCGTACCGCGGATCGTCGCCCGCCCAGGCCAGACCGGGCGCCAACGACTGGGCGTAGACGCCCATTTCCTCCAGCTTGGTGTCGCCCTGGAAGCCCCCGCTCAGACCGTGCGGGGTCCAGCCGGCGGAGGCGGGATCGTCGCCCGTGCCCAACTGTGCGGTGTACTGCGCCTGTTCGCGGACGATGGTGTCGACGTTCCGGCGGGTCGCCTCGTCGAGGTCGTCCCACAGGAGGCGGGCCGCGAGGACGAAGTACGACTGGAAGGTGGTGTCGAAGAACAGGGTCCGTCCCCATTCGGTGCCACCGGTCAGCCGGTTGGACGCCGCGAAGTGCCGCACGGTGGCGACGGTTCGGGCGTGCAGGGTGTTCCTGTCGACTCCGGCGCGCTCCGCGTCGTAGGGGCCGCGGGTCAGCAGGACGGCGTTGCCGAGTACGACCGCGAAGCCGAAGTCCTGGGCGGTGTAGTGGCCTTGGGCCGCGTCCCACTGCTCTTCCGACCATCGGGTGTGGGAGAGGAGGACGCGGTAGTACGTGTCGGAGACGGAGTCCGTCGGCGGGGCAACTGTCGCTGCCGCTGTCGCGGCGGAGGCCAGGACCGGGGCCGGGGCGAGGCCGATTCCGGTCGCGATGCCGGAAGTGCCGAGCAGCCGCATGAGCTGGCGGCGGGTGAACCCCACGGCGTGCTGCGACATGGACGCAACCTTTCGACAACGTTGTCAGGGCGTGCGGTCATTCTGCGGTCACCGCGTGTGCACGTCAAGGCTCCCGGCGCCCCCTGTGGTGCCCGGCGATTCACATGGACCGACGGCTCGCGCGCACTCCATGTCGGATCAAGCATTTGCTGCAGCACCGTTGACCGACCGGACGAACGCCACCTACGTTTCCTGGTGGTGAAAGCGCTTGCCACCGGACACCGTCCGTCCGGCGTGGCCCGATGGGCCGCGTCCCCGAACCATGTCATTCGCCCAGCCGGCGGAGAGATCCTCGCGACGACGCGCACGTCGCGGTCTTCCTCCCGGCGGCTCCCCCCACCCGCAATGACCGACGACCCTCGACGGTGATGCACGGGCCCCGGCCGGCCCTCCGCACCTCCTGCCGGCGAGGTCACCCACTCCTGACCTCCGACATCGATGTCGAAGCCACGCCCAGGAGGCATCGCCATGACACGACCCAGCATGCGCCGCAGACGAGGCACGCTCGGCACCGTCGCAGGTACGGTGCTCGCCCTGCTCCTCGCCGGCCTGACCGGCTGCGCCGACGGGCAGAGCACGGAAGCGGGCGGGAAAGTGACACTCACCTTCGCCTGGTGGGGCAACGACGACCGCGCTCAACGCACCGACGAGGCCGTGGCCCTCTTCGAGAAACGGCACCCGAACATCTCGGTGCGCACCTCCTTCGCCGGCTACCCGGCGTATGTGCAGAAGCTCGCCACCCAGGCGGCGGGCGGCGACCTCCCCGACGTGGCACAGCTCGACTACCGGCAGATATCCCAGTACGCGGGCAGCGGAACCCTCCTGGACCTCAGCCCCTACCTCAAGAACGGCACGCTCCGGACCGCCGACTTCGACAACACCCTGACCAGCACCGGCGTCTACGACGGCAAGCAGTACGCCCTCCCGATGGGCAGGGGCACGACCGGCATCGTCTACGACGCCGCGGTCTTCAAGAAGGCGGGAGTCGCGACCCCCCGCCCCGGCTGGACCTGGGACGACTGGGCCGAGGCGGGCAGGAAGATCAGCGCGCTCGGTATGAAGGGCCCCAACGGGCATGCCTACACCGGCCTTTCCGACCTCGGTGTGAACGAGGACGCCTTCGAGACCTGGCTGCGCGGCAGGGGCAAGGAGCTCTACGCCTCCGAGCACCGACTCGGCTTCACCGCCGACGACCTGACCGCCTTCTGGACCTTCACCGACAAGCTGCGTCGCGAGGGCGTCCTCTCGCAGGCCAGGGACACCGCCCAGGTCGGCGGTGCCGTCGAGGACACCCCGATGGGGCGGGGCCTGGCCGCGACCGACTTCAACTGGGACGCCCCCTTCCTCGGCTATCCGCCCCTGCTCGGCGACCAGGTCCACCTCGCGCCCGTCCCCACGACCGACGGCAAGGTGGGCCAGTACTTCAAGCCGACCATGCTCATCGGCGTGGGTGCGGGGACCCAACACCCCAAGGAGGCCGCCGAGTTGATCGACTTCCTGCTCAACGACCCCGCCGCGGGCAAGATCCTCGGCGTCACCCGCTCCACACCTCCCAACAGGAAGATCGCCGCGGCGATAGGCAAGACCCTCACCGGCCCGGAGAAGGAGGTCTACGACTACGGACGCGAGATCGCCGCCCACGGCACGTCCGCGCCACCCATGGCGCCGCCCCGCGGCGACGTCGTCCTCCAGGTCTCCTTCACCCGCGACTACCAGCGCGTCTCCTACGGGATGGAGAGCCCGCGAGGAGCCGCCGAGGAGTACGTGGCCGAGGCGAAGCGGGAGCTGCGATGACCACCACAGCCACCCCACCGCCCCGCACTGCACACGCCACCGCGGCACCACAGGAACACCGCAGGCGCGTCCAACGCAGCGGCCCCGCCTACGTGTTCCTCTCGCCGTGGATCCTCGGAGTCGTCCTCCTGACGCTCGCCCCCATGGCCGTGTCCCTGTACCTGTCGTTCACCGACTACGACCTCTTCGACCCGCCCAAGTGGGTCGGACTGCGCAACTACACCGACATGTTCACCGCGGACCCGAGGTACTGGCGCTCGGTGGGCACCACACTCCTGTACGTCGTGGTCGCCGTCCCCCTCAAGCTCGCCCTCGCACTCGGTGTCGCGCTGCTGCTCAGCACCACGCGCAAGGCCAAGGGTTTCTACCGCTCGGCCTTCTACGCCCCCTCCCTGCTCGGCGCGAGCATGTCGATCGCGCTGGTGTGGCGGGCGCTCTACAACGACGGCGGCACCGTCGACGAGCTGCTGTCCTCCATCGGCATCCACACCGGCGGCTGGGTGTCCGACCCGCACCTCGCGGTGTTCGTCGTCGCGCTGCTCACCGCCTGGCAGTTCGGCGCCCCGATGGTCATCTTCCTGGCCGGGCTGCAGCAGATCCCGGCCGACCTGTACGAGGCCGCGGCGCTCGACGGCGCCGGACGGTGGCGCCGGTTCGTGTCCGTGACGCTGCCCATGCTGTCCCCGGTGGTCTTCTTCAACCTCGTCCTGGAGACCATCCAGTCCTTCCAGGTCTTCACGCCCGCGTTCGCGATCAGCGGCGGCAACGGCGGACCGGCCGACTCGACCGAGTTCTACACGCTCTACCTCTACGAACGCGGCTTCTCCGCCTCGCACATGGGCTACGCGTCCGCCATGGCCTGGGTCCTGCTCCTGGCCATCGGCGCGGTCACGCTCGTCCTCTTCAGGACCTCGCGCTCCTGGGTCTTCTACGCCAACGAGGGGGCCTGATGGCCACGACCGTGCCCAGCCTCAAGGGCAACGCCGGACGAACGCGCACCGTGACCGTCGTGAAGCACCTCGGGCTGCTGGCCGCACTCCTCGTCCTGCTCTACCCGCTGGCCTGGCTGCTCGCCACGTCACTGAAGCCGGCGAACGAGGTCCTCACCAGCCTCAAGCTGCTGCCGAGTCACCTGGAGTGGTCGAACTACACCACCGCCCTGGACGGTGTCAGCGGTGTCTCCGTGTCCCGGCTCCTGCTCAACTCCCTGTTGATCAGCGTCGGTTCGGTGATCGGGAACGTCGTGTCCTGCTCCCTCGCCGCCTACGCCTTCGCGCGGCTGCGCTTCCGGATGCGGGGCCCGATGTTCGGCTTCATGATCGCCACGATGATGCTGCCGCACCACGCCGTGCTGATCCCGCAGTACATCATCTTCAACAAGCTCGGCATGGTGGACACCTACTGGCCGCTGATCCTGCCCAAGTTCCTTGCCACGGAGGCATTCTTCGTCTTCCTCATCGTCCAGTTCATGCGCGGCCTGCCTCGCGAACTGGACGAGGCCGCCCGCATCGACGGCTGCGGACCGTTCCGCATCTTCTGGTCGGTCGTCCTCCCGCTGACCCGGCCCGCGCTGATCACCACCGCGATCTTCACCTTCATCTGGAGCTGGAACGACTTCTTCACCCAGCTGATCTACCTCTTCGACCCGGAGAAGTTCACGATCACCCTCGCCCTGCGCAACTTCGTCGACCAGTCCAGCACGTCCGCCTACGGCCCGATGTTCGCGATGTCGGTGATCTCGATCGTGCCGATCGTGCTGTTCTTCTTCGCCTTCCAGCGCTACCTGGTGCAGGGCATGGCGACCTCCGGACTGAAGGGCTGAGCCCATGAGTTCCTTCGTGCCCCAACGCCGGGAACCCGGCGAGCTGTTCGGCCCCCGCTTCACGCTCTTCGCCGACATGCTCGCCGTAGGTCTGGCTACGTCGGTCGCCTCACTCCCGCTGATCACGGCTCCTACGGCACTCGCCGCGGCCGGTGCCGTCCTGCGCCGCTCGATCCGCGAGGACCGGCCGGTGACCATGGGGGAGTACGCCGCGGAGTTCCGCGCGCACGGCCTTCGCCGTTCCCTGCTGGCGGGCGTGACGGTCTTCGCCGCCGTGACCCTGGTCGTCCTCGACCTCGCGCTCGCGAGGGCAGGCCTTCCGGGCGCCCGTCCGGTGTCATGGGCACTGACCGTTCTCGCGGCCACGGGACTTGTCCTCGCCCTGCGCGCCGCCGCTGATCCGGAGGTGGCGCGCGGCTGGCGTCCGGCCCTGAACCGGGCCGCGTCACGCTCTGTCGCCGACCCGGCGGGCTGCGCGCTGATCGTGGCAGCGGTCGGTCTGTGCGTCGCGTTCCTGTGGATGCTGCCGCTGCTCGCCCTGCTCCTGCCCGGGCCACTGGCCTTCGCCATCACGGCCGTCGAATTCCGCATCGAGCCTCCCGCCGACGAAGGGTGATCCCTGCGATGTCTCCCGTGAGCCGCCGATCCTTACTCGGCGCGGCCTGGGCCGCCTTCTTCGCGGCAGGCACCGGATCCGCCGCCGCGGTGTCGGACACCATCCGACACAGATCCAGGGACTGGACCTTCGAGAACGACTCTCTGCGCGCCACCGTGACTTATCGGAACGGCGGGATTCAGCTCACCGGACTCCTCAACAAGCGGGCCGGGCGGGACTACTTGAGCGCGCCCTCGTCGCTGTTCGCCCACGAACTCGACGGCACCGACACCGTCCGCGCGGACGACGGAGGCTGGCGGTTGGGAGCGGCGAGCAGGGAAGTCATCGCCGTACGCACGAAGGAGAGATCCTGCCGGGTCGGCGAGCGCGTCCGCATCCCCCTGCACAGAACCGCGCCCCGCCCGCTCCGCGTCACCCTGGTCTTCGAGATCTACGACGGCGACGCGGGCCTGCGCCACTTCACCCTCGTCCGCAACGAGGACCCGGCCCGCGAACTCACCCTCACCCGCTCCACCGTGATCGAACTACGTTTGCCGGACGAGCCGCACACCCTGCACTACGTCCCGAACATGAAGTGGTTCAGCACCCGAGGTTCGCTGAGCACGGAGCCCGTCGGCAGGTCCTGGCCGAAGAAGGCCCTCGCCGTGTACGACACCGGCGACGGCTGGAGCGTGAGCCCCGAGCTCAACTGGAAGACACAGCGCGGCAACGGGAATTACCCGACCGACTACATGCTGCCGCCGTTCGCGGGCATCAACGCCTGGCACGAGCAGGACACCGTCTCCGTGGACACACACCCCGAAGCGCTGCAACTGACGCTGCTGCCGGGGGAGGAGTTCGAGTACCTCGCGGTGAACCTGACCGTGTTCGAGGGAGATGTCGTCGACGGCAAGATGGCCGACGAACTGCACTTCCGCAAGCGCTTCAAGTACCACCACACCACGACGCTCTTCCACCAGAACGACTGGGACTACCGCGGTGGCTCGGGCCGTGAACTGCCGGCCGGGTACTACTACGACACGGTCATCCCGCAGACCAGCCGGGCCGGCCTCGACATGGTGATGCTCGACGACTACTGGAACACCACCCGCGACTCGATCGAACCCAGCGACTCCATGAAGAAGTCCATCACCAGCCTGGCCACGCTCTCGAAGACGCTCCAGGACAACGGGCTCGGCTTCGGCCTGTGGTTCTCCCTGACGGGAGACGGCCACCTGTTGGGCCGCGACCTCGCCGACCCGGCCCAACTGGCGTACAAGAGAGGCCAGATCGAGACGCTGCTCAACGACTACGGCGTCACCCAGCACATGATCGACCTCACCGAGTACTGGCAGAACGAGCGGACGACCGCCTACTCGCACGCGGGCGACAACGTCTACCGCAAGGCCGTCCTCACCAGGACCATGCTCAACGACCTGGTGACGAAGAACCCCCAGTACCTCCCCAAGCTCACCAGCGAACTCGACATCGCCCCCACCCAGGGCGACCGCAACAACGGCCTGCTGCACATTGCGTACAACGGCTGGAACACCTCCAACGGAGGCATCACCGGAGAGGACCTGTCACTGCGCACGGCGCTCACCGCGTTCGGACACCTGCCGATGGGGTCGACGTACATGAACGGCGGCAGGATGACCGGCCGCATGGAGGACTACTACTCCTACCTTGCTGTCCGCGCCGTCAAGTTCGGCCAGGACCCCGGCGACGCGACCAAGTGGCCGGAGGCGGCCGTGAAGTTGATGGGAGTCTTCAACGCCTGGCGCAAGCGGCCCGAGATCATTGCCCTGACGGACGGTCAGTTCCTGCCCGTGTACCTGGGCCAGGGCTGGGACACGACCGAGTGGGACAGCAGCAAGGGCCCGTACGTGTGGATGTGGGCGGACGCCCGGCGCCGTACCGCTCTCCTCATCGCGACCGCGGCCGGAACACCCCAGAGCACGGTCGACGCGAAGGTGCGCTGGCTGAAGGAACGCACGACCTATGCCGTCACCGACATCACGATTGACGACGACGGCAGCCAGGCCCACACCGCGAAGGGCGAGTTCACGGGTGGGCGGCTGCGTGCCGAGGGACTGCCGATCGACCTGTCCGAGAACACCTCGAAGGGCAAGGCGTTCTGGCTGGAGGCGGTCGGGCGGTGAAGTGGCCTGTCCGGTCAGCCCCGGGCCACCGCGATGGACCCCGCGAGCCGCTCTCCCGCCTCGTAGACCATGTACGGGACACCGCCGTCCGTGCCGAAGGACGGCGACGCGGAGCGGCCGTTCTCCGGAGCCGTACTGCGTGAGTTGTAGAAGACACCGAGGTGGTTGCGTTTGCTGAAGTCGTTGCCGACCTCGGTGATCATGATGTCGCCGCCGCTCTCCTTGTCCTTGTTGTAGACGACGTAGGTGCTGTTGTCGCGGTAGAGAAGGTGCGGGCCGCCGATGTTGACGGCGCCGACGTCGCTGTGGCTGACCAGCGGCTGCTGGTCGTAGGTCCAGGTGCGGGCGTCGGCGGACCAACCCCAGTGGATGTCACGGTGGTTGGTGGTGTTGTTCAGCATGAAGACCATCACGTAGCGGGCGCCGCGTGCGGGCAGGTCCTGCCGGAAGACCCGCGCGTACGACGTCTCCGTGGTGCCCGCCGGGAGCATGGACGCCGACAGCACGACCTTGTCGTACGTGAAGTGGATGCCGTCGGCCGAGCGGGCGAGGCGGGTCGTGGTGTTCTCGCCGTGGAAGTACAGCCAGAACTCCTTGGCGTCCGCGTTCCACAGCACGTGCGGGGACGAGACATGGCTGACGGAGTAGTACGGGGACCACTTGTTGGAGACGATCGGGTTCGACGGGTACTCCGTGAACGGCCCCTCCAGCGAGTCGCCGTAGGCCAGGCAGATCCCGCCGGGCGCGTCGTGCGGCGCGTAGTACAGGTAGTAGCGGCCGAGGGGGGAGGCCAGCTTGTCGTAGACGCCTCTGATGGTGGGGAAGATGATCTCGCCGGTGGGGTTGTACTTCAGCTGAGACGGCGTCAGAAGGGTGCGGACGTAGGCGTAGTCGGGGAATCCGCCGGGCGCCGCGGACGCGGACTGGGCGCCCAGGGACGTGCCGACGGCGAGGGCGGCTCCGGTGGCGGCGGTGGCGCGCAGGAAGAGACGCCGGTCGAGGTGCTGTTCGGGCATGGGGGCTCCAATTCCGGAAGGTGTACGGCTCAGAGGTAGGTGGCGGCGGTGACGCACAGGCCGCCGAGGGCGACCGCCCAGACGTACGGCAGGGTGCGCACCATGACCTGGTGGGGAGTGACGCCCGCGTACTGGGCACTCCACACGGTCTGAGTGCTGGTGGGGTCGGCGACGCCGAAGACCTGGTTGTACGAGGTGGCCATGCCGAGGACCGCGGCGGCGGGGTAGATGCCGGTGGCGATGAGGACGCCGGCGATGCCCGCGCCGAGACCGTAGATGTTGAGCGGGCCGCGGTAGAGGCACAGCGGGACCAGGAGGGTGAACACGACCACGAACGCCACGGTGTTGTGCGGACTGACGGCCTTGACGAGCGGTTCGAGCGCGTCCACGGTGCCCGGCAGCTTCACGGCCGCGAGCAGGACGCCGATGGCGATGAACAGGGCAATCGGCGGGGCGGCCACCTCGAAGCCGCCGTACAGGGTGCGCAGCAGCCGCTTGTTCATCGCGCCGGGCCGGGTCGTGGTGACCAGTGCGTACAGGACGCCCGCCAACAGCGAGGGGATGATGGCGAGTTCGAAGCCCAGGGCGAGGACGAGCGGGACGGCCGGGGCGAGCAGCGCGTACCAGGGCGCGTCGCCCAGCTCCTTGCGTCGTGAACGAGGCTTCGCGTCAACGGACTTGAGCGACCAGGCGTGCTCGGTGCCCCGCCGGCGCGTCTCCACGAAGACGAACGCGAGGGCGGCGACCAGCGCGAACGGGAACAGCTTCACCATGAAGCCGCGCACGGTCGGGATCGGCAGCTCCAATGCCGTGGAGAAGAACTGCCACACCGGCAACTCGAAGGGGATGCCCACGGCGATGCCCATCAGCACCGTCCCCGCGGCCGTCACCTTGGGCACGCCGACGGCGATCATCGCGGGGATGCCGATGATGCCGGCGAGCATGGCGGCGGGTGCCGAGCCGGTCACCGTACCGACGAGTGCGGACACGCCGAGGACGCCGAGGGCCACCACGGTCGGGCGGTCACCGCCGAACTCGACGATCTTGCGGACGAGCGTGCCCGCGATGCCGGTCTCGTCGAGGAGCTTGCCCAGCCAGGACCCCAGAATGATCGCGATCATGGTGGCGGCGAGGGTCGGCGCGCCTTCCTGGAGGACGGTGTCCAGCACGCTGTTCTTGCCGGTCAGCGGTGCCCCGGCGAGGCAGGCGATGACGATGGCGAGCAGCACCAGCGCGAAGGCGGTGGGCAGTCTGCGGCTGAGCATCAGGGCGACACCGGCCGCCATGACGAGCAGGATGACGACACCCATGGGTCACTTCTCTCTTCCGGGCCGGGGGAGTGCCGCACGCAGCGCGGCGGTCAGAAGCAGCGGGCTGCGGCCGAGTCCGCAGACGGTTCGGGCGTAGGCGTGCGCGGCGACCTCTTCCGCACCGGCGACATGACCGGCCACGCGGTGGCGTCCGAGGCGCAGCACGGTGTGGCCGAGCGCCTGCCTGAGCGCGGCCTTCTCGGGTCCGTGGTGGAGCCGGGCGTGCACAGTCTCGTGGGCGAGAGCGGCGGCGCGCACCGAACCCGGCGGGTACCAGGCACGCCAGCCACGGACCTCGACCAACTCCTCGGCCAGCGCGAGCGTGTCGGCGTACAGCTCGACCGTCGGGGGCCGTGACGTGTAGCGGGCGAGCAGCATCAGCTCCAGCCCGCCGTCCCGCTCGACCACGCGCGCGGTGGAGGGGATGGGCGCGAGGTGCGCCCCGAACTCGTCGGCTCTGCGGGCCCATTGGCGTAGCAGATCGCGGTCGCGGCCCTCGTGGGTGGGAGTGGCGGCCAGCAGCCGCACACCCCATTCGAGGTCGTCAACGGACGCGAGATCTGCCAACCCCCGGTCCTGGAGGGCGAGTTCGGTGGGCGTCATGACCGCACCTCCAGGACCGCGACCACCGGCTCGTCGGCCGCGCGGGCCCGCAACTCGCTCTGGGCCAGCGCCAGTAGGGGGTGCGGATCGAGGACACCGGACAGGTCGGCGATGCGGGAGCCGAGCAACAGCCGCAGGGCGGGAGCGCGTACCCCGCCGTCGCCGTACGAGGTGGACTCGCCCACCAGCCGGGCCAGCACCTCCGGGGCACCGGCCACGGTGGTGGTCTCCACCCGGGCGTCGGCGGCGTGATGGCGTACGACGCCGTCCACGTCGACGATCCGGATGGGGCGGCGGGTCGGCCGTAGGCGGCGGCGTGTCTGGGTGCCGTAGACGGTGTGGGCGGTGGTGCTCGCGAGGACGTGGACCGCTGAGGGGTCGGTCTTCAGGCTGGCCGCCGCGGCATGGAGCCGCTCGGTGTCGTCGGCGCGGTGGGACCGGTCCTGGGTGCGCAGTTCGGTGGCGCCGGTCGCGACCGCGCGCACGGTGTTGGTCTGCGGGTCGACGGTGACCTCGACCTCGACGCCTTCGGCGGCGGCACCCTGTGCGACGACCGCCCGCTCCGCCTCGGCCCGGACGGCGAGGATCTGCTCCTGTGTGGCGCCGGGCACGATCCGCTCGACCTGTTCCCGTACGAGCGCCAGGGCGACCCCGATGGGGCTGATGACCTCGTTGTGGCGGGCGATCCGCCCCTCCATGCCGCTGGCGTGGGCGAGGTGCGGGGTGACGGACGCGGCACCGCCACCTCCTCCGACGAGGACCGCCGTGTCCTTGTCGAGGCGGTAGTCGCGGACCATGGCGTCCACCACCGTCTTCACCTGGGCGACGCCCGCGTCGAGGATCCGAGTCGCCGCCGTCACGACGTCCGTGCCCAGATGCGCGGCCAGCGGCGCGATCGCGGCACGCGCGCTCTCGGGATCGCACTGGGCGAAGTCGCCCTCGGGCACGCGGCCGAGAGCATTGGCGGCGCAGGTCATCGTGACGGCGAACCGCCCGCCCGCCGCGTCGAGCACGGCGTAGTCGGCGGGGTCGCCGTCCATCGGCCGGACGGTGTCCACCCTGGCGTCGCGCAGCTGGTCGGGGGAGGCGAAGCAGGCGTACGGCAGTCCCGCGATGTGCGCGCTGCGCGGCCCCACACCCGTCACCCGGCCGTCGCCGATCCGCACCATGGAACCGCCGCCGACACCGACGGTGCGCACGTCGAGGGCATTGAGATACGAGGTCCTGCCGAGGATGGTGGCGTGCCGGACGGCGACCTTGCCGCGGCGCACGACGCTGATGTCGGTTGAGGTGCCGCCGGTCTCCAGGAACACGCCCTCGCTCACCCGCTCCTGCATCAGCGCGCCCGCGACCCCGGCGGCCGGTCCCGACAGGACCGTCAGGAGCGGTCGGCGGCGCATCTCGTCGAGCGCCATCACACCGCCGTCGCAGCGCATCACCATCAGGGGAGCGGTCACGCCCGCCTTGGTGATGGAGGCGTCGACGAGGTCGGCGGTGGCCAGCATGCGGGGCAGGATCGCCGCGTTGACCACGGCGGTTCGGGTCCGCTTGTGCAGTCCGTACAGCGAGGTGATCTCGTGCGCGGCGGTCATCGGCAGCCCGTACGGCCGTGCCGCGTCCAGGACCGCCTGCTCGCCCTCGGGGCGGTCGACGCTGAACGGCTGGCTGGCGACGAGGACTTGAGCGCCTTCGCCCTTCACCTCCTCGACCGCGCGTCGGACGGCCGCCGTGTCCTGAGGGTCGGTGACATGGGCGTAGACCAGCGGAAGCCGTTTGCCGGGGGCGAGTTCGAGCTTTCCGAACGCTGCGAGGCGGCGGGTCAGCACCGCGCCGGGACCGGTCCCGATGCCGATCAGTCCGACGGTCGCGACGTCGCCCTCCAGGAGGGCGTTGGTCGCCTGGGTCGTACCGTGCGCCAGGAAAGCGACGTCCGCTGGGGCGCGGCCGGTCTGCTCCAGGAGTCGGTCCAGCGCGACGACGATGCCGTGCGCGACACCGTCCTCGTGATGGTGGCTGGTGGGGACCTTGACCTGCCCCAGGAGTTCGAGGGTCGTGGCGTCCACGGCCACGGCGTCGGTGAAGGTTCCGCCCACGTCGATGCCGACGCGGATGCGGGATGTGTTCATGTCCTGGCACCTCCTTGTGCTGGGATCGGTTCGCGCGGGCGGTCACCGGGCGGGGCGGACGGAGCCGCCCCGCCCGAACTCCCGTCCACGCGGGGGTGGTTCAGTAGCCGCGTACGTCCGGCCAGTGGCGTTGCACTCCGTCGCGGTCGAGCAGCCGCGCGAACTCCTCGAACCGCTTGTCCTCGGCCTGCACCTGATGCGGTTCGACTTCCTCGGCGACGCAGTGCGCGGCCAGGGCACCGGCGACCTCGCCGACGTTCCACTCCACCGGGTGGAGCCGGTAGCAGCCGTTGGTGATGTGGGTGGTGCCGATGTTCTTGCCGGCGGGCAGCAGGTTGCGTACCCGGCGCGGCACGAGCGCGCCGAGCGGGATCTCGAACGGCACGGACCCGATGTCGATGTAGCCGTCGCCGCCGGTCGAGGGATGCAGGTCGATGCGGTAGCTGCCGACACCCACCGAGTCACGGTGACGGGTACCGCCGTAGGGCCCGACGAGGTCGATCGCCACGTCGTGCTCGGTGACCGTGGTGACCGCCTTGATACGCCGGGACTCGCGGACGTACGGCGCCTTGGCCAGACCGTCCGCGGTACCGGTCATGTCCGGTCGGATCCGCAGCCCCGGGAAGCCGGTGCCGCCGTCCGAGCGCGGCGCTTCCGTCTGCAGCCAGTACAGGAGCGACAGCGACAACTGCCGTGCCCCGCGCAGCGCTTCGGCCTCCTGGCCGATGTACGGCTTGAGCCAGTAGTCGTTGAGCGGCCAGTTGACGAGCGTGATGTCGGAGTCGAAGGCGCCCGGCGCGTGCAGCTTGCGGGCGAGGATGCGGCGGAAACCCCACAGTTCCTTGTCGCCGGCATCGGCGCTCTGGTCGGCCGAGATGCCGAGCGGATCGAGATCCGGATTCGGTACGAAGGTCCGCGGCACCGGCTCCAGCGTGCGCGGGTCGGGCGCCTCGAAGCCGAGCAACGGGCCCGGCCAGAAAGAGGGTTGGTAGGTGCGCCAGAAGCCGTAGTCCTGCGGGCGGTCGATCGTGTAGTCCTCGCCCTCGTGGTGGGAGAGCGCGAAACAGACCGTGATGCCCTGCTGGTTGAGAGGCTGAGCCTCGTCCGGAGCGTGCGGTTCGTCGAACTCGCCGCGCGCTTCTGCCCCGTTCGCGTGCTCGACGCCCGCGAGGTGGAGGAGTTCACCCGTCTCGGTGGCGTCCAGGACGTACCGCGCGGTGAGGGTGCGATGCGCCCCGTCGCGCAGGTCCTCCAGCGTCACCGACCGTACGACATCGTTGTCCGACTCGGTGGAGATCGGCCGGTGTTCGGTGAGTACGGTCAGCCGTCCCGCTGCCCTGTGGGGTGCGAGCATGCCCTCAAGGACGGCGAGGGCGACCCGCGGCTCGTGGCAGAGCTTGCTGACGCGGCCCGCTCCCGGGTTGAGGTCGGCGAGCGCCAAGGCCTCGGCCCGCAGCGGGTACCAGTGGCGGTAGTACCGCCGGATCTCCTCGCGCAGCCGCCGGTACGAGGCGGTCGTCCCGAACTGCTCGACCCACGGGTGCTCGTCGGGCGGTACGGCCTGGCTGGTGAGCTGGCCGCCGATCCAGTCCGTCTCCTCGGTGAGCACGACGCTGCGTCCTGCCCGGCAGGCGGCGAGTGCGGCGGCAACGCCACCGAGACCGCCGCCCACAACGAGGATGTCGGCTTCGGATATCACGCTTCTCCTTGATGGGGGGATGGGAGTCTGCGGGGACCGTGTTCAGGAACGGTCACGCGGCGGCCCGGCCGTCAGACCTGGCCGGAAGACACAGCCGACGAGTGGCTCTCGCGCCTCCTCACCCGCGACGAGCGCGGCCAGCAAGCGCACGGCCGCGGCGCCCAACTGCGGCCGGGGGATGTCGAATCCGGTCGGTTCGGGCTCACCCGCCAGGTCGGAGGGCGGACTGCCGAGCAGGGCGAGAGAGACCTCGCCGGGGCAGTCGAGGCCCGCCCAGCGTACGGCGGAGAGCAAGGCCCGCCAGGCCGCCCCGGTGTCGGTCTCCTCCGCGACGAAGGCCGTCACCCCGTCGCCGACCCAGGCGCGCAGCCGTTCGGGCGTAAGGTCCCGCTGCGGATCCGCGGACCGGAAGACGGTCGTGGGCCCGGAGGGCAGACCTGCCGCCTCCAGCCCTTCCAGAAAGCCGCGTTGACGGTCCGCCGAAGCGGGCGCGTCGTCGTCCTCGCGGACGAGCACGATCCGCCGATGCCCCGACTCGGCCAGATGGCGCACCACTTCACGCGTGGCCTCGACATAGTCCGCGCCCACCCATGCCACGCCCTCCAACTCCTCGCGGCGGCCCAGGTGGACGACCGGGAAACCGTCCTCGACCAACCGCTTGAGCTCGGCCCGCGGTGTGTGCCGGCCGAGGAAGAGACAGCCGTCGGCGAGCCGGACCCGGCTCAGGGCGTCGGGACCCGCGGCCCCTGCGCCGCCGGTGCTCGACCCGGTGAACAGCACCAGGTCGTAGCCGAGCGCCGCCGCCTCGCGCTCCACGCCGACCAGGAAGGGGTAGTACGAGTGCTGCACCTCGGTCGGGAAGGTGGCGGTGAAGCTGAAGACGCCGAGGAGGTTGTTGCGGGCGGCGGCCAGGCGCCGGGCGGCCGGGTCGGGAACGTAGCCGAGGCTGCGGGCCGCGTCCAGGACCCGTCGGCGGGTCTCCTCGGAGATGATGCGTCCCTTGGCGTCGGGCTTCGGGGAGAGCACCAGCGACACGGTCGCCTGGGACACTCCCGCCAGCCGAGCCACCTCGGCCTGCCGGGGCCGTGACGTACGCCCGGCGGGAGCGGGCGTACGTCCGGGCCGCTTTCTGTGTTCCTCCACAGTGGTTTCTCTCCTCCAGGGCAGGGTCCGGCGCGATCGGTGGCGCTCGTTAATGCGTATTAGTTAATGCGCATTAACGAGAGACTGTGCGCCTGTCCACCGGGTGGGTCAAGCCTTGCGGCAGAAGTTTCCGTGGGGTCGGCTCGGCGTGGCGAGATCCCGTCGGACCCTGTCACCGAGCCCTCTGGTTGCCTCCCACACCCCGCTTCTACCGTCGAAGGACAGGCCGGTGATCACCGGCAGCCCCTACGACGGAAGACGCCACATGCACGTCCAGATCGTTCTGTTCGACGGCTTCGACCCGCTCGATGTCGTCGCTCCCTATGAGGTCCTGTACGCCGGCGGCACCGCGTCCGACGGCGCCGTCACTGTCGAGCTGGTCTCTGCCGAAGGGCCCCGGGACGTCGTCAGCGGCACCGGCGGCCTGACGCTGCGGGCCACCGGCGCACTCGATCCCGACCGGGCCGGCCTCGTTCTCGTGCCGGGGGCCTCCGGCCGGGTCGGGGAACCGGGCGAGGTGCCCGACACCGATGCCGACAGCGCAGCGCAGTGGCGGCAGGACGAGTTCATCCCCGTCCTGCTCGGACGCACCCTGACCACCGAACTGCCCGGGCTGCTGAAGGCCGCCATGGACAATCCGCGGATCACCCTGGCCGCGGTCTGCGGCGGCTCGCTCGTCCTCGCCATGGCCGGACTCATCGAGGGACGCAACGCCACCACCCATCACCTGGGCCTGGACAGGCTCGAAGCCACGGGCGTCCACGCCGTCCGCGCCCGTGTCGTCGACGACGGCGACCTGGTCACCGGCGCGGGCGTCACGTCCGGACTCGACCTGGGCCTCTACCTGCTGGAGCGCGAGATCGGTCCGCGGATCGCCCACGCCGTCGAGGAACTGTTCGCACACGAGCGCCGCGGCACCACCTGGCGGGCCCACGGTCCTGCCCCCGCCGCCCTGTGACCCCCGATCCGCCTCCGCACCGGCTCCGCCGCTCGCCACGAGGAAGTACCACTCATGCCCATTGAAGGCGTCTGGGACCTGACCATCGCCACGCCCATCGGCCGCATCAAGCCCGTCATCGAACTGAGGCGGGAGGGCGCGGAGTTCATCGGAATCGCGCACGGCGCAGGCGAGGAGGTACCCCTTCGGGACGTCCTCGTCGACGGCGACCGCATCACCTGGAAGCAGTCGGTCACCAAGCCGTTGCGCCTGAACCTGACCTTCGCGGTCACCGTCGACAGCGACGCCCTCACCGGCACCTCGAAGGCCGGTCGCCTCCCTGCCTCAAAGGTCACCGGCCGACGCCGACCAAAGTGATGAGACGCAACAGGTGATGCGCCGCTCTCCTGAATTACGCATCACTTGTTGAATGCCTGCCTCCTGTCGTGATGCCAGACTTCCTGCAAGCCGAACCTGCTGACCAGAGGGTGTTCACCCCGTGTTCGGCAGCGCTCGGTACGTCGACCCGGCGTCGCAAGTGGGAGTCACGCATGACAAGTCCCGCCACAACAGCTCGCCCCCCTCGATCCACCACACGGCGCACTGTTCTCCGGAGCGCCACCGCGGCACGGGCCGCCACTGGCCGCCGAAGCGCCTGGCCGACGACGCGTTCTGGGTGCCTTCCTCCGAACACCTCGGCGCGGTGTACACCCCGGACGCCGGACATGTCAGCGACCCGCAACTCGCCGCGGCCAACCTGGCCGACGCGGCCGTACGCCAGGGCGCGGTCTTCATGCTGAGCAGGGCGGTCACGCGGGTGATCCGCCGGTCCGGGCGGGTGGCCGCCGTACTCCTCGATGACGGGACCAGGATCGACACCGGCATCGTCGTCAACGTGGCCGGCCCGTGGTCGGGCCGGATCAACGAACTGGCGGGCGTCGGCGACGACTTCACGGTGTCGCTCCGGCCGCTGCGCCAGGAGGTGCATCACGTGCCGGGACCGGCGGGGGAGGGGGGCACGGCAGCGACGGGCATGTGTGTCGCGGACATCGACCTCGGCGTCTACCTGCGGGCCGAGGTGGGCGGCGGCCTGATCTTCGGCGGCACCGAGCCGGAATGCGATCCCCTGCAGTGGGTCGACGATCCCGACGACGTCGGCACCGACGTGACGAAGGCCGTGTTCGAGGCACAGGCCACCCGAGCGGCCCGCCGCCTCTCGACCCTGACGGTCCCCAACAGGCCCAGGGGCGTCGTCGGTGTCTACGACGTCACCGACGACTGGACGCCCATCTACGACAAGACGAACCTGCCCGGCTACTACGTGGCGATCGGAACCAGCGGAAACCAGTTCAAGAACGCCCCGCTCGTCGGCGGATTCCTGCGCACCATCGTCGACCAGACGGAGAACGGCGTGGACCACGACCTGCATCCTGCGGTGTTCAGGGCGCCGTACACAGGCCACACCATTGAACCGAGCGCCTTCTCCAGGCTGCGGCCGATGAACGAGAAGAACTCGGGGACGGTCTTGGGCTGAGGGCTCTCGCCGGGTCTACGCGCCGGACCGGTGGCCCGCCGTGACGGAATCCCACCTGCTCCAGGCAGGGATCAATTCGCGGGCCTCCCACCAGGCGGCCGGGATGCCGCCCGTGCCCGTGCGGGCCGCGACGACACCTCCCACGATCGCGCAGGTCGTGTCCCGGTCGCCCCACCCGGCGACGGTCTGCCACAACGCCTCGGGCAGGTCGTCCAGGTGCCCCGCGGCGGACCACAGGGCGAACGGCACCGTGTCCGGCGCGGAGATCAGCGTCCCGGAGCCCAACACGAACGCCGCGTGCCGTACCGACGTCCGCTCGGAGAAGTTCGCGGCGACCAGCAGGCCGGAGCGGACATCGCTCTCCGGCACGTGCGAGGCGACCTCCCGCAGGAAGTCGGCGCGCCGGGCGGCCCGTTGACCCTCCCCCGCTGCCGCGAGCGCGGTGGCGACCGCCACGGCCACTGCTCCCGCGACGGCCTCCGGGTGAGCGTGAGTGGCCAGTGCGGACAGCCGGGCCTGCTCGGCGGCAACCTTCAGGTCGTCCCGGAACCAGGCCCCCAACGGGGCGACCCGCATCGCGGCGCCGTTGCCGTAGGACCCCTGTCCGCCGAACTGCCCGGTGGTGACCGCCTGCCAGTCCTCACCGTCGCCGATGCGCCGCAGCACACTGTGCATGGACGGGCCGTACTTCCGCCCCGGCTCCCGCTCGTACTCGGTGGCGAACTCCCTTGCCAGCGCGTCCGGTTGAACCTCCCCGTGCGCCACGAGATGGGCGAACAGGACGAATGCCATGGCCGAGTCGTCCGTCCACAACCACGGCACGGGGCGCAGTTCCCGTGCCGCCCACAACGCCTCGGCGGACTCGTCGGACCGAGTGAACCAGCCGTCACCGAAGGCGTCGCCCATCACCAGCCCGTCCAGGGAGGCGTGGGCCTGCTGCGGACTGCTCATGACGGGCCCCTCTTAATGATCGGCGAGTTCGGCACATCGTAGTTAGGGTGCCTGGATGGACCGGATCTTGGTGGTCGGGGCGACGGGTGCGGGCAAGTCCACGCTGGCCCGCACCGTGGGCGAGCGGCTCGGCGTGCCGTACCACGAGATGGACGCCCTCTACTTCACCGGCCCCGACTGGACCGTCAACGAAAGCCTGACCGACGACGTCCTGCGGCTCGCCTCCGAACCCAGCTGGATCATCGACTCGATCGGCTCACCCGAAGTCCGTGACCTGCTCTGGGAGAAGGCCGACACGGTGCTCTGGCTGGACTACACGAAACGCGTGATCATGCCGCGCGTCCTGCGCCGCTCCCTACGGCGCACGGTCACCCGCGAGAGCATCTTCGGCGGCAACAGGGAGACTTGGGCGGGCTGGCTGAGCCGGGAACACCCTGCCTGGTGGGCCTGGTCCCAGCACGCGGGTCGGCGCGGCGAGATCGAACGCCGGACCCGCGACCCCCGCTTCGCACCGCTCACCGCGCACCGGTTCGCCCGCCCCGACGACACCGAGGCCTGGCTGGCGACCCTGTGACGAATCAGAGGAACGGCGTACCCGCGTCGAGTCCGGAGAGGACCCGCCCGTACAGCTCCAGGTTGGTGGTGGGGTTGACGAAGGAGTGCAGGCTCAGCGCGTGCAGGTCGCGTACGGCTCGCTGGACGGGGACGTCCCGGTGGAGGGAGGACGCTCCGGAGGCGGAGGCGATGATGTCTACGGCCTCCTTGCACAGGCGCGTCGTATAGCCGCTCTGCGCTCGGATCCTGGCCCGGTCCGCCTGCGTGTACGGCTCACCGCTCTCGGCCGCGGCCTCGATCCGGGCGACGAACTCGCCGGTCAGCAACTCGGCGCAGGAGATCTTCATCGCCGCCTCGGCGGCCTGCAAATGCGTGACGCCCGCCTCGTACTGCCGCTCGTGGAAGGTGTACGTGATGCCCCGCCGATGGATCCGCTCGGTGAACTCCGCGAGGGCCGCCCGGGCCAGGCCCAGCGCGTTCGGCGCCGTCCAGGCACAGAACAGCAGCAGCACCGGCATCCGGTAGAAGGGGTCGTCGGCGTTGGCCTTGGAGGGGAAGTCGCCGCCGAGCAAAGGCCCGACGGGCAGGACGCGGTGAGCCGGCACGAACACGTCCCGTGCGACGACGCTGTTGCTGCCGCTCCCCGCCAGCCCCGAGACGTACCAGTCGTCGAGGATCTCCAGATCGGACATCGGCACGGCGGTCCACAGAACTTCGGGCGGGCCGCCGGCGGACTCGACCCGGGCCGTCAGCAGGTGCCAGTCGGCGTTCTGGCAACCGGTGGCGAACGCCGAGGTGCCGTCGACGACATAGCCGCCGTCCGTCGCGACCGCGACGGCATCCGGGATGAGCGTGCCGCCGACCCGCACGTCCGGGCCGGTGAAGATCTCGTCCTGGGCCTCGTCGGGGAAGAGCGCGGCGATGTACGAACAAGCGGCCTGGATCAGAGCCATGAACCCGGTCGAACCGCACCCGGCGGCGATCTCGCCCAACACCTCGACCTGCGTACTCAGCCGACTCTGGTAACCCCCGTACCGCCGGGGGACGTTCATCCGGTAGACCCCGGCGTCCGTCAGTGCCGACACCACCTCCGCCGTCACCCTTCTCTCCTGCTCGGTACGTAACGCGTGCTCGCGGAGCAGGGGTTGTATCGCCCGCACGCGCTCGACGAGGCCGGCATCGGACGGGGGCGCTGAGGGCGGAGCCATGGACGACCTCCGGGCACGACGGGCCCTCACCGTGGCGCGGATCGGGTGAGGTGTCAACGCCCTTGCTGACAGGGCCTGTTCAGGCAGGAGAGCGCAGGGACCGGTAGAAGCCGAGGTGGCTGCGGGCCGCGGCCTCCCAGGTGTGGCGGGCGGCGAGAGCGCGCCCGGCGGATCGCCGGACCGGGTCCTCGGTGGCGAGGGCGTGGGCGAGTTCGGCAGCCAGGTCCTGGGGTGTGGCGGCGAAACGGGCGGCTGCGCCGAACACCTCCCGCAGCACGGGCAGATCCCGTACGACCAACGGGACACCCGCGGCCAGCGCCTCCATGGCCGCGAGACCGAAGCCCTCCTTGAGTGACGGGAACGCGAACGCGTCCGCCGCCGCGACCAGGGACGGCAGCTCGACCTCGTCCACCTGCCCCAACACCACCGGTTCTACGGCGAGTTCGGCGGCCCGCGACTCCCAGGTCGCCCGGTAGTCGCGGTAGTCGAAGAGCGTCTCACCGCCCGCGATCACCAGCCGGACGTCGGGACGGGCGGCCCGCAGCAGGGCGTAGGCCTCCAGGAGGTCCAGTGAGCCCTTGCGGGGTTCGATGCCGCCGACGGTGAGGATGTACGGGCCGAGCCGGGAACGCCAACTCGCCTGCGCGGCCGGGTCGGTGGCGGCGAAACGGTCGTAGGCCACGCCGTTGGGAATGACCTGCGCCTCGATGCCCCAGTCGGAGGCCAACTCCCCGGCGACGGCTCCCGACACGCAGATGTGCGTGTACGGCTCGACGATCGCCCGCTCGTGGCAGGCGGCCAGTTCGGGGGTGGTGAAGTGGTCGAGGTGGTGGACCGTGCGGACGCAGCGGCCGGCCGCGTTGGCGCTGATGCAGTCCTGGGCGTGGACGACGTCGTAGGGCGTGGGGTCGAAGGCGGTGCGGAGGGTGGCGATGGAGCGCAGGATGCGTTCGCCGACGGTCTCCTCGGGAGGGCCGTCGGGGAACGGGACGATCTGGAGTCGTACCGCCGGGTTCACCGGGCGGAAGAAGCCCGCGTCGCCGCCCCGGCCCAGCGTCCACACCGTGACGTCCTCGCCCAGTGCTGCGAGGGCCTCCGCGAGGGCGAGGGTGTGGACCACCCCGCCGCGCGGCTTGGTGGAGTAGCTGAGCAGGGCGATCTTCACGTACGGGACTCCCGGTAGGCGTCGGGACGGCGCTCGTCGAGGTGGCGCAGGACGCGGCGGGCCCGGTCGGTCTCGGCGGCGACGTCGATCTCGGCGACGGCGAGACCGGCCTTGGACCAGGTGCGGGCGAGGATGTCGCCGCCGGGGCCGACCACCTTGGCCTGGCCGAGGAAGCGCATGCCGCCCATGGCACCGGTCTGGTTGGAGGAGGCCAGGACGACCTGGTTCTCGGCGGCGCGGGACTGGTCGTACAGGTCGAAGAGGCGGGCCTGGCGGTCCTGGGCCATGCGGGGGGCGCGGTTGGTGATGCTGGTGGGCCAGGCGGAGAGGCAGGCGAGGATCTCGGCGCCGTCCAGGGCCAGAGAGCGGGCCGACTCGGGGAAGGTCTTGTCGTAGTCGATCAGCATGCCCAGGCGGCCGACCGGGGTGTCGAAGGCGTCGAAGCGGTCCCCTGCCGTGTACGCGGCGACCTCGCCCGCCGGGAGGTGGACCTTGCGGTGCCGGCCGAGGACGCCGTCGCCGCTGACGCACACGGCGGCGTTGTAACGCTCGGTTCCGCCGTCCTCGCAGTAGCCGACGCACACCACCATCTCGGCGGCCAGCCGGGCGACTTGGAGGATCAGCGGGTCGTCCGGCTTGAGGGCCGGTGGCAGCGCCTCGGGGTCCGGGTGGCGCAGGTCGGCGAGGTAGCCGCCGAGGGTCGCGTCCGGCAGGACCAGCAGGTCGGCGCCGGAGCCGCGGGCATCGTCGATCAGTTTGGCGATGCGGGCCAGGTCGAACTCCAGGTCGCGGCCGAAGTGGGCGGCCGCGGCCGCGATCCGGATGGTGCTCATACGGTGACTGCTCCCGGGGCTGGTCCGTAGGTCTCGGGCCGCCGGTCACGCAGGTGTCCCATCGACCGGCGGGCGGTCTCCAGGGCCTGGGCGACGTCGAGTTCGGCGACGGCGATGCCGGAGGTCACGCCCGTGTCGGCGAGGATCTCGCCGCCCGGGTCGACGACCTTGGCACTGCCGACGAAGCGTAGCGACCCGAACGTGCCCGCCTGGTTCGCGGACAGCCACACGATCTGGTTCTCCAGCGCGCGGGCCCGGTCGAACAGGTCGAAACGCCGCTTCCAGCGGTCCTGTTCGAGATCGGCGCTCGCATTCGTGCGTGCTCCCGGCCAGGCCGACACGCACACCCCGATCTCCGCGCCGTCCAGGGCCAGGGCCCGTGCCGACTCCGGGAAAGCCTTGTCGTAGCAGATCATCATCCCGATCCGGCCGACCGGTGTGTCGAAGGCGTGGAAACGGTCACCGGAGGCGTAACTGGCGTCCTCGCTGAGCGGCTGGTGGACCTTGCGGTGGTTGCCGAGGACACCGTCGCCGGTGACGCAGACGACGCTGTTGTAGCGGGCGTCGCCGGCCGCCTCGCAATATCCGGCGACGACCGTCAACTCCCCGGCCAAGGCTGCCAGTCGGCGGATTTCCGGGCCGTCTAGGGCGAGCGCGGGCGGGCCCTCGTCCAGCTCGCTGTCGTCGTCCAGGCTGAGCAGGTAACCGCCCAGGCACGCCTCCGGCAGCGCGAGGAGTCGTACGCCCTGCTCGCCGGCCTCCTTGATCAGCCGTTCGGCGATCGCGAAGTCCTCTTCCAGGTCGCGGCCGAACTCGGCGGCGACGGCCGCCATCCGCAGCGTGCTCATGCGGTCCCCATTCCGGTCACCGTGGAGGCGACCGCCTCGGTGATCTCTCCGTCGGGCCAGCGCAGCCCGACCCCTTGCCCGGCGGTCAACTCCCCGCACACAGAGCCAGTTGCAGGCCCGGCGGGCAGCGGCGGCGCGTGCGGCTCGTCGGCGGTGAGCATCGCGAAGCCCGGGAAACAGGTCAGCCAGTCGCCCATGGACGCACCCGCCGGACGGGGCACGGCGGCCACGTCGAGCACCGCCCCGCAGCCGCTCGCCTCGGCCAGCATCCCCAGCGTGCCGGGGATGCCGGCCATCGACACGTCCTTCGCGGCGGCGGGTCGCGCGGCGGCCACCGCCCTTGTCATCGTGCGCAGTTCGTCCGTACGACGGCGGGTGGTCGAGTCCCACTGGCGGCCCCGGTAGCCCGCGCGCCAGCCGCCGCCGAGGTCGGCCGTGAGCCGTACGGCGTGTCCGGGGCGCCCTCCGCCGCCGGGCACGGATCGGTCGGTGCGGCCGAGTGCGGTCACCGACAGGGCCGCGGGGACGCCGAGTTGGGTGTGACCGCCGAGCACCGGGACGCCGTAGGCCCGCGCGGCCCGGGTCAGTCCGGTGAGGACCAGCGCGGCGTGCGTCGCGTCGCGCGCGCCCACCGCGTCCAGCAGCCCGACCGGGGAAGCACCCATCGCGGCAAGGTCGTTGACGTTCACCAGGACCGCGCACCAGCCCGCCCACTCCGGGTCCCGCTCCACCATCGACGGCACGATCGCGTCGCACGCGGCGATCACATCGGTGCCGGGGACGGGCGCGCCGTCGTCACCGACGAAGCCGGGCGGCGCGGGCAGCGTGGCGAGCAGGGGGCCGAGTGCGGACTTGGTGGCCGCGGTCTGGGCCGCGATCCGTCCGATGGGCCACCGCATCAGGACGTGCGGAGTACCGGCGACCTCCGTGGCCCGCACCGACTGCCAGCCGAGCCGCCGGAAGAGGACCTCGTTGCGGGCCTGCACGGTCGCGTCGAAGCGCAGCGCGCCCTCCGCCTCGGCCCGTGCGCAGGCAGCCCGGACGAGCGCCGAGCCGATGCCCTGCGGACCGCGGGCCTGCGGGGCCACGACCAGCCGACCGCCCTGCCACCAGCCGAGGTCCGGACCGTCGTCGACCGGACCCAGACGCACCCCGCCGATCACCGTGCCCTCCGGGGTCCGGGCGATCAGCACGACGGTTCGTACGTCGGCGTCACGGTCGTCGAGGTCGTCACCGGTGAAGAGCCCCTGTTCGTGGACGAAGGTCTCTTTGCGCAGCCGCCGGTAGGACGCCAACTCGGTGTCGTCACAGGCCTGTTCGATGTGGAACGAGGGACGGCGGGCGAGTGTGCTCCGGTCGCCGAGCAGCGCAAGGATGTCAACCGGCCCGTCCACCGCGGGCGGTGCCGCGGAGCCGTCGAGGTACATGGACATCACCCTCCCGCCGACTGCAGGACGCTGCACGCGCCGCAGGCCGCGCACCCCGCCTTCTGGTCGGCGCCGGTCATCCCGGCGGCGCGCAGCCCGGCCGCGACACCCTCGGTGACATACCGCAGGACTTCCGCGTCGGGAGGTCCGATCCCGTCGCGGGCGGCGAGCGTGCCGCGCATCGGGCGGAAGGGGACGACGAAGGGGTACACCCCTCGGTCGATCAACGCCCCCGCGCCCGCCACGAGTTCGTCGGGATCCTCACCGAGGCCGACGAGCAGGTAGGTGGAGACCCGGTTCCGTCCGAAGACGCGCACCGCCTCGTCCCAGGCCGCCTCGTACTCGGCCATCGGGACGCTCGACTTGCCGGGCATCCAACGCCGCCGCACCCCCTCGTCGAGGGACTCGACGTGGATGCCGATCGCGGTGGCCCCGGCGTCGCGCAGTTCACGTATCCAGGCCAGGTCGCCCGGCGGTTCGCACTGCACCTGGACGGGCAGGCCGGGGACCGCTTCCAGGACGGCGCGCACGGAGCGGACGAGAGTGCGCGCGCCCCGGTCGGGGCCGGTCGTCGTGCCCGTGGTCATGACCATCTGCTTCACACCGTCCAACCGGACGGCGGCCTCGGCGACTTCGGCGAGCTGCGCCGGAGTCTTGGCCGCTACCGTCGCACCCGAGCGCAGGGACTCCTCGATGGTGCAGAAGCGGCAGCGGTCGGACTCGGCGTAGCGGATGCAGGTCTGTACGACGGTGGTGGCGAGGACGTCGGCGCCGTGGAGGCGGGCGATGTGCTCGTAGGGGGTGCCGTCGGCGGTGGTGAGGTCGTAGAACTGCGGGCGGCTCACGGCGGACAGGGTCAGGCCGGTGTCGGTGAACGTCCCGTTGTCGTCACCGAGCCACACCTTGCCGTCCCGTACGGAGTAGGGGCTGTCGGGATTGGTGGGCAGCGCGGCGTTGACACCGTCGACGAGGACGTGACCGTCGTCGCTGGGCCCCGCGCCGTCCGGCCGCCGCACGGGAGCTGCCGACCGGACTCCGTGGAGGGCGAGTTCGGCACGGGTCATGATCCGCACGTCCACCGCTGTGTTGGTGCCAACGCTCACGGCATGCCCCTTACAGCTGGTAGGTCGAGTTGATGATGGCGCCCTTGCGCGCGTAGTGGATCAGCGCGTCCTGGACGTCGAGCGGGTGGGTCGGGATGACGCCCTCGATGAGGTCCTCCTCGCGGGCGCCGTGCAGGGACAGTCCGAAGCGGCAGCAGAACACCTTGCCGCCCTCGGCGATGAACGTCTTGAGCTGGTTGTTGATGTTGTGCTCGCCCGGGAAGGCCGAGTTGCCGGTGGTCGGGAAGCCGCGCGTGGCAAGGCAGTTGAGGGAGCCGGGGCCGTAGAAGTAGATGGCCGTCTCGAAGCCCTTGCGCAGCGCGCGGGTCGCCTGGAGGACGGCGACGAACGAGACCGACGACTCGTGGGCGATGCCGTGGACGAGCGTGAAGTACGTCTCGCCGTCCTCGGCCTTGTAGTCGGGGAACACCTTGGTGGCGCCGTAGATGCTGGTGCCGTCGGGGAGGGACGGGTGGGGGATCTCGTTGAGGGACTGCTGCTCGATCTCGCTGAGTTCGACGGTTTCGGACATGGCTGTCTCCTTGTACGTACCGGACTTGGGAGGGAGGTCGGTCAGTCGTAGAGGGCGGCGAAGGTGTCCTTGAAGACCAGGTCGCCGAGTTCGCCGCCGCCGGTCGCTTCGGCGAGGCGGGCGTACTCACCCGTGAAGTCGCCCCACGGCTGGTCGCTGGCGAAGAGCACCCGGTCGTGGCCGACACCGCGGCGCTCGATCTCCCGGACCAGCCAGCGCGGAGTGAAACCGATGGCCCAGGAGAGGTCGGTGTAGACGTGCTTGCCGGCGGTGATCCAGTCGAAGAACCGGGAACCGGCGAGCTTGATGTGACCGCTCATCCCGCCGCCGAAGTGCACGAGATGGACGGGGACTTGATCGGCGTACCAGTCGACCAGGCGGCCGACCTCGTCGATGTCGGAGGCGGCGCCGGGCGAGGTGTGGACGTGGACCACCAGTCCGTGCCGGGCCGCCTCGGCGAAGATACGGTCCAGGTGGGGGCGGCAGGCCGGGTCGGTCGGCCGCCCGCCGAGCAGGAAGCTCAGCTTGAGCGCCTTCACGCCCCGCTCACCCGCCAACTCCAGTGCCTGCGCCGTGCGTTGCTCGTCCTCGGGGCGCGGGGAGACCCACAGCCCGGCACGGATGCGGTCGTCGGTCTGGGCGGCCTCGATCGCCAACTCGTTGAAGGAGAAGGCGATGGCGGGGTCGGGGACGCCGTAGTTCGGGATGACCAGGGCGCGTTCGGTGCCTTCCGCGTCCAGGTCGGCGATCAGATGCTTGACGGTGGCGCGGGCGGTGGTGTCGGGGTTGACCGGTGGGCCGCCGTAGAAGGGGTGGGCGGGCAGGACGCCGATGTGGCGGTGCGCGTCGTAGACCATGACTGTCCCCGTTCCTCAGCCGATCGGGAGGGCGGAGGCGAGGTCGGTGGGGGCGCCGGTGAGGGTGCCGCAGACGTCGGCCAGGCGGCGCGAGGCCTCGATGTGGTTCGCGAGGAACTCCGCGTCCCTGCCCACCGCTTCGAAGCGTCCCGAACCCCACGAGTGCTGCCAGGGCAGGCCCAGGAAGTACAGGCCGGGGACGCTGGTGGCGCCGCGCCAGTGCATCGGGTAGCCGCGGCCGTCGAAGACCGGTGCCTCGATCCACCGGTGGTCGCGGCGGAACCCGGTCGACCAGACGACGGACCTGATGTCGGCCTGGTCCAGGTCGAGTTCGCCCGGTTGGTCGTCCGGTTCCCACACGGGTGTGTAGCGGGGCTCGTCCGGTGCCGCGATGCCCTGGGCGGTGATGTGGGCGTCGATGGCGTCCTTGATGCCCTCCGCCACGGCGTCCGCGTGATCGAGGTTCACCTTGAGGTCGTCGGCGAACTCCAGCGCTGTACCGGTGACGTCGGTGAGTCGGCCGTACAGCCGCATACCTTCGAGGGCGAAGGCGCGCAGGTCGATGTCGCGGCCTCCGTCGCGTCCGGTCACGTAGTGGTTGACGCGCATCCGGACCGCGCCGGCGTCGTCGAAGTCGTCGATGCTCTTCGCGTAGTGGCCCATCTCGTCGAGCCAGGCCACGCAGTCACGGCCGCGGTAGAAGCGTGCGACGCGCGGTGCGCTGCCGACGGCCAGATGTACCTGGCGTCCGGCGAGGTGCAGGTCCTCGGCTATCTGGCAGCCGGACTGGCCGGTGCCGACCACCAGGACGGCGCCCGCGGGGAGTTGGTCGGGGTTGCGGTAACGGGAGGAGTGGACCTGGGTGAGGGAGTCGGGCAGGCGCTGGGCCATCGGGGGGAGGGAGGGGGTGTGGTAGGGGCCGGTCGCTATCACCACCTGGTCGGCGGTGAAGTCGCCCTCGGTGGTGGCGAGTTCGAAGACTCCGCTCGGGGAGCGGCGCAGCCTGGTGACTGCCACGCCCTCGACCAGCGGGGGTCGGAAGCGGGCGACGTAGCCCTCCAGGTACCGCACGATGTCGTCGCGGACCATGAACCCGTCGGGGTCGTCGCCCTGGTAGGGGTAACCGGGCAGTCTGCACTGCCAGTTGGGAGTCACCAGGCAGAAGGAGTCCCAGCGGCGCTCGCGCCACTCGTGTCCGACCCGGTGGGCTTCGACGACGACGTGGTCGATACCGCGCTCGCGGAGCTCGTGGCTGACGGAGAGTCCCGCCTGACCACCACCCACGACGGCCACCGAGCGGTGCGCCCCGGCCAGCCGTGCCGCCGGGCTCATCGCGGGTTCCCGTCGCCGCCGTTGACGAATTCGGCTGGTTCGAAATACATCTCGGGCATGACATCCTCCATGCCGCGCGCCGAGGTCTTGCCACCTCGCCGCTCTTCATGGGGACCAACCTCAGCCTTCCGGATTTCCGAGCGAAGTCATCCGGAACAAAGGGGAGTTGCGAAAACCTCACCACGGCCGAAGAGTCGGGTCTGCTGTCAGTCGCAGTCGGTGGTGGCCCTCGCCGGCGGCCACTGGGCCAGCGAGATCATTCCCATCACCCGGTGAATCAGATAGCCGGCCAGCGGCAGTTCGGCGAAGACCGCGAGCGCTGCCGCCAGCCACACCTCCGAGGTGCCGAAGGCGAGCGACACGTCGAACCAGGCGTCGCAGATCAGCAGTACCGACGTGGTGAGCGCCGCCAGGATGACGGCGCGGTTCCGCCGCCAGCCGAGCAGCGCGGTGGACGCCATCGCGACGACGAGCAGGACGTCGAACCCGACCCAGGTCAGGCGCCACTGGTGGACCTCATACCCGGACGGCAGCGTCGTCGCCAGCAGGACCGTCCACGGGACGAGTCCCACGGCGCAGACCGTGAGCAGCTCCAGGGTGTGCCGTCGGTGCCGCCGTACCCGTTCCAGGACGTCGGCTGCCGCAGTGGGGGCCTTGACCCTGGTGCGGGTGTCGGCGTTTATCGCGTCGCTCACCTCGACTGCTCCGTTCTCAGATGCGCGGTGGTGATCCACTCCTCCAGAGGTAACGCCCCCTTCGGCGTCGTTTCTTCCCGAGGCGGCGGGTGCGGATTCCAGGCCTCCGGATCCTGTCAAAACGGAAGGACCGCTCCGATAGCGGAGAAAGTGGGCGGCGGGCTAAACTCGCGCAACCAACGATCCGGGGAAGGTCCGGCATGCGACGGTGGGCCGAATTCGTTCTGCGGCACCGCAAAGCGGTGGTCGCGTTCTGGGGCCTGGTCCTGGTCGCCGGAATCCTGCTGGCCGGCCGCACCACGGACCGGCTGACGATCGACTTCTCGCTGCCGGGCCAGCCCGGCACCGTGACAGCGCACAAGATCGAGGGCGCCTTCGGCAGCGGCGGCGACACCAATCCCTATCTGGTCACGGTCACGCTCCCGGCAGGGCAGACGATCACCGGTCACGAGACGGACGTAGGGCGGGTGTTCACGGCCGCCGGTACCGCGGCACCGGGCCTGCGGGTGATCGACGAGGCGAACACCGGCGACAAGGCCTTCCGGACGAAGGACGACCGTACCGCCTACGCGCTGGTCTTCTACCGGTTCAACCCGTCACCCAGCCAGAAGCCGCTCACTGATCCGATCCGGGCGGCAGCCGAGAAGGCCACGCCGGCGGGCGCGACGATCGGGGTGACCGGCGAGGACACACTCGCCTCCGGCGGCAACAACGGCGGCGGACCCGGGGTGCTCGGCGAGACGCTCCTCGGCGCCGTCGGCGCACTCGCCGTCCTCGCCTTCGTGTTCGCCTCCTTCCTCGCCCTGCTGCCCCTGCTCGTGGCCGCGGTGTCGATCCTCGCGACCTTCGTGATGCTGCTGCCGCTCACCTACGTGACCGACATGTCGTTCATCGTGCAGTTCCTGGTCGCCCTGATCGGCCTGGGCGTGGCGATCGACTACTCGCTGCTGTTCGTCACCCGCTGGCGCGAGGAGCGCGACCGCGGCCGGGACAACCACGACGCGGTCGTCGTCGCGATGGAGCACGCCGGGCACGCGATCGTGTTCAGCGGCGTCACCGTGGCCATCGGCCTGCTCTCCCTGGTGGTCCTGCCCGTCCCGTTCCTGCGCAGCATGGGCTACGGCGGCGCGCTCATCCCGCTCGCCAGCGTGCTGACGACGCTCACCCTGACCCCCGCGATCCTCGGCGGCATCGGGCCGAAGGTCGACTGGCCGAAGATCCGGCACGAGAACCGGGCGAGCCGATTCTGGAGCCGCTGGACCGCCGCCGTCGTACGGCGCCGCTGGATCGCGGCCGCCGCCGCCCTGGCCGCACTCGCGGCCCTGGTCGGCGTCTTCCTCGGCATCAAGATCGGTCTCGCCTCCTCGGAGTCGCTGGCCAAGAACGGCCCGGCCTACGACACCCTGCAGACCCTGGAGCGAGGCGGCGTCCCGACCGGCGCGCTGACCCCGATGGAGGTCCTGGTCAGCACCGACCGGGCGAAACCCGTCGCCGCCGAGCTGGCCAAGGTCGACGGCGTGACCAGCGTGCTCGTGCCGACCGGACCCGCCGGCAACAGGGGCGGTCAGAGCATCGTCGTCGTCATCCCGGACACCGAGACGGTGAACTCGAAGAGCGTCGACGTGGTCAGACGGGTCAAGACCGCGACCGAGCACCTGCCCGGAGTCGTCGGTGTCGCCGGTGTCGGCGCCGCACAGATCGACTTCCTGCACGCCGTCTACGGCAACTTCCCGCTGATGCTCACGATCATCGCGCTGCTGACGTACGTCCTGCTCGTGCGCGCCTTCCGCTCCCTGCTGCTGCCGCTGAAGGCGGTGCTGCTCAACCTGATCTCACTGGCGGCGACACTGGGCCTGATGGTGCTGTTCTGGCAGGACGGTCACGGCTCCGACACGCTCTTCGGCATCGCCGCGACCGGGGCCGTCACGTTCTGGATCCCGATCATGATCTTCGCGTTCCTGTTCGGACTGTCCATGGACTACGAGGTGTTCATCCTCTCCCGCATCCGGGAGGAGTACGACGCCGGCCGCTCGACCGACGACGCGGTCGTCGAGGGCATCGGCCGCACCGGCCGACTCGTCACCAGCGCCGCACTCATCCTCTTCCTCGCCTTCGCCGCACTGGCCTCAGGACCGGGCACCGATCTCAAGACGCTGGCGACCGGTCTCGGCATCGGCATCCTGCTGGACGCGACCATCGTGCGGATGCTGCTCGTTCCCTCCCTCGTCTCCCTGTTCGGCGGCTGGAACTGGCACCTGCCCGGCTGGGCGGCCCGCCCGCTGCGGGTCGAGCCGTCCAGCCCGCACCCGGAACGGCCCGCGCCCGGGCCGACATCACCGACGGACACGGCCTAGGCCCCCGCCGCCGAGCAGGTCAGGCCGACAGGCTTCGGGCGCGGAGCATCCGGCTCACCTCGTCCGAGCGTTCCAGGAGCGTGAGGCGCACCACCGGGACCGCCTCACGGGTGGCCTGCCGGGCCCGCTCGATGTACGCCGGGTCGATGGCGTGCAGTGGGAAGAGGCGCAGCGTGTAGCTCATCGCCAGGATCATTCCTCCCTGGTGCAGCTTCGGGAGCACCTCCAAGTAGCGCTCGGCGTACGGGGCCAGCAGCGCGTCCTGACCCGGGCGCCAGAAGGCCGCCGCGACCAGGCCGACCGAGTTGATGGGGACCCTGCGGTCCACGACCAACTGCTGCCAGACCTCCGCCTTCGCGGCGGCGTCGGGCAGCGCGGCCCGTACGGTGAGGGCGCGGACCCAGGCGTCGGGGTCCGGGTCACGGGCGAGCAGGACCTCGGACTCCGACGTCACGTCCCCACCCAGTTCCGCCTCGCGGACCAGGGCACGCCAGCGCAGGTCCACGTCGTCGCCGGCCTGTTCGCGGAGCCAGCCGAGATCGTCCGCGGTCGGCGCGGTACGGGCCAGCCCGCGCAGCGCGACCTGACGGCGGCCGGGGTCCTTGGCGAGGCTCCGGCAGGCCGCTGCCACCGCCGCCGACAACTCGGCACGCTCGGCGGGCGGCGCCCACAGTTCCGAGATGTTCGCGGCGAGCATCAGATACGGCTCGATCACCGCGTCGGACGTCTCGGCCGCCAGGACCGAGGTGAGGCACCGCCCGGCCTCCGCCGCCGTGGCCTCGCCGGTCGTCAGCATGTCCCAGACCGTGGCCGCGGCCACGCCCCGGGAGATGGCCGTGGGCAACTGCGCCGCCGTACGGAAGAGGGCGTCCCTGGTCGTGGGATCCGGGCGGGTCGTCGCGAAGGTCAGGTCGTCGTCGTTGATCAGCAGGACGTCCGCGGCCGGCGGGAGGCCCGTGACCGGGGTACGCGGCTCCGTCACCTCGACCCGCACCAGGGCCCGGCGTTCGAGCGCGTCGCCGTTCCTGTCGTACGCGCCCACCGCCAGCACCTGCGGACGCACACTGTCGGCGGCCACCAACGTGACTGTGTCGCCGTCGCGCTCCAGGGCGAAGCGGTCGGTGCCCGCCGTCTCCAGCCAGGCTGTGCGCCAGGCGTCCAGGTCGCGGCCACTTGCCTCCGACAGGGAGTCGATCAGGTCCTGGAGCGTGGTGTTGCCCCACGCGTGACGGGCGAAGTAGGCGGCCATGCCGGCCCTGAAGTGCTCTTCACCGACATACGTCTTGAGCTGCTGGAGGACGGAAGCGCCCTTGGGATAGGTGATGTTGTCGAAGATCGACGCGGCCTGGGCGACATCGTGGATGGGCTGGTGGATCGGGTGCGAGGCGGGACCCTGGTCGGACAGGTACGCGCTGATCTTGCCGATCATCAGATGGCTCGCCCACGCGTCGGTGTGCCGGGTCGCGCGCTCGGCCGCCCAGTGGCAGGCGAACTCCGCGAACGCCTCGTTCAGCCAGAGGTCGTCCCACCAGCGCATGGTGACGATGTTGCCGAACCACATGTGCGCCATCTCGTGCAGCAACACCCTTGCCAGGACCACGTGTTCGGCCGGGGTCGGCGCGGCCCGGCGAAGGAACGCGTCGGACCAGGTCACACAGCCGTAGTTCTCCATCGCCCCGCCGAACTCGGGCACGAACACCTGGTCGTAGCGGCGCTGCGGGAACGGCATCGCGAAGACCTCGGCGTAGAAGGCGAGGCCCTGGCGGGTGAGGGTGAAGATCTCTTCGGCGTCGCGTTCGAGGACCTCGGCCAGTGAACGGCGGGCGTACAAGCCCAAGTCGTGGCCCTCGACCTCGCGGCGGACCTCGTGGAAGGGGCCCGCGTTGATGACCGTGTTGTACACGGACAGGGGCGGGGTGTCCGGGAAGGTCCACCGGCGGGCCGCGGCCAGCTCCTCGACGCGCGCGTCGCCGGAGTTGCTGGTGACGGTCCAGGCGGACGGGGCCGTGACGGTGAAGGCGTGCGGGGCCTTCAGGTCGGGCTGGTCGAAGCAGGCCCAGACGAAGCGGGCCTCGTCCGGTTCGAAGCTCATCCACACGTACACCTCGCCGTCGGCGGGGTCCGTCGCCTTGTGCACGCCCTCGCCCGCGGTGGTGTCGGCCTGCACACTCTCCACGCGCAGCACGTTGTGCTCGGCGAGGCCGGGGAGCTGGATCCGCCCGTCCTCGCCGGGTGCGAGCTCCACCCCGTTCAGCGTCGCGCTCAGCACCCGCGCCGCGCAGTCCACGAAGGTCTCCGCGCCCGGCTCGCGACATGCGAACGCCACGGTGGAGACGCAGCGGACCTCCGGCCCGTCGGGCAGGGCGGTCAGATCGACGTCCACGTCGTACCGCTCGACCGCGACCAGCGCGGCCCGGCCCTCGGCTTCGGTGCGGGTCAGGCTTCGGATCCCCATGTGTCCTCCCTCGGCAGACAGCGGCCGTCAGCGTACGCCGGAGATCGACGCGCAACGCACGGGTTTTCCAGGGCCTTTGACCTCGGCCGAGGGCGATCGTGGGCGTACGGGAGACCAGCCACGGTGCTCCGACCACGCAGGTCGCCACGCCGGGCGCTCGCCCCCCGCGCGAGCGCCCGGCGTCCTCGCGGACGAGGCCGTCGGCCCGGTGGGTGCTCGCCCCGCACGAGCGCCGGACCGGGCCGCCGACCCCGTCGTATCAGTGCCCCCGCACCCTCATGCCGATCACCCGGGCGGTCCGGCGGGCGGTTTCCGCGAGCCGCTCCAAATGGTGGTCCGGATCCGTGAGGACACAGAGGGCCGCCAGGGGAGGACCGCCCGCTCCGAACAGCGGAACCGCCGCACAGCACACCCCGGTCACCACCTCCTCCCGGTCGAAGGCGGTACCGCGCTCCCGGATCGCGGCGCGGTCCCTCGCCCAGGACGCGGGAAGCGGCCCCAGCAGTGGTGCCGGAACGGCCGTGGCCACCAGCACCTTGCCCGCCGCGGTGAACCACGGCCAGGTCATCCGGGTCTGCAGCGGATCGGGCCGTTCGGCGTCGTCGGGACACCACTCGACCATCAGCGTCTCGCCCTGCCACAGCACGGCGATCCCCACCGTCGTACCCGTGAGCTTCGCCAGGCGGCGCATCGGTTCCCGCGCGGCGGCGCGCAGCCGGGGGTGCGGCTGCCACGCGTGCCCCAGGCGGAACATCCGCGGGCCCACCCGGTAACTCCCCCCGCACCGCTCGACCGCACCCAGGTCCGCCAGCTGTTCCAGCAGCCGGTACGCGGTAGTCTTGGGCAGCCCGCAGTCGGACGCCAGCCTTGTCGGCCCCGCCTCCACGGCCCGCTCCACCGCCTCCAGCAGCGCGAAGGCGCCCTCCAGCACGCTCCGTCCGCCTACGCTCCCCGTGTCGGCCGGTAAGGTCTCCGGCCGCCGCTCCGGCACCCGTGTCCCTGGTGCCATCACTCCCCGTGTGATCACACTTCTCGCCCCCGATTGCCTGTTGCGGAGCCGCCAGGCGACGGCCCAGCCGTCACGCCCGAACGGAGCCTTGGTCAGGGCCCGTTCGCTCCCCAGCAGGTTGCCACCGGCATGTGGCAGGAAACCTTGTCGAAGGCTTGTCGCTTCGTACACATGTCCGCGGAAAAAGGAGGACGCTTCGTACCAGGGGGAGGCACACACCATGGTGGACGTGCAGTTGCTCGGGCCGGTGGAACTGTCGGTGGGGGACCGGACGGTGGAGGTGGGCCCGCCCCAACGCCGCATCGTGATGGCCGCCTTGGCCGTGGATGTCGGCCGGCCCGTCGCGGTCGACGTGGTCATCGAGCGGGTCTGGGGCACGCACGCCCCGGACGGCGCGCGCAGTGCGGTACATGCCCATGTCGCCCGGATCCGGCGGGTGTGCGAGCAGGCCGCCGGGACCGCACGAGAACCCCTGTGCCTGGTACGGCGATCCGGCGGGTACCTCCTGGAGGCCGGCCCCGACCAGGTGGACGTGCACCGGTTCCGGCAGTTGGTCGACCAGGCGCGAGCGGCGGGACCGGAAGACCCGGTACGGGCACGGCTGTTGCGCGAGGCACTCGACCTGTGGCGCGACGAGCCGTTGTCCGGTCTCCACGGCCAGTGGGCGGCCCGGATGCGTGAGGCCTGGCGGCGGCAGCACCAGGACGCGGCCGTCGGCTGGGCCCGCGCGGAGTTGAGCAACGGCGATCCCGCGTCCGTCATCGGCCCGTTGACCGGCCTGCTCGGTGAGTACCCGCTCGCGGAACCCCTGGCCGAGGCCCTGATGCGGGCCCTGCACGAGACCGGTCGCAGCGCGGAGGCCCTGGACTGCTACGCGGCGGTCCGTAAACGGCTCGCGGAGGAACTCGGCACGGACACCGGACCGGCGCTGCGCCACCTGCACCAGACGATCCTGCGGGGCCACCGGTCCACACCCGCCCGGCGGTCCGAGCCGTCGGCGGCGGCCCGGTCGACCGAACTCCCCACCCAACTCCCCATGGCTGTACGGGGATTCACCGGCCGCGACGAAGAAATGACCCGCCTCGCCGCGATCCTCGCCTCGGCGGAGGGAGAGTCCGCCGCCGTGGTGATCTCCGCGGTGTCGGGCATGGCCGGCGTGGGCAAGACCGCCCTCGCGGTGCACTGGGCACGCCGAGTGGAGAGCGCGTTCCCCGACGGGCAGCTGTACGTGAACCTGAGAGGGTTCGATCCCCAGGGATCGGTGATGCCTCCGACCGAGGCGGTACGCGGGTTCCTGGACGCGTTGGGGGTACGGCCCGGTCGGGTGCCGCCGGGGCTGGAGGCCCAGGTCGGGCTGTACCGCAGCCTGCTGACGGGGCGGCGGATGATGGTCGTACTGGACAACGCCAGGGACGAGGAACAGGTCCGTCCGCTGCTGCCGGCGGCGGTCGGCTGCATGGCGCTGGTGACCAGCCGGAACCGGCTGACCGGGCTGGCCGCGACCGAGGGCGCCCATCTCCTCGCGGTCGACCCGCTGACACCGGACGCGGCACGCGACGTACTCGCTGAGCGCCTCGGGACGGGACGGATCGCGGCCGAGCCGGAAGCCGTCGCGGACGTCGTCACCTGGTGCGCGGGACTGCCCCTGGCCCTGGCGGTCGTGTCGGCCCGCGCCTCCGCCGAGCCACGACGGCCGCTCGGGGTGCTCGCGGAGGAACTGCGCGAGGCGGGCGGCCGACTGGACGCCCTCGACGGCGGCGAGGAAGCCAGCCAGGTACGGGCGGTGTTCTCCTGGTCCTACAGCGCCCTCAGCCCCGCCGCAGCCCGGCTGTTCCGGCTGCTCGCGCTGCACCCGGGGCCGGACCTCGGACCGCATGCGGCAGCCGCGCTGGCCGGGGTCCCGCCGGAGCGCGTCCGGGGGCTGCTGGCCGAACTGACCGGCGGGCACCTGCTCGTCGAGCACGCACCGGGGCGGTACGCCTTCCACGACCTGCTGCGGGTGTACGCCGGGGAACTCGTGACCGCGTACGACGACGAGTGGGAACGGCGGGCAGCGCTGCACCGCATGATGGACCACTACCTCCACTCCGCGCGGGCGGCCGACGTCCTGGTGACCCCGCAGCCCAACCCGGTGGCGTCACCCGCGCCCGGGCCGTGGGCGAACGCGGTGGAGTTCGAGGACTACGGCCATGCGCTGGCGTGGTTCGTCGCCGAGCACCCGGTGCTGCTGGAGATCGTGCGGCAGCCGCAGCCCGGCTTCGACGGTCACGTGTGGCGGTTGGTCACCGTACTGACCACCTTCCTGGACCGGCACGGATACTGGCAGGTGCTGCTGGCCGCCGCGCGCAGGGCGTTGGCGGCGGCCGAGCGGGCGGGCGAGCTCGCCGGCCGGGCGGGCGCCCACCGCGGTCTGGGCCTGGCCCTGGACCGGTTGAAGTGTCCGGAGCCGGCCCGGGAGCACTATCTGCGGGCACTCGAACTCTTCGCCGCGACCGGCAGCGACGCGGGCCAGGCCCGAACCCATCAGCATCTCTCGCGGATGTCGGCGGAACAGGGCAGTCCCGAACTCGTGCTGGACCACGCGTACCGGAGCCTGGAGCACTACCGGGCGGCGGGCGACCAGGCAGGACAGGCCGCGGCGCTGAACCACATCGGCTGGCGGCAGGCGAACCTCGGCGACCACCTCCGCGCGCTGGCACACTGCGAGCAGGCCCTCGAACTCGCGCGGGCGGCCGGGGACGTGGCCGGGCAGGCCCACATCTCCGACAGCCTGGGCTACATCCATCATCAACTGGGCCGCCACCAAGAGGCAGTCGACCGCTATCGGCAGGCGTCCCGGTTGTTCCACGCCACCGGGGACCGCCACAGCGAGACCGCCTGCCTGCTCGGCCTCGGCGACAGTCACCACAGCGCCGGCCAGTCCGACGCCGCCCACGAGGTCTGGGCCCGCGCGCTCACCCTGACCGCCGAACTCCGCCTGCCCGACGACGATCCCCTCCGCACCGGGCTGCGGGACCGCATCGGGGACGGTCCCCCGCCGTAGCGGGCCGGGGCCTCTCGGCTGCCTTCAGGCGCAGGGCGCGGTCGTCGGGTCCGTCACCGAAGCCGTTGCCCGTGGCCTGAGGCCGCGGCTGAGGACGATGCCCGCGGCTGTGCAGGCGCAGGTCAGCCACCAGGTGGAGTGCCAGCCGCCGGTGCGGGTGGCCAGCCATGCGGCGACGGTGGGCCCGATGAAGCTGCCGGCGTTGAAGAGCTGCTGGATCAGGCCCATGGTGGCGGGAGCCGAGCCGCCGGCCGGCGTCAGGTCACCGATCATGCGCAACAGGGTCGCCGGTATCGCGCCGCCGGTCAGCGAGAAGGCCGCGACGCAGAGGAACTGCCAGGTGGTACCTGCGGGCAGGCCGTGCCAGTCGACGGCGAAGGCGAGCACGGAAGTCGTGGCCATGAGCGTGAAGGCGGGGACGATGAGGGCGCGGGTGGGCAGGCCGCGTTTCATGAGCGCCGCCGTGGAGATCGAGCCGATGGCGTTCGCCGCGCCGACCACGGCGCTGAGGACACCCGGCCAACTGCCCGTCATCCCGCCGTCGCGGTAGATGGTGGGCAGGAACCCGACCACGGCCATCCACGGCAGGGTGTAGCAGGCGAAGACGAGGCCGGCCGTCCAGGGGGCCGGGGCCCGGACGGTGCGGCCGATGCGGGTGAGGGCGGCTGCCGCACCGCGCACACCACCCGCAGCGTCACGGGGAACGCGGGCCAGGACCCAGGGCAGCGGCGCGAGTGCGAGTACGGCCATGCCCCACCACCAGACCCGCCACGGCACCACCTGGAGGACCAGTGCGCCGATGATGAGTCCGGCGAAGGTGGAGATGCCCTGGTAGGCGCCCCAGAAGCCCATGGCCGTGGTGAAGCGGCCGGGTGGAGCGGTACGGCGGATCAGCCCCGGGCCGGTCACCGCCACCAGGATGAAACCCGCGCCCTCGACCGCCCGGGAGGCCAACAGCGGGGCCGCCGACCAGGCGAATCCACCGCCTGCCGAACCGAGGAACAGCAGGACCAGCCCCCCGCTCAGACAGCGTCGCTCACCGACCAGTTCGGCCAGCAGCGAGACGGCAAGTCCCCCGAGCATCCCGGCCAGTTGGACGATCCCCAGCAGGGTCCCGGCCTGGACCAGACTCAGCGACAGGTCGTGCCGCAGGAACGGGAGTGCGGGCGGCACTTTCCACACCTGGAGCCCGGCGGCCACCCCGGCCGCCACGACGACGATCCAGGAGCCACCGGTGCCGGCGGGGTGCGTCTTCAAGGCCATGGCGGCGGTCCTTCATCAGCGCGGGGGCGTAGAACGGTCCACCACCTTGACCACGGAACGGGGCATCCGCGCAATAGAGGTTCTTGCTGATGCGACAGATGCTTAGCTGTCTTGGATTCTGATGGCAGAATGCACAGCATGACGCTGATGGACCCCTTGGACGCCCGGATCATCCTGGCCCTGGACGACGACCCGGACGCGACGATCCTCGCCCTGGCCCAGACCCTGGGCGTGGCCCGGAACACCGTTCACGCCCGGCTCCGGAGGATGGCCGCCGACGGCGTGCTCAAGCCCGTCAGCCGACGCGTCGACCCCGCCGCCCTCGGATACGGCCTGGTCGCGTTCATGTCGCTCGCGGTGAGCCAGGCCGAACCCGAGAGCGTCCACGAGGGCCTGCTCGACCTCCCCGAGGTCATCGAGGTCCACTACACCACCGGCGACGCCGACCTCCTCGCGCATGTCGTCGCCAAGGACACCGCGGACCTGCACCGCGTCACCAAAGCGATCCTCGCCATCGACGGAGTCGACCGGACCAGCACCGCCATCTCCCTGGCCGAGGTCATCCCTTACCGACCCCGGGCCCTGCTCCACCGTCTGGCGAACGGAGGGACCGCCTAGAGGTCCAGTTCCAGCACGGGGGAGTCGCAACGGCTCACGCAGATCATCATCGAGGTGGCGGTGGGGCGTTCGGACGGCTCGATCACCGTGTCGCGGTGATCAGGGACCCCTGCCGTGACCGGAGTCTCGCAGGTACCGCAGTAGCCCTCCTCGCAGGAGTAGGGCACGTCAGGGAGCTTCTCCCGGACGACGTCCAGTACGGAACGGTCGGCGGGCACGGTCAGCCGCAGTCCCGAACGGCTCAGCACCACCTCGAACTCTCCGCTCGGCTCCCCGAGTTGATCCGGAAACGAGTCGTCGGCCGGGGTGAAGCGTTCCAGGTGCAGTGTCCGCGCAGGGTCGGTCGTGCGGCACAGGGCCGTCACCGCGTCGAGCATCGGTTGCGGGCCACAGGCGTAGACGGCGTGTCGGGGCGGGGTGGCGGCGAGTTCGGCGGACAGGTCCGGGAGTCCTGCCTCGTCCTGCGGCACGAGCCGCACGCGGTCCCCGCCCAACGCCACCAACTCCTCGGCATACACGAGCCGGGACCGGTCGCGGGCCCCGAGGACGAGGCGCCAGGGCAGGCCGCGGGAGGTGAGTTCGCGGGCCATGGGCAGTAGCGGGGTGACGCCGATGCCGCCGGCCAGCAGCAGATAGCCCGGCGCGGGCACCAGCGGGAAACGGTTGACCGGCCCGCGCACCTCCAACTCCCGTCCCACCAGGGCGGTTTCGTGGATCTCCCGCGAGCCGCCCCGCCCCTCGGGCACGCGGTGCACGGCGACTGTCCACGCCTCGGTGTCGGTGACGTCCCCGCACAGCGAGTAGGGCCGCCGTAACCCCGAGGGCAGGGTCAACTCCACATGCGCGCCTGGCTCCCAGGCCGGCAGGGTGCCGCCGGTGGGCCGGGTCAGACGGAGTTCCAGTACGTCGTGGGCGACCCAGCGGGCTTGTCGGACCAGGAGGCGTTGGGTGGTCCCGCCGGGGTGGTCGAGGTCAGAAGACACGGAAGTACTCCCGCTGTTCCCAGTCGGTCACCTCTTGGCTGAAGCGGGCGATCTCGGCTCGCTTGATGCTCGTGTAGTACGCCACGAAGTCCTTGCCGAGCCGGTCGGCGAGCATGCGGTCGGACTCCAGCGCGTCGAGGGCCTCGCCCAGGGAGCGGGGGAGTGGTTCGGCGCGTGCCGCGTAGGGCTCGTCGGCGGCCGGTCCGGGTTCCAGGCCGCCCGCCACGCCCTCCAGTCCGGCGGCGAGTTGGGAGGCGAGGTAGAGGTAGGGGTTGGCGGCCGGCTCGCCGATCCGGTTCTCCAGCCGGGTGGATGACGGTCCGTCACCCAGCACCCGCACCATCGCCCCGCGGTTGTCCCGCCCCCACACCGCACGGTCCGGCGCCAGCGACAGTGAGCGAAAGCGCTTGAAGCCATTGAGAGTTGGGGTCGAGAACGCGCTCGTGGCCCGCGCGTGCCGCAGCAGCCCACCCAGAAAGGCGGTTCCGTACGGCGACAACGGCGGCCCGGACGCGGTGAGTTCGCCGCTCTCCGGTGCGAAGATGCCCACGCCGTCGCGCAGCATGCTCTGGTGCAGATGCCAGCCGCTGGAGAACACGCCGGGCAGATGAGGGCGGCACATGAACGTGGCGTGATGGCCGTGGCGGGCGGCGACCTGCTTCACGGCGCTGCGCAGCAGGACCATCGCGTCGGCCGTGCCCAGACCGTCGGCGGGCTGGAGGGTCAACTCGACCTGGCTAGGGCCGAATTCCACCTCCAGGCTGCGCAACGGCAGTCCCAGCCCCTCGATGTTCGAGCGCAGGACGTCGAGGATGGGGTCGAGTTCGTCGTAGCGAAGCTCGCTGAGGTACTGGTAGCCGTGGTTGAGCATGCCGACCTCGGGTGCGGCGCCGGGCTGGCCCTGGTCGCCGGGGCCCAGGCGGGGGTCGTCCAGCCGGAACAGGTGGAACTCCACCTCCAGACCGGTGCGGTACGTCAGCCCGTCGGTCTGGTCGAGGACCGAGCGCAGAAGTCCGCGCGTGCACAGCGGGACCGGTGCGCCGGAGGTGAAGCGCAGGTCGCACAGCAGCCAGCCCGTGCCCGGCGACCAGGGCAGCATCCGGAAGGTCAGCGGGTCGGGCACCATCACCATGTCGGCGGCGCCCCGCAGTTCGGGCAGCCCGAGCGGCGTCTCCTTGGTGAACAGCGGGAACACGGTCCGCCCCGAGGTGTCCTTGGCAAGCAGGGACGAGGCGATACCGGTGCCGTCGCGCAGGACGTTGGGCAGTTCGCCCATGGTGACGGTCTTGCCGCGCAGCAAACCGTGCTGGTCGGCGAAGACCAGCCGCACCACCGTCATCCCGCCGCTCTCGGCACGTTCGCCTATCTCCCGTGCAGCGACGGCCTGTTCGGCGTTCCACAGGCCGTGCCGTTCGATGAATCCCACGCTGCTCAGCCGTCCGTTCCCAGCGGCTGCGCCCAACTGCTGTCGGCGCGCTGCTTGTCGGTGACGGCCGCCCAGTGTTCCCGCCAGCCTTCGGTGGGGCCGATTCCGTCCAGGGCGACCGGTCCGTGCAGCCGCCCCGCCTCCTCGGCCGGCAGCACCAGCGGCGGATCCTCGCCGCGCTCGACGGCGCTGATGGCCTCGCCGAGCATCCGGCGGTACATCACGATGGCCTTGTCGGAGCGGCCCAGATGCTCGCGGGTACGGTCCTGGACGGCCCCCTGTCCCTCCACCGCCCACTGGTCGTGCACGTTGATGTCGGTGCCGAGCCCGGTGTACGTGGTCGTCCGCTGTTCCACCGGGTCGTAGCCGTAGCCGTTCGTGCGGCCGAAGCGCGGCCGGTAGTCGGGCAGGGTGACCGCGCCGACCCGCTGCCGGCGCATCTCGCCCTGGTCCACCGGGCCGCCGACACTGGTGAACAGGGCGTACCAGTAACTGGAGTTGTCGTCGATCGGCACATGCCACTGGGTGATCGCCGTCTCCGCGTCGAGCGGGATGTGGAAGGCGTGCGGGAACACCTGGTGGGTGATGCGGACATGGGTACGGCTGCCGTCCATCGGCAGACCCTGCGTGTCCGTTCCGTCGAGTGTGCGCCGTGCGGTGAGGCGGATGCCGTACGCGGTGCGGGCGGCGTCGATGTCGGGGCGGCCGTACTCGCGCAGGATCTTCGTCATCGGGAGGTCGGTGCCCTGGGAGGCGGCGCGGAACTGTTTGCCGTAGCTGTCGGCGGGGTCCTCGTCCTGGAAGAAGCGGTGGAGGTAGGAGGCGTGGGCCGGGTCGATGCCGACCTCCAGGGCCTGGAGCCAGTTGCACTCCAACAGCCCTTTCCAGGCGAAGGCGTGGTCGGCGGGGGCCTGGAAGCAGTCCAGGGCGGGGAGTTGGGGAGGTTCGCCGGGGCCGAGGTAACCCCAGATGATCCCGTTGATCTCGCGGACCGGGTAACTGCCCAGCCGTACACGGGACTTGAGCGGGCTGTCGACGGGCTCGGCGGGAGTGTCCAGACAGGAGCCGTCTCGGGCGAACAGCCAGCCGTGGAAGCAGCAGCGCAGCCCGCCGTCCTCCAGTCGACCGAGCGCCAGGTCGGCGCCCCGGTGCGGACAGCCGCGGTCGACGAGGCCGAGTTCGCCGTGCTCGTCGCGGAACAGGACCAGGTCCTGGCCCATCACTTTGGGGGCCACCAGCGGTCGAACGCCGTCGAGTTCCTCGCTGAGGGCGATCGGCTGCCAGTAGCGGCGCATCCACTCACCGGCCGGGGTACCGGGCCCGGTCCGGGTGAGCCGTGTGTTCTCTTCCTCGCGCATGGGACGCCTTTCGGGGGAGGGGAGGCGCGGTCAGCCGCAGCAGTGGTCCGGTGCCGAGGGGCTCGGCGCGTGACAGGAGTTGGGTGCGGGTACGTCCAGGGCCGGGTTGCGGTCGAAGAAGCCGTCGGGTTCGAGGCGTAGCCGGGCCTTGGCCACCGGCATCACCGGCCATTCCTCGGGGCGCGGGAAGTGGTGCGAGCCGACCGTGGCCCACAGCACCAGGTCCGTGCCGTCCAACGACCGGTTCTCCTCCTGCCACTTGTGGACACCGTCCGCGCCGGGCTCGGCCTGGTTCGGGTATTCGCCGCCGACGAACCGCCGCTCCGCGTCGTAGGCCGTCGCCCACAACTGCCTTCCCACGAACGGGGCTCGGCGTGCGCACACGCTGTCCTCGCGTACCGGCAGCACGGCCGTGTTCTCCAAGTGCACGCGGTATGCGGTCGGTTCGCCCATCCGGTTGCGGGACTCGGTGCTCTCGACCCGCCAGTGCAGTCCGCGGGACGGATCGGTGCGCCGGGCGCCCTCCGACTCGCTGAGGATCGGACGCAGCACGGTCCGGGCCGCGTTGCCGTACGGATCGAGCACGGGGTCGGGCTCGTGCTCGGCGGTGACCTCGACCAGCCGGTTGGGATCGCCGTCCACCGCCATGTCGAGGCGGACGCTGAAGAAGTGCTGGTGGTTGGTGACCGCGACGTTCGGCGCGACGCGGCGCGCGTACGGGGTCGCCTCGTCCTCCTCGACGCCGGTGGCGGAGAGGATGCCGGTCATCTTGATCTCCAGCATCACCGAACCGTCCTGGTACAGCGACCAGTAGAAGCCGTAGTCGTAGTTGGCGACGGTGGCGAACGCCGAGATGATCAGCCGGCGCGAACGGCGCACCTCCGTACGGCCCGTGCGGCCGTCGTGGTGCTTCCACAGAATCCCGTCGTCCTCCTCGTGCACACACACGGCGTTGGGGATGAGCCGGGGCACGCCGTCGCCGCCGAGCACCGCCGCGTCGAAGTACTGGATGACTCCGAGGCAATCGCAGCCCAGGGCAAGGGAGTTGGTGAGCGGGCCCGCGCCGTACTCGCCCCAGTCGAAGAAGTTCTTCCGGTACTGGGTGGAAGCGGTGTCGAAGTACGGGACGTACATCTCGTTGACGGCCGCACGCCGGATCACCTGCCGAGGACCCTTCCCGGCCGCCGCGAAGGCGAGGTCGTGCAGCACCAGCCCCTCGCGATGGCTGAAACCGACCCGCACCGACCACCCCTGCCAGTCGATTCGCTGCCCGGTGACGGTGAAGCTCGGGCCGTCCGGCTGGACGACCTCCAGCGGCTTCAGCCCGGGCCGCTCGTCCACCGTCCCGGCGGCGAACACGCCCGACTCCTCCGACAGCGGGATCACCCCGTGATCCTCGATGTGCAGGATCTGCATGGTCTCCATGTCGATGATCGGCACCACGCCCTGCACCGGGCGGGCGTAGCCGTTGTCGTCCTCGTCGGTGCGGTGCCAGACGCTGCCCCAGGTCAGGCGGCGGCCCGCGTACTCGGGCGGCTCGAACCCGCCGATCGACTCCGGGTCCACCATCACCAACGACACGTCGTGGATACCGCGCAGCGCCAGCGCCTCCCGGAAGCGCGGGTCCGCCCGACAGGCCGCCGCTGCCTGTCGCGCCTCCTCGGAGGAACAGCCCGGGCTGCGTATGTCCAACTCGCGCCAGGCGGTGGTCTGCGGCTTGTCGCCGAGTTCGAGGTCGACCTCGAAGGCGTGGCGGGCGGAGGTGGAGAAGACGACCGCGCGGGCCCGCCGGGTGTCCCCGGGCGCGGCGCGCCGGGCGTGGTCCTCGTCCAGCGCCACACCCCAGAAACGCGCGTCGTCGGGAACCCGGGTGTCGACCCTCAACACGCCTACAACCGCGGCCAGTTCGGAGACGGTGAGCGGGTCCAGCGGGTGGGGTGCGTCGGCCGGTACGGGTTCGGGGGCGAGAGTGCTCACAGCGGGTTTCCTTCCGAGGTGGTGCCGCCGTCGGCGCGGGGATCGGAGGCGCCGTCCAGCCGACCGGTGGCGGACAGTCGTACGGCCTGGATGTGACCGGCCAGATCGGTACGGCCCGGCGCCACGACGACCGGAACCACCGACGAGAACGCGCCCGCGACCGCTGGGACGGACCCGGGCTCGGCCAGCAGGGTCGGCGTCGCCTGGCCGATGTCGCGGGCGCCGATCACCCAGCGCGGGCGGGCCAGCACGGTGGCGGGTTCGGCGGCCGGGACCATCAGGTCAGGCACCGTCTGGGCGAGGATCTGCGGCTGCGCCCGGCCGCCCTGGCAACCGGCCGCGAGCAGCAGGCCGGCGGACCGGCCGAGTACGGGGCAGAGGGTGTGCGGGGGCCGCAGGCCGGGGCCGATGAGGGCCGGATGGCCGGGCAGGAGGCTGAACGCCGAGCCGCGGTTGTGCAGCACGATCCCCGTCTCCGGATCGCAGATGCCGGAACCGAAGGTCTGGTAGACGCTCTGGATCAGCGAGACGGCCAGCCCGGACGCGTCCACGGCGGTGATCGCGACGGTGTCCCCGGCGGGCCGGAAGGACGGCTCGGGTGGTCGCGCACCGGCGAGCGGAGCCGGGCGGAGCAGTCCGTCCAGGTCGACGGGCGAGGGGCCGAGCGGATCACCGAGCAGCAAGTCGCGTGCTGCGGAGGCATCTTGGCAGCCGGCGGCCAGCACGCCGGTACGCTCCGGCTCCGGCAGCTTCGCCACCGAGACCGCGGTCTCCAGTACGGCCAGCAGACTCGCCCCCTGACTCGGCGGCGGTGCGGTCCACCAGCGGGTTCCGGCCGCGTCCAGCGTCAACGGCTCGACGCTCTCCGCCTGATGGGCCGCGAGATCGCTCGCGGTGAGCGAACTCCCGGCCCGGCGCAGGCCATTCGCCAATGCCTCGGCGACCGCGCCCCGGTAGAAGGACGTCGGATCGTCGGCGAGCGTCCGTAGTACGGCGGCCAGTTGGGGCTGGGGGAGCGGGTCGCCCTCGTCGAGCGGTACGCCGTCGGGGCCGGTCAGCAGCGCGGTCAGCCCGGGGTCCGCGGAGATCTGCGGGGCCCGCTCACGTATGGCGCGCGCCAGACCGGCCGATACGGTGGCGCCGTCCGCCGCCAGTTCGGCGGCATCGCGCAGCGCGGCGGCCAGGGCACCAGGCGTGCCGTGGGCTTCGGCGAGCGCCGTCCAGCCCGCCACCACACCGGGCACGGTCACCGTCTGCGGCCCCTGCGCGGGCATCCGCCGGTCGGCGGCGCGCAGCGCTTCGACGTCTACGGCCTGTGCGGCGGCCCCCGCCGAGACCACCGCGCGCACCGACCCGCCGGGGGCGTGGACGAGGGCGATCAAGTCGCCGCCCAGGGAGCACTGGTGGGGGTAGACGACGGTGAGGGCGGCGGCTGCCGCCAGCGCCGCGTCCACGGCATTGCCGCCCCGCTCGGTCGCGCGACGGGCCGCCGTCAGCGCGGCCGGGTGCGGTGCGGCCAGGATCAGCCGGGGGGCGGTTGTCACGCCTCGTCCCTCTGGAAGAGCACGGTGCGGGAGGGGGCGGCTTCGGCGCCCTGGAGGGGCAGGGGGAGGGAGAGCATGTCGTAGACCCCGGCCGGTGTGTGGAGGAGGTCCACGACCTCCAGGATCAACACCTCGGCGGAGCACAGGAGTTGATGGGTCTCCCAGTGGGTGGTGTAGGCGACCGCTTCGATGCTCAGGTAGTCGATGCCCGCGGTGCGCACCCCGGCCTCGATGAGCCGTTCCGCGCCGTCCGGAGCCAGCCCGACCCACTGCCGGGCCTTCCACGGACTGCGCAGCACACCCTCGGAGTTGCTGGTGCGCAGCAGCACCCGCTCCTCGTCGCCGAGGCCGGCCGCGTCGAGGTCGGCTGCGGTGATCTGCTCCTTGACGTGGGTCAGGTCCAGCACCCGCGCTGTTCCGTTGAGTGCGGACAGGTCGAGCCGGTCGACCGTCTTGCCGCCGTCGATGAAGTGGGCCGGAGCGTCGATGTGGGTGCCGGTGTGGGCGCCGATGCGCCAGCGGCTCACATTGGAGGGATCGCCCGCGGTACGGGACTCGACGATCTCCACCTCGGGGCGGCGGCCCCAGTGCAGCATGCCGGGATGGATGGAAACGGACACGTCGATCGCCTTGGCGAAGTCCAGATTCATGCGGCCCTCCTATTGGATGCGGATATCATGGAAGTGGATCCAAAAATGAGCGGCTGTGGACGCCCTCGGCCGCGTGGGAAACTGCTCCACCACCGCGCAGCCCCAGACCGCCCCCGAGAAGGGTTTGACCGACTCCGATGACGCCTCAGACTGACGAGAGTCCCCTCGTCGACGACATCGCGGCCCGCATCCGCGCGCGGATCATGAACGGCGAGCTGGCGATCGGCAAACCGCTGCGCCAGGCGGCGCTGGCCACCGAGTTCGGGGTCAGCCGCACACCGGTGCGCGAGGCGCTGCGGCAGCTGCAGAACGGCGGGCTGATCGAGATGCAGCCGAACCGCGGTGCCGTGGTCCGGGTACCGGCCCCATGGGAGGTGCGCCAGGCGTACGAGGTGCGGGCCGAGCTGGAGGGAATGGCCGCGAGGCGCGCCGCCTCCCGCATCACGGAACGCGGCCTCGCCGCGCTGCGCGAGCACAACGCCGTCCTGTGCGAGGCCGTGGCGCGGGTCGCCGGTGAGGGGAAGGGGGCCGGCAGCCCCAACACCACCGCGGCCAACGACTGTTTCCACACGGTCATCTGCGAAGCGGCCGACAATCCGTGGCTGACCCGCATGATCGACCGGATCAACGAGAGCTTCCCGCGCAACGTCTCCTCGCTCGCCCTCGCCGGCGACGAACGCCATCGGCAGCTGAACATCCGTCAGCACGAGGCGGTGATCGACGCGTTGGCCGCTCACGACGCCGACCGCGCCGACGAGTTGATGCGCGAGCACGTCATCAGTTCCGGCGAGCATCTGACGGCCTGGTACGAACGCCGGTCCCAGACCGTCTTCCACGGCTGAACGGCGGGTCCGGGGCGGCTTCCCGGTGCGGCCCTTCACGGGGTGCCGCCGGGAAACAGTCGCGCAGGGGAGAGGAAATCCAGGTCCGGACGGGCGATCCCGCACACGAGGTCGGCCAGTGCCTCACCGATCGCCGGTCCGAACTTGAACCCGTGCCCGGAGCACGCCGACGCGACCAACACCTGCGGCACGCCCGGTACTTCGCCGACCACGAAACGCCGGTCGGCCGTCATCGTGTACAGGCACGTCAGGCTCTCGGTCACCGGCCCGGCGCCGGGCAGCACCTGGGCCACCGCCTCGGCAAGCAGGGCGAGTTCGGCGGCGGTCGCTTCGGGCCGGGGCGCGTGTGGGTCCCAGGGTGGGCCGCTGTCCAGCCCTGCCTTGAGACCGCGCCCGTCGGCCGCGGGGAACCCGTACAGGAGTCCTTGCGGCAGGTCGACGGAGAAGCTGCCGAGGCCCGAGGGGCCGAGCGGGCCCGCCGGGTCGGCGGCGAAGTAGGCGTTGATGATTCGAGTGACCGTCAGATGCGCGGCCAGGGAGGGGACTTGGGCTGCCGTCCAGGGGCCGGTGCACAGCACCAGACGGCGAGTGCGCAGGACGGCCTTGCCGGTGCGGACCACGACCTCGTCGCCGTCCGGTTCCCAGCCGAGGACGGGGGCGTGGTCGTGGATGTGCGCGCCCGAGCGTTCGGCGAGGGTCAGTTGGGCGCGCAGGGTCTCCTGTGCGTCGATGATGCCGGCGCGCGGGTCGTGTACGGCCGTGAAGCCGGGGGGCAGTCGCAGTCCCGGGAAGATCCGTGCCGCCTCGTCGGCGTCGACCTGACGGCAACCGGGGCCGCGCAGGGGATCGGGGCGGTCCTGCGGCGCTGCGTACAACCCGCCCGTGATGTCGAGTAGTTGGGACTTCGAGATGCCTTCGAGCTCCGCCCACGCCTGGTAGGCGGTGTCGACCAGGGCGTCCCAGTCGGGGTGGGGATAGGCGCGGCGGATCATCCGGGTCGCTCCGTGCGAGGAGCCCAAGTCGTGGCCCAGGCCAAACTGTTCGAGCCCGAGGACGTCGAGTCCGCGCGCGGCCAGATGACGTAGGGCGGCGCTGCCGTGTACGCCTAGGCCGACCACGATTGCGTCGTGACAGCGGGAGTTGGGGTGTGGGGCGTGCGGGGTGGAGGCGAGGGCTGGTCCGGTTGCCGGGGCTGAAGCTGTGGGCGTGAGCGGAGGTTCCGAAGACGACGGTCTGGGCCCGACGCCCGGCGCCGCGTCCGGCGTGGTTGCGGTTGCCGGTCCGGGAGTTGCGGGGGCGGCGCCCTGCGCCAGATCCTGCGGGTTCGCGGGCGTGGGCGAGGACATGACCCGAGGAGCCGAGAGCGGCGGCGTTGCGGTATCGATCCCCGGCTTCGAGGCATCCGACCCCGAACCTTCCGACCTCGAACTCTCCGGTCCTGAACTCTCCGTTCCTGAACCCTCCGGTCCTGAACCCCGCGATCCTGAGGCCTCGGCCACCGTGACCTCCGACCCCACGTCCTCCGCCCCGGAATCCCTTCGCCCCCTGGCCGACCCCGTACCGCGCCCCTGCAAGCAGACGATCTCCCGCACCGCCTCCACCAGCGCGTCCAAATCATCCTGGTCGTTGTAGACGTGGACGGACGCCCGGACCACCTTGGTCAGCCCCCGGTGATCCATGTCCCAGCGGCCGTGCCCCGCCGGCACCGCGATCAAGTGGACCCGGCGGTAGGCGAGTTGCTTCTGCACCTCGGAGGCGTCCAGCCCATCCACCACGAACGTGACGATGGCGCCGCCCGCAGCAGGCGGGTCGGTGACATGGACGCCCGGGAGTGCGGAGAGGCGATCCCGCAGCGAGGCGGCGAGGGTGGCCAGGTGTCGGGCGACGGTGTCGACGCCGAGTGTGCCGAGGTCGGTCAGTGCCGCGCCGAGGCCGAGGCGCAGGGCGTGTGCGGCCTCCCACAGTTCGAAGCGTTTGGCGTCCGGCACCAGTTCCCAGCTCCGCTCGGACGTCCACCGGGCGCCTCGCACATCGGGTGCCTCAGGGGTGAGCCGGTCCAGGAGCGGGCGGCGGACCGCGAGCAGGCCGGTGCCGCGTGGGCCGCGCAGGAACTTGCGGCCGGTTCCGATGAGCAGGTCGCAGCCGATGGCGCCCATGTCCACCGGTAGTTGGCCGAGCGACTGGGTGGCGTCCAGCAGGAAGGGCACTCCGTGGTCACCGGCCAACACGCCTATCGCGGCGGCTGGTTCGACCAGTCCCGATGAGGTCGGCACGTGGGCGGCCGTCACCAGAGCGGCGGGCCCCGCGCGCAACGCCGTCTCCAGGGCCTCCAAGTCCACTGCCCCGTCAGGTGCGTTGGGCAGCAGCTCGACCCGGACACCGTGGTCGCGTTCGACCGACAGCAGATGCAGCGCGCTGCTGACGTAACTGGAGCGAGCCGCCAACACCCGGTCGCCGGGCCGCAGTCGGAGCGCCGACACGGCCCGTTGCCAGCCGGCCGTCGCGCTCTCGACGAGGGCGACCTCCTCCAGCCGGGCGCCGAGGAGCTCGGCGGTACGCGCGTAGACGGCCTCCAGGGCGGGAGCCGCGTGTTTGGCGGCCTCGTAACCGCCGGACAGGCTCTCCGCGCGCAGGTGGTCGATGACCGCCTCGACGGTGCCGTTGGCGAGCAGGGCCGCACCGGCCGAGTTGAAGTGGTGGCCGGTGAACGAGCCGGGCGTACGGGCGCGTTCGGCCGCGACGTTCAGGGTGCGCGGGTGCGGTGGGTTCGGGGGCGAGGCGGCCGTTCCGGCCGTCACGGGCGCGCTCACAGGGCGATCGTCACGCTCTTGAGCTCGGTGAACCCGTCGACGGCGGCGTCGCCGAGGTCCCTCCCGAGGCCGGACTGCTTCATCCCGCCGAAGGCCACGGCGGGGTCGAACTCGTTGTACGTGTTGACCCACACGGTCCCGACCTCCAGCGCGGCGGCCGTGCGATGGGCGCGGGCCAGACTGCCGGTCCAGACGCCGGCGGCGAGCCCGTACTCGGTGTCGTTGGCCAGCGCGATCGCCTCCTCCTCGCTGTCGAAGGGCAGGATCGTGGCGACCGGGCCGAAGATCTCCTCCCGGGCGATCCGCATGTCGGGGCTGACGTCCGTGAACACCGTCGGCGGCACGAACCACCCCGGCCCGGGCAGCGGTTCACCGCCCACGACCACCTCGGCACCCTCGGCGCGGCCCAGCCGGACGTAGCCGGTGACACGGTCGTACTGCTCCTGCGACACCAGCGGACCGATGTTGATACCGCCCGACAGCCCCGGGCCGATCCGCAGCGCCTCCACCGCCGGCGTCAGCCGATCCAGGAACTCCTTCACGATCGCGCGCTCCACCAGCAGCCTGCTGCCCGCCGTGCACATCTGCCCGGAGTGCCCGAACACCGCGCGCACGGCGTTCGGTACGGCCGCATCGAGATCGGCGTCGGCGAAGACGATGTTGGGGGACTTGCCGCCCAGTTCGAGAGTGAGCCGCTTGAGCGACGGTGCCGCCGCGGCCATGATGTGCCGCCCGACCTCGGTGGACCCGGTGAAGGACACCTTGGCGACACCGGGATGAGAGACCAGCTCCGCACCCGTACGACCGTCGCCCGTAAGGACGTTGACCACGCCCTCGGGCACGCCCGCCTCCAGGCAGAGCGCGGCCAGCCGCAGCGCGGTGAGCGGGGTCTGCTCGGCCGGCTTGACCACGACCGTGCAACCCGCAGCCAGGGCCGGCGCGAGCTTCCACGCGGCGATCATGAAGGGGAAGTTCCACGGCAGTACGGCGGCCACCACGCCGACCGGTTCGCGGACGCTGTACACATGCCGGTCCGGGCCGGCCGCGTGCACGGTGCCCTCCAGGCGGGTCGGGGTGCCGGCGAAATGGCGGATGGCCTGGAGGCCCAACTCCACATCGCCGCGGGCACGTTCGATGGCCTTGCCGTTGTCCAGGGTGTCCAGCACCGCAAGTTGCTCGGCGTCGCGCTCCACCAGATCGGCGAGGCGCAACAGGACGTCACGGCGCCGCCGGGGCGGCAGCCCGCGCCAACGGCCGTCCCGGTGTGCGGCGTTGGCGGCCTCGACCGCCGCCGACACCTCGGCGGAGCCCGCCTGGACGACGGTGGTGAGCTGCTGCTGGGTGGCGGGGTCGAGCACCGGTATCCGCTCCGTCGCGGTGCCGGTGGTCCACTCGCCGCCGATGAGCATGGGCTCGCAGTCCGGCAGTCGGGGGATCACGATGCTGGGGTCCACCTTGTTCTCCTTCACGCCTGGCGTCCGGGACGGTGAGTGGGGTCGGGCCACGGCTCGCGCACCGCCGTGGACACCGCCCGGGCTGTGGTCAGGACGCAGCGGTCGAACTCCGCCTCGCCGTGCTTGGAGTTGGCGTCGGTCACGTCCCTGCCCCAGACCCCGGTCTCGCTGACCTGGTCCATGCGGTAGTCCCAGAACGAGTCGACGTCGACGTGGGAGGTGGCCCGTTCCATCCGGACCAGCTCCGGTGCGAGGTGCAGCATCACGGACGTCTCGAAGAAGTTGGCGTGCATCAACGCCCGGCCGTGGGTGACGTGTCCGTCGACCTCGGGCCCCGGGTACATCGTCACGTACCCCAACGCCCGCACCCGTGCGTCCCGGTGACGGACCCTCAACTTCTCGGCCGACACGTCGAGGGCGCCGTTGTTCCAGATGTGCCCGTTGAGCAGGATGAACTGCCGTACTCCGGAGGCGTACAGGGAGTCGATGACGTCCTCGACGACGGCGATCATGGTCTCCGGCCGCAGGGCCACCGTCCCGGCGAAGTCGCCGTGCGACGCGGACACCCCGAAGCTCAGGGGCGGGACGACGGGTACGCCGGTGAGTGCGGAGACGCCGAGGGCGACCGCCTCGCAGATACGGGTGTCCACGGCGAGGGGGAGATGCGGGCCGTGCTGCTCGGTGGCGCCGACCGGGATGATGACCGCGTCCTGGCCCGCGGCCGTGGACTCCGCCTCCGGCCAGGTCAACTCCTCCCACAGCACCGGCGATCCGGACCCGCCCAACTGCGCGGCGAGTTCGGGGACATCGAGCCCTGTGGGGATCGTTCGTCCGGACGGACCGGTGACGAAGACGGACGACATGGCTCTCCTCTCCTCGGGACCGATGGCGTTGGTCATCGGCACAGGCTCTTCTCGGGATCGACGGCGCTCACCATCGGCGTCGGCTCTTCTCGGGCAGCAGGTCCAGGGCACGCAACGGGACGGGCTTGTCCCCGTCGACCGTGGTGACCCACACGGTGGCGTCCGGGCAGTAGTCGCTGATCAGTTCACGGCACACCCCGCACGGCGCGATGATCCGGAACCACCCCGCCGGCTTGATCTGCACCGACACCACCGACGTGATGCTCAGCTCCGCCCCGGCGGGCAGCGCGCCCCGGGCGGTGCCCATGGCCACGCCCTCGGCGCAGATCGAACTTCGCCGGCAGGAACCCTCCACATGGACCCCGGTGTGCACCCGGCCGTCCGCGGTGCGGAGCGCGGTCGCGACCTCGTGGCGGCCCGACTGCCAGACCCGGGCCAGCAAGTGCTGTGCGGTGGCGAGGAGTTCGACGTCGTCCTCGTCCATCGACGGCGGTACGGAAACGGGCCGCACACCCACGGCGCTCATACCGTCAGCCCCAGCAGCCGGGCCATGTTGCCGCCCTCGACCAGCGCACGGTCCTTCTCGTCCTCGACCGCCTTCGCGATCTTCATGCGCTCCAGGTCGAAGTCGGAACCGGGCCACTCGCTCCCCATCAGGATCTTCTCGGGTCCGAGCCGCGCGTAGGCGCGCTTGACGTCGCTCATCAGCGTCGCCGAGGTCTCCAGGTACACGTGCGGCTGCCGTTCGGCGACGATGATCGCTTCCGGCACGTTCCACACCGCCCCCATGTGCGCGATGATCGTGGGGACTTGGGGGTGGTCCCGGGCGATCTCCTCGATGGCCAACGGGGCGCAGAACGCGTCGTCGAGGGCGTTGATCAGCACCAGCAGCCCGCGCTGTGCGCACGCCTCGAACACCGGGTCCAGCAGGCCGTGGTCGGCGACGTGGTAGCCGTGCAGACTCGGGTGCAGCTTCAGACCCACCAGACCCGCATCCGCCATCCGGTCGATCTCGTCGAGCGCGTCGTCGGCCTGCGGCATCACCTGCCCGAAGCCGAAGAACCGGTCCGGGTACGAGGCCACCAACGAGGCGATGAAGTCGTTCTCGATGCGCTGCGCGAGCGAGCACACCATCGCCATGTCCACCCCGGCCGCGTCCATCCGGTCGAGGATGCGGCGTGGCTCGAAGGGCTTGTACGGCGGTGGGGCCTGGCCCTTGCGGGCGCCGGTGAGGTAGTCGGAACGGCCGCGGACGTCCTGAGTGGTGTTGTACGCGTCGATGATCAAGGCGGTTCGTCCTTACTCGGTACGGGCTAGTCGCTGCTCGCGACGTGCTGCTCGCTTGACACCAGGGGCAGATGGCAGCGCACACTGCGGCCCGGCGTGATCTCGCGCAGCTCGGGCGCGCTGGTGCGGCACCGCTCCGTGGCGATCGGGCACCGGGTGCGGAACAGACAGCCCTCGGGCGGGTTCGCCGGATCGGGCAACTCGCCCTCCAGCACCTGCTGTTCACGGGCTGCTCCGGGCCGTAGCACCGGAACGGAGGACAGCAGCGCCCGGCTGTAGGGATGCGCGGGGGTGGCGAAGAAGGCGTCCCGGGAGGCGACTTCGATGATCTGGCCGAGGTACATGACCGCGATCCGGTCGGCGATGTGCCGGACGACGCCCAGGTCGTGCGAGATGAACAGCATCGTCAGGCCCCGGTCGCGGACCAGGTCCGACAGCAGGTTCAGCACCTGGGCCTGGATCGACACGTCCAGCGCCGAGACCGCCTCGTCGGCCACCACGAACTGCGGTGACGAGGCCAACGCCCGTGCGATACCGATGCGTTGGCGCTGACCACCGGAGAACTCGTGCGGCCTGCGCGCGCCGGCCTCGGCGCCGAGACCGACCAGGTCGAGGAGTTCAGCCACCGCCTTCGTGGCCTCGGCGCGGGTGGCGCCGCGTGCCCGGAGGAGGGGTTCGGCGACGATGTCGGCGATCCGGCGGCGCGGGTTCAGCGAGCCGAAGGGGTCCTGGAAGACCATCTGCAACTCGGCCCGGGTGCGCCGCAGTTGGCGTCCGCGCAGCCGGGTGAGGTCGGTGCCGTCGAACTCGATACGGCCCGAGGCGGGTTCGATCACGCGCAACAGGGCGCGGCCGAGCGTGGACTTGCCGCACCCCGACTCGCCGACCAGACCGAGGGTCTCGCCCTGGAGGATGTCGAGGTCGACGTCCCGCAGCGCCCTGACCCGGCCGCCCGCCCGTCCCGGGTACTCGACGCGCAACTCGCGGGCCTGGATGAGCGCGGCGGTCATGCGATGCCTCCCTGGGAGCGGGCCGTGGCACGGGCGGGGGAGGGCAGCACACAGGCGTCGAGGTGCCCGTCGTCGCCGTGCCGCTGCCGCAGTACGGGCCGCTCGGAACACGCGTCGTGGGCGAAGGGGCACCGGGGCGCGAACGCGCAGCCGGACGGTCGTTCCACCCCGGTCAGCGGGTTGCCCGCGATGGTCGGCAGCCGTCGTACGACAGGACCGTCGATCGGTGGGACGGAACCCAACAACCCCATGGTGTAGGGGTGTTGGGGGTGGAACAGCACCTCCTCGCGCAGCCCCTGCTCCACGATGCGGCCCGCATACATCACCGCCACCCGGTCGGCGACCTCGGCCACGACACCCAGGTCGTGGGTGATCAGCAGCACGGAGGTGCCATGGTCGCCCTGGACGCGTTTGAGGACGGCGAGGACCTGGGCCTGGATCGTGACGTCGAGTGCGGTGGTGGGTTCGTCGGCGATGAGTACTGCCGGGTCGTTGGCCAGGCCCATGGCGATCATCACGCGTTGGCGCATGCCCCCGGAGAGCTGGTGCGGGTAGGCGCGTGCCGTGCGGTCCGGGCCTGCGATGCCGACCTCGCCGAGCAACTCGACGGCCCGGGCCGTCGCCTGACCCCGCGTCACATCACGATGGGCGCGGATCATCTCGGAGACCTGGGCGCCCGCCCGGTGCAGCGGGTTGAGCGCGGCCAGCGCGTCCTGGAAGACGACCGCGATGTCCTTGCCGCGCACACCGCGCAACTCCCGCTCCGACGCGGCCACCAGGTCACGGCCCTTGAAGGTCGCCTCACCGCTGATGTGGGTGCGTGGGCTGCGGTTCAGGCCGACCAGGCTCATCGACAGGGCGGACTTCCCGGATCCCGACTCGCCCACCAGCGCGAGGACTTCACCCTGGTGGAGGGTCAGGTCCACTCCGTCCACGGCGGGCAGCCGGCCACCCGGGACGTCGAACTGGACGCGCAGGTCCCGGACTTCGAGCACGGACGCCGACGTCATGAGCCCTCGCCCACGGCCATGGCCGCCGTGTGGATCAGGTCGGCGACGCGCTCCGGCCATACGAGGGTCGTGTAGTGGCTGCCCGGCACGTGCTCGACGGTGGCCTTCATCCGGGCCGCCATATCGTTCTGGATCTCCGGGCGGAGTGTGCGGTCGTCGTCCGCGATCAGGTACCAACTGGGCAGAGTGCGCCAGGCGGGTGAGCCCGTCGGCTGCCTGAAGATGAGGTTCTCCGCCTTGCGCCCCTCCGCCTCCACCACGGCACGCTGCTCCGGCGAGAGATCGGGGCCTATCTCCGCCCAGAACGCGTCGCTCGTCTCGGACTTCCACTCACCGTTCGGGCCGCGCCGCATGTACTTGGAGATCTCGGCCTCCTCGTACCGTTCGACGATCTCGTTGACCGTCTCGCCCTCGTCCGGCCCGAACGCGGCTATGTAGACAAGGCCGTTGACCCGCCTATCGCGTCCGACGTTGCTGATGACCGCGCCGCCGTAGGAGTGCCCGGCCAGCAGCACCGGGCCTGTCGTTTCCTCCAACACGGCCGCGGTGTTGGCGACATCGTCCTCCAGTGAGGTCATCGGGTTGGTGACGGTGAACAGCCGGTGGCCGCGGGCCGTCAGCAGGGGCTGGACCGCCGACCAGGTCGTCGGCCGTCCGCCGGCGCCGTGGACCAGCACGATGTCCATGCGGGTCATCCTTTCCGTAGCCGCGGATCGAGGACCGTGTACAGCAGGTCCACCGCGTGGTTGACCAGGGTGAAGAGGAGAGCGATGGCGAGGGCGGCGCCCTGCACGACGGGGTAGTCGCGTTGCAGGACGCCCTGCACGAGCAGGCGGCCGACACCGGCGTACGAGAAGACCGTCTCGGTGATCACCGAACCGCCCAGCAGGGAGCCGAACTGGAGCCCGAGGACGGTCACGATGGGGAGCCATGAGTTGCGCAGCACGTGGTGGCGGATCACCACGCTCTCGCTCAGGCCCTTCATCCGGGCGGTCCGCACGAAGTCGTCGTCGAGGACCTCCAGCACCGAGGCGCGCACGATGCGGGTGATGAACCCGGCCATCGACAGCGCCAACGTGACGGCGGGCAGGATCAGATGCTGGATCCAGGGCCAGACCAGCTCGGGGCGGTTCTGCAGAATCGCGTCCAGGAGAACGAAGTTGGTCGTCGGGTTGTAGTCGAGCGAGCTGGGCAACCGGCCGAGGACCGGGAGCCAGCGCAGCCACACGCCGAACACGACGATGCCGAGCACCCCGAGCGCGAACCAGGGCAGCGAGAAGCTCACCGTGGCCACGGCCCGCGTCGACTGGTCGATCCAACTGCCCTTGCGCAGCGCGGCGATGACACCCGTGACGACACCTAGCAGGACCGCGATCGTCATCGCCGCGAGCGTCAACTCGATGGTGGCAGGGAGGGCGTCGCCGAGCAGACCCAGGACGCTGTTGGAGCCGTAGAACGAGGTGCCGAGCCGGAGATGCACGAGGTCGTTGAGGAAGCTGCCGTACTGGACGAGCAGTGGTCGGTCGAGGCCGAGTGCCTTGTTGACGCGTGCCTCGTTCACCGCCAGTTGGGACGCGGAGAGGTTGTTGCCGCCGGCCGCGAGCGAGGTCGCCGGTGAGCCGGGCAGCAGGCGCATCGCGAGGAACACCAGGCTGGCCAGCGCGAACAGCACGACGGGGATGACCGCGAGCCGTCGTAGGACCAACAGGGCTGTTCTCGAAGCCCATTTGGGGCGGGGGAGGGGGAGTAGCGCGGTGGTCATGCCGGCCCCCGTACGTCGAGCGCGTCGCGCAGGTCGTCGCCGACGAAGTTGCAGGCGACGACGAAGAGGAGCGTGAAGGTCGCGGGGAGGACGACCAGTCGGGGTGCCGTGTAGAGGAACTCCTGTCCCGCCTGGACCATGTAGCCCCAGTCCGGCTGCGGGGGTTGGATGCCGAGGCCGAGGTAGGACAGACCGGCGGCGAAACCGGCCGCGATCGAGAGCGTCATGACGACCTGGGCGAGCATCGGTCCTGCGATGTTCGGGAGGAGTTCGCGGGCGAGGATGCGCGGGGTGCGGGTGCCGCCCAGTTTGGAGGCGACGACGTAGTCCCGGGCGGCCTCGCGGGCGGTCAGGGCGCGGGCCAGCCGGGCCAGCCCCGGCGCGAGGGACACCCCGATGCCGAAGACCAGACTCACCGTGCCCGGCCCCGCTGCCGCCACGAGCAGGATCACCAGCAGGATGGACGGGAACGCGAGCGCGAGGTCCACGATCCGCATCAGGACCTGTTCGACGACACCGCCCGCATACCCGGCAACGAGCCCGATCCCCGTGCCCACGACGGCCGCCAGCGCGGTAGCCGCGAACGCCACGAGCAGCAACGGGCGGGCGCCGTGCACCAGTCGGGCCAGTTCGTCACGGCCCAGGTCGTCCGTGCCGAACAGATGGCCCGCGGAGCCCATCGGCAACAGCGCCGACGACGTCTGACGCAGCGGGTCCGCCTGGACGAACAGCGGCCCTACGGCGGCCACCAGGACCAGCACGATCAGGACGAGCCAGGACAGCACGGCCGGCCACGACCGCGCCAACCGGCGCCGACGCCATGCGGCGAGGACCGTCCGCCCGGCGAGGGCGGACGAAGAAGGCCGCACGGTCGCCACGGGTGGTGGAGCGGTCGTGGTGTCAGACACTGGCCTTCTCCATGTAACAGCGGTGGTTGGCCAGCGCCGCCGTGTTCATGTGCTTCACGTGCGAGCCGCTGACCACCAGGTTGGCGAAGCAGGCCAGCATCGACAGGACCATGTAGTCCTCGGCCCACCGGCGTTGGATCTTCGTGTAGGCAGCCGTGCGCTGCGCGCCGAGGGGCAGGTTCTTGGCCGTGTCCAGCTCCGCCTGGAGCGAGGCGGCGTCCTTGAGCGTGTCCATGCCGGTGATGGTCGCGCCGTAGAGGCCGGTGGGGCTGGCCATGGCGCCGACCATGTCGTTGGCGTCCGGGACGTAGGTGTTGCGCTCCCAGATCATCAGGTCGTGGTAGTCGTCCTTGCCGTCGAGGAGCCGGGTGAAGTAGGTGGCCGGGTCGACGGACGTGGTGACCACCTTGAAGCCGACGTCGGTCAGGTTCTGGGCGACGATCTGCGCGGCCTTCGGGTGCCAGGAGTCGCTCGCCGCCATCAGCCGGATACGCCGGCCGCCCGCGCCCGCCTCGGCGACGAGCTTCTTCGCCGTGGCGGTGTCCTGCGTGCTGAGGTCGGCGAGGCTGGTGTCGTAGCCGCTCTGGGCGGGCGGGATGGCGTAGCCCCCGGGCAGCGCGCCCACGCCGTAGAAGGCCTGGTCGAGGATGGCCTTGCGGTCGATCGCGAGGTTGATGGCCTGGCGGACCTTGAGCTCGGGGACGCGGCGGGCGTCGATCATCAGGATCGCGTTGGCGTTGTACGGCGTCTTGTAGACCGTCACCGAGTCGTCCTTGCGGAGCTGTGCGGCGGCGGAGTACGGGGTGAACTGGGTGGCCGAGATGTCGCCGCTGAGCAGCGAACTGACGATCGTCGACGGGTCCTGGACCTGGCGCAGCACCAGCCGGTCGACGGGCGGTCTGCCGAGGCGGAAGTCGTCGAAGGCCGTGAGGGTGATCGACTGGCCGGAGGTGGCGGCCGAGAAGGCGAAGGGGCCGGTGCCGACGAGGTGCTTGCCGATGTCGGCGCCGTACTTCTTCAGCGCGGCCTTGGAGATGATGCGGCCACCGATGTCGGACAGTTGGCCGAGGGCGGTGCGGTCCGGCTTCTTGAGGACCATCTTGACGGTGAGGTCGTCGGGGGCGGTCAGCGAGGCGACGTTCGCGCCGAGGTCCGACAGCGGGCGGGTGGCGCCCTTGGGCAGCGTCTTGTCCTTCTCGTCGAACTGCCGCCCCAGGCTGGCCAGGACGTCCGCCGAGGTGAGCGTGGTGCCGTCGTGGAACTTGACGCCCTCGCGCAGGGCGAAGGTGTAGGTGAGCTGGTCGTCGGAGATCGTCCAGCTCTTCGCCAGGTCGGGGGTGGGCTCGTTGGTCTCGAAGGAGATGAAGGTCAGGCCCCGACAGATGCAGTCGACGGCCATCCAGTCGCCCAACGAGGTGTAGAACGACGGGTCGTTGACCGAGCTGGTCGCGTCGATGGCCAGGGTCAGCGTGCCGCCCTTGCTGCTTCCCTTGGCGTCGTCGGCCGCGGCACCACAGGCACTGAGCAGGGCGGGGAGCCCGAAGCCGACTCCCACTCCGAGAAGCCCCGCGCCCCGGAGCATGGTGCGGCGCGACGCCGTCGACGGGGCGGAGCCGGGTGAGGACGATCCAGCTGACTGGTCCGGCATGTGGGCCTCCTTGGGCACCGATCCTCGAATAATGGATCTCAAAGTGTCGAGATTGGATCCAAAAACATGTTCACGGGCCACAGGGTCTCTCTCGTGTCCCGGGTGTTAAAGGCGTGTGAACCGGGCTGTGGGTGAGATCCGGCCACTGCCGGCTATGTGCCGGACAGTCCTCGACGGTTCATCAACTCCGGCCAGACCACGGGGTCATGGCCGGGGATGAGCTCGTAGCCGCGTTCGGCGGCGATGCTCTTGAGGCGGCGGATGGGCTCGACGGTGCTCTCCGGGGCGACACCGATCGAGGCGCCGATCGGGCGCTCGTGCTCGATGTTCTCGGTGAGGTCGGCGGCGTCGAAGGCGAACACGAAGCCGCCGCCGTCCGCGAGGTCGACGACGAAACTCTGGTGTCCGGGAGTGTGCCCGGCGGTCAGTACGGCGGTCACGCCGGGCGCGATCTCCGTGTCGCCGTCGGCCTGTTGCCAGTCGATACGCGGGTCGTCGAAGTCGACGCGGAAGATCGAGTGGCGCTCGACCGCGGGCTGCCCGGACAGGCCGTAGGCGAGTTCCTCGCGTTGTACGTGCACCGGGACCCGCCCCGCGAAGTGCTTGAGACCGCCCGCGTGATCGGCGTGCAGATGACTGACGGCCACCGCGTGGATCGCGTCCATCGCGATGCCGGCCGCGTCGAGGGCCTCCTCCAGGGGCTCGCCGGGGCCCGGCAGGATCGGCCGGTAGTTGGGGGAGCCGTAGAAACGGCGGCGCAGGGCCGGGTCCCGGATCAGTGCCGTGTTGAAGCCGGTGTCCAGCAGCAGCCAGCCGCCGTCGCACTCCAGGAGGACGGCGGGCACGGGTTCACGCAGCCGTTCCTCGTACGGGGCGCCGTGCACGGAAACGGACTTGGGGAGTTCCTCCCAGCCCAGCAGCAGCGGCACGATCCTTCGTACGCCGTGGCGTGTCATGAGGGGTACGGGTGGGGCGGGGTGTGCATCGGCGTGATCCGTTCCGGGGTGCAGGGGGGACGGGGGTGCGGGTTCTGGAGGTCAGCTACGGGGATCCACACTTTAAGTATCTGGATACAAAGGGCGGTTGCGGGGACGTGAACAAGTTCTCTCCCTTGACGCCCGCTCAGGCCGTCCTGCTGCGCAGCGTCTCCTTCTTGGCCCGGTTTCCGCAGGTGCCCATGGAGCACCAACGGCGGTTTCCGGGGCGGGAGGTGTCCAGGAACACGGCTCCGCAGGTCGGGCCCGCGCAGTTGCGGAGACGGGCGAGCGACGGGGAGGTCACGAGGTCCAGGGCGTCGCGGGCGACGAGGGCGAGGGCGGCCCGGACGGGATCGTCGGCCTGCCAGGCGAGGTGCCCTGCCGGGTCGAGGCGCGGTACGGGAACGGCGTGTGCCGCGGCCGAGTTGACCTGTTCGCGGCAGCGGGCGTCGGGCGCACGGCCGGCCCGGGCGGCGGTGATCAGGGCATGGACGGCCTCCCGTAGAGCGCGCGCGTTCGCGGCATCGGGATGTGGATGTCCTGTCACGGTGGTGCAAGGGCCGCACTGCCGTACCCACGCCAACAACGCCTCGGCGTCCGGGAGTTCCTCCACCGCGTCGGGCGAACCGCGGTGGCGCAGGGTGCGGATGAAGTCCAGGCAGGGGCGGCCGGCGCCCTGGCGGAAACGGGGAGTTGCTGACACGGCTTCACCTTAGCTCCGTGGAACTGCCGGGAACCAGTTTAAGTGGTGCCACGGGGCCGACTCTCCTGCTACCTTCACCAGAACCAGTCAAACCGGTTCTCGCGTGAGGTGTGTCCGTGCCCCGCTGGGTGATCCTCGTCCTGTCCCTCGCCTGCGGTGTGGGCGTGTCGACCATCTACTTCCCACAGGCGATCAGCTCGCTCGTCGCCGCCGACCTGGGCGTCTCCACCGGCTCGGCCGCCCTCGTCGTCACGGCGGCCCAGTTCGGGTACGCGACCGGGATCTTCCTCCTCGTCCCCCTCGGCGACCGGCTCCCGCACCGCCCCCTGATCGTCACCCTGCTCACGCTCACCGCCGCCGGACTGCTCGCCGCGAGTGCCGCGCCCTCGCTCCCGCTGCTCGTCGCCGCCAGCGCGGTCACCGGCGTGACGACCGTCGTGCCCCAGATCATCATCCCGATGACCGCCGGACTCGTACCCGCCGAACGCCGCGGAGCCGTCACCGGCACCCTGCTCAGCGGCCTGATCGGCGGCATCCTCCTGGCCCGCACCTTCAGCGGCACCCTCGGCGAACGGCTCGGCTGGCGGGCGCCGTACCTCGTGGCCGCGGTGGTCGTCCTGGCCCTGGCCGCGATCCTCTCCCGGGTCACCCCGGACACCACCCCGACCACGCAACACGGCTACCCGTCCCTGATAGCCGCGCCGCTACGGCTCCTGCGCACCGAACCCGACCTGCGCCGCTCCTGCCTCTACCAGGCCACCGTCTTCGCCGGCTTCAGCGCCGCCTGGACCACGCTCACCCTGCTCGTCACCGGACCGACGTACGGCATGGGCGCCCAGGCGGTGGGAGTCCTCGGGCTGGTCGGCGCGGCCAGCATGTTCAGCACCCCGCTCGCCGGCCGCCTGGCCGACCGCAGGGGCCCCGACACGGTCAGCCTCCTCGCCATGCTCGGCACGATCGCCTCGGCGGCCGTGCTCGTACCTGCCTACAGGGGCGGCACCACCGGCCTGCTGGCACTGGCCGCGGGCATGCTGCTGCTCGACATGGCCGTCCAGTCCGGCCAGGTCGCCAACCAGGCCCGCATCTTCGCGCTACGGCCCGAGGCCCGCGCCCGTATCAACACCGCGTACATGACCTGCGCGTTCCTCGGCGGCAGCGCGGGTTCCTGGCTCGGCGTGCGCACCTACGACCGGTTCGGCTGGAGAGGTGTGACAGGCCTGGTCGCCGCGCTGGCCGTGGTGGCACTGGGCCGTCACCTGCGCCACGCGCAGCACGGAAGTAGGCGAGCGGACCGGTCAGGATTCGAGAAGCGCGAGTCCACGCGCCTCCCCTAGCGTGACTGCCGTGGACGTCACCGCGTATCGACGCCGGAAGCGGACGTACCGCTCGAAGCTTGGTTAGATCGAGCCGGGCGATGTCCGCCGGACGACTGTCGGCGGCCCGGCACAGACGGAGGGAACGCACGATGAGCAAGGCCACGAGGACGGACACGCAGCCATCCGAGCTGCACGCTGCCGACAGCCACGACCTGATCCGCGTGCACGGTGCGCGCGAGAACAACCTCAAGGACGTCAGCATCGAGATCCCGAAGCGTCGGCTCACGGTGTTCACCGGTGTCTCCGGCTCGGGCAAGAGCTCGCTCGTGTTCGACACGATCGCGGCCGAGTCGCAGCGGCTGATCAACGAGACGTACAGCGCCTTCGTGCAGGGCTTCATGCCGACGCTGGCACGGCCCGAGGTCGACGTCCTCGACGGGCTGACCACCGCGATCATCGTCGACCAGCAGCGGCTGGGCGCCGACCCCCGCTCCACGGTCGGCACCGCCACCGACGCCAACGCCATGCTGCGCATCCTCTTCAGCCGACTCGGCACACCGCACATCGGCTCGCCCAAGGCGTTCTCCTTCAACGTCGCCTCGATGAGCGGCGCGGGCGCGGTCACCATGGAACGCGGCGGCCAGAAGGTCAAGGAACGCCGCAGCTTCAGCATCACCGGCGGTATGTGTGCGCGCTGCGAGGGCCGCGGTTCGGTCACCGACCTCGACCTCACCCAGCTCTACGACGACTCCAAGTCCCTTGCCGAGGGCGCGATCACCGTGCCCGGCTACACGGGCGGTGGCTGGAACTCCCGGCTCTACATCGAGTCGGGCTTCTTCGACCCGGACAAGCCGATCAGCAAGTTCACGAAGAAGGAACTGCAGGACTTCCTCCACCGCGAGCCGACCAGGATGAAGATCGCGGGCATCAACATGACCTACGAAGGCCTGATCCCGCGGATCCAGAAGTCGATGCTCGCCAAGGACCGGGAGGGCATGCAGCCGCACATCCGCGAGTTCGTGGACCGGGCCGTCACCTTCACCACCTGCCCCGACTGCGACGGCACCCGCCTCAACGAGGGCGCCCGCTCCTCGAAGATCAAGGGCCTCAGCATCGCGGACGCCTGCGCGATGCAGATCAGCGACCTGGCCGAGTGGGTCCGAGGCCTCGCCGAGCCGTCGGTCGCGCCGCTGCTGACGGCGTTGCGGCAGGCCCTCGACTCGTTCGTCGAGATCGGCCTCGGCTATCTCTCGCTGAACCGGCCGGCCGGCACGCTGTCGGGCGGTGAGGCGCAGCGCGTCAAGATGATCCGGCACCTCGGTTCCTCCCTCACCGACGTCACGTACGTCTTCGACGAGCCGACGATCGGCCTGCACCCGCACGACATCCAGCGCATGAACGACCTGCTGCTGCGCCTGCGCGACAAGGGCAACACGGTGCTCGTCGTGGAGCACAAGCCGGAGACCATCGCCATCGCCGACCACATCGTCGACCTCGGCCCCGGCGCCGGTACGGCGGGCGGCACCGTCTGCTTCGAGGGCACCGTCGAGGGACTGCGCACCGGCGGCACCATCACCGGCCGGCACTTCGACGACCGGGCATCCCTCAAGGAGTCGACACGGAAGCCCACCGGCGCGCTGGAGATCCGCGGCGCCGCGACGAACAACCTCCAGGACGTCGACGTCGACATCCCGCTCGGGGTGCTCGCCGTCATCACCGGTGTCGCGGGCTCCGGCAAGAGCTCACTCGTGCACGGGTCGATCCCGGCCGGCGAGAACGTGGTCTCCGTCGACCAGGGCGCCATCCGCGGCTCACGCCGGAGCAACCCGGCGACGTACACCGGACTCCTCGAACCGATCCGCAAGGCGTTCGCCAAGGCCAACGGCGTGAAGCCGGCCCTGTTCAGCGCCAACTCCGAGGGCGCGTGCCCCACCTGCAACGGCGCCGGCGTCATCTACACCGACCTGGCGATGATGGCGGGCGTGGCCACCACCTGCGAGGACTGCGACGGGAAGCGGTTCGACGCGTCGGTGCTGGAGTACCACTTCGGTGGCCGTGACATCAGCGAGGTGCTCGCGATGTCGGTGACCGAGGCCGAGGAGTTCTTCGGCGCGGGCGAGGCGGCCACACCTGCCGCGCACCGGATCCTGACCCGCCTCTCCGACGTCGGCCTCGGCTACCTCAGCCTCGGCCAGCCGCTCACCACCCTCTCCGGCGGCGAACGCCAACGCCTCAAGCTGGCCACCCACATGTCGGAGAAGGGCGGCGTCTACGTCCTCGACGAGCCGACCGCCGGCCTCCACCTCGCCGACGTGGAGCAACTCCTCGGCCTGCTCGACCGGTTGGTCGACTCCGGCAAGTCGGTCATCGTCGTGGAACACCACCAGGCGGTCATGGCCCACGCCGACTGGATCATCGACCTCGGCCCCGGCGCCGGACACGACGGCGGCAAGATCGTCTTCGAGGGGACACCGGCCGACCTCGTCGACGCCCGCTCGACACTCACGGGGGAGCACCTGGCGGCGTACGTCGGCGCGTGAAAGTCGTGCAACTCCCTTGCACTCAAAGGGAGTTGCACGACGGCTTACGTCTTCTTGCCGATGTCGGCGGACCGCGCCACGAAGCGGGCGGTTCCGCCGGTCACCCGGAAGAGGAACTCTCCGCCGTCCTCGCCGGGCTGGAAGAACTGCGTGGAGGCATCAAAGCTCATGAGGCGGGTGATGCCCTGCCAGGGGCGGCGCAGGAGTTCCGAGCGCAGGGCGCCGCGGCCGTCGTCGCCGACGGAGGCGAGGCCGTGGGCGGCGAACCGGACGGCGTCGTACGCCTCGGCCGCCCAGGGACCCGGCGCGCGTCCGTGGCGGGCACGGAACGCGGTGGCGAACGTCTTCGTACGGGAGTCGGCGCTCGCGTCGGTGTAGCCCGTAGCGATCCTCCAGTCCTCGCCGACGGCGAGGAAGGGGGCGCCGAGGACGTGCTCGCCCGCGACCCGGGCGCCCCGGTGGCCCGCGTCCCGCAACGCGCGGGCGCAGGCGGCGGCGCGGTCGGGGCTCACCCCGCCGAAGAAGACGGCGTCGCGGGGGCGGGCGGCGATACGGCGGGCGGCCCCGGTGAAGTCCTCGTCCGCGGCTACCTCCTCCACCGTCGTCCCGCCGTCGAGCACGCCGTTGACGGTGATGATGCGGACCGTGGCCAGACTCTCCACCTCGGTGGCCAGGTCGTGCACGACCACCGTGCGGGCGGGTTCGACGACCCGGTTCAGATAGATCACCGCCGCGAGCGGGCCGACGATCCGGGTGGTGCGCAGCACGAGGGCGGTGGTGGTGTTGACGACGTCCATGGCCTCGGTGTCGGCACGGGTGACGAGCACGGTCAGCCGGGCCTTCGCGCACGGGGCGAAGGCAGCGGGCACGGCCGCGCTCGTGCCCGCGGCGATCACCACGGAGACGTCCGGGTCGGCGGCCAGCCGGGCGGCCGCCGCGGCGGAGCCCTTCGCGGTGCCGCCGTCGTCGGCGGTACGCAGTACGAGGTCGATGGTGCGTCGTGCGTCCCGGTTGTGCTGCTCCACGGCCAGGACGGCGCCGCGCTTGTGGTCGGTGAAGTAGGGATCGTTCGGGCTGCCGAGCAGCGTGACCACGTGGCGGTCGCGCCGTACCGAGCCGGTGTTCGCCGACGCGGCCGACCGGCCCCACTCCCACCACGCGCCCGCCCCGGTCGCGGCGGTGACACCGAGCGCGGCCCCCGCGACGAGCAGGCGCCGCCGGGTGGGCGAGGGCGGCGCGTCCACGGGGGAGGGCCCGGCGAGCAGGGTGGGGTCGGGAACGGGCAGGTCGAGGACGCGTGCGGCACGGGCGGCGACCAGGGCGGGCAGCCCTTCGGGCAGCCACTCGTCCACGTCGAACTCGCCGAAGATGCCGAGGAGTTCACGGGCGCTCGGGCGCCGCTCCGGTTCCTTCGCCAGACATCGTCGTACGGTCCGGCCGAGGCTTTCCGGGATGCCGTCCAGGTCCGGTTCCTCCCCGACGGTCCGGTACAGCACGGCTGCGGCGCCGCCGGTGCCGAACGGGGGCCGGCCGGTGGCCGTGTGGGCGAGGACGCAGCCGAGCGAGAAGACGTCGCTCGGCGGACCCACGGTGTGCCCGCGGGCCTGTTCGGGGGAGAGGTAGCCGGGGGAGCCCACGACGGAGCCGTCCGTGGTGAGCGCGGTCGCGCCGACAGCCCGCGCGATCCCGAAGTCGATCAGCCGCGGCCCGTCCGCGGCCAGCAGCACGTTCGCGGGCTTGACGTCGCGGTGGACCAGCCCGGCCGCGTGCACCCCGCCCAGTGCCTCGGCCAGTACGGCACCGAGGCTGCGCAGTTGCCCCTCGGGCCAGGGTCCGTACAGCGCGACAGCCTCGGCGAGGGACGGGCCGGGCACATAGGCGGTGGCCAGCCATGGGGAGCGGGCGTCGGCGTCGGCCGCGACGACCGGCACGGTCCACCGGCTGGTGAGACGCGACGCCAGCTCGGCCTCGCGGCGGAAGCGCGCGCGGAAGCCGGGGTCGTCCGCGTACTCGGCACGGATCACCTTCAGCGCGCACCACGCGCCGTGCGGCGAGCGCGCCAGGTAGACGACGCCCATGCCGCCCGCACCGAGCCGCCCGGCGAGCCGGTGCCCGCCGATCGCGGACGGATCGGCGGGCAGGAGCCGTTCCACGGCAGCCGCCTCCGTTCCGCAGTCGTTCCGCCCGCAGGCCCCGGCCCTTCGTCAGCCCTGGCTCTGTGCCGCGCGATTCAGATCGCCGAGCGATCCCAGTTGCCGGAACCGCCCGCCGCGGACCACGTGGACGTACGTCTCGTCCGCCCAACCCGTCGAGCTGTTGTCGTACTGGTGGAAGTCGCCGAAGGCCTGCGCCCCTCCATGGCGGGCGGTGAGCAGGGAGCCCTCGACCTGGAGGAGATCATCCGGTCGTCGGAAGTGATGCAGCGCCCGCTCCAGTTGTCGGACGTCCGCCTTGAGGACTACGACGCCGTGTACGTGCCCGGCGGCCACGGACCGATGGCCGACCTGGCGTCGGACGCCGACGTGGGCCGGATACTCACGGCGCAGCTCGCTTCGGGCAAGCCGCTCGCGATCGTGTGCCACGGCCCCTCCGCGATCCTGGCCACCAGGATCCACGGCGCGTCGCCCTTCAAGGGCTACCGGATGACGTGCTTCACCAACGAGGAGGAGGAAGGGGTCGGCCTGGCCTCCAGGGTCACGTGGCTGCTGGAGACGGAGCTGAAGGACAAGATCGGCGTCGAGTTCAGCCGTGGCGAGATCTGGAAGCCGTACATGGGGGAGGACCGTAACCTCATCACCGGGCAGAACCCGGACTCGGCGGCGGTCCTGGGGGAGCGGCTGCTGGAGTTGCTGAAGTAGCGCCCGCACGTATGACTGGTGCCCGGGCGGGAGGCTGTACCTCCCACACGTTAGGAAACCGGTCGTGGCGCCCGGGCCGACCGGCAGCGGAACCTGATCAAGGCCGCCCTCCGGAGGGCGGCACTCCGGCATCCTCACAGGCGGGACGGTTCACATGATCGACAGGCGAGCTCTCGGGAAGACCATCGGCGCGGGGACTGCGGCCGCCTCTCTGGCGGGATGGTTCAGCTCGTCACCCGCGTCCGCCGCGACGGCCACTCCCTCCGTTCCTTCCGGGAGCACGCCGTCAACTGCCGGGCGGACGACGGGCCGTACGTCCTTCGAATCGCTGAAGCAGGTCAGGGCCGGTGAGCTGAACATCGGCTACGCGGAGGTCGGTCCGGCGAAGGGCCCGGTGGTCGTCCTGCTGCACGGATGGCCGTACGACATCCACAGCTATGTCGACGTCGCGCCACTTCTGGCCGCCGAGGGGTACCGGGTGATCGTGCCCTACCTGCGGGGCTACGGCACCACGACGTTCCGTTCGGCGAAGACCTTCCGCAACGGCCAGCAGGCCGTGGTCGCCGTGGACATCATCGCCCTGCTGGACGCCCTGCGGATCGAGAAGGCACTGCTCGGCGGCTTCGACTGGGGTGCGCGGACGGCCGACATCATCGCGGCGCTGTGGCCCCAGCGTTGCAAGGCGTTGGTCTCGGTGACCGGCTACCTCGTCACCAACCGGGAGAAGAACAAGCAACCACTGCCTCCGGCCGCCGAGTTGGCGTGGTGGTACCAGTACTACTTCGCCACCGAGCGGGGGGAATTGGGCCTGGCCCAGTACGGGCACGACTTCGCCAAACTGATCTGGCACAACGTCTCCCCGACCTGGCAGTTCGACGACGCCACCTTCGACCGCACCGCGAAGGCCTTCGAGAACCCCGACTATGTCGGCATCGTGATCCACAACTACCGCTGGCGACTGGGCCTCGCGGCGGGCGACCCCCGCTACGACGGCATCGAGACCAAGCTCGCCGCGGGCCCGGCCATCGCCGTGCCCACGATCACCCTCGACGGCGAGCTGGATCCCTTCACTCCGGCGGGCGACGGGAGCGCGTACCGCGCCAAGTTCACCGGCCCGTACGACCACCGGGCCCTCGACGGCATCGGGCACAACGTGTCCCAGGAGGCCCCGGAGGCGTTCGCGCAGGCCGTCCTGGACGCCGACCGCCTCTGATCCCGACCCCGTGGACCAGTGGGACTCCCTGGCGCGAACCGGAGCCGTAGGGGCGAACCTGGTGGTGTCGGCAGTTCGTCCGAGAGCGGAGGCGCACCCCATGGACATGAAGCTCGAAGTCGTCGTGGTGCCGGTCGGGGACGTGGACCGAGCCAAGAACTTCTACACGGCGCTGGGCTGGCGGCTCGACGCCGACGTCCCCACCGACGAGAACTTCCGGGTGGTGCAGATGACCCCGCCGGGCTCCCCGGCATCGGTCATCTTCGGCACCTCGGTCACCGCACAGACACCGGGCTCGGCCCAGGGCCTGCACCTGATCGTGGCCGACATCGATGCCGCCCACGACGAGCTCAAGCGGCTCGGCGCCGACCCGAGCGACGTGTTCCACGACGAGGGCGGAGTCTTCCACCACGCCGGAACCGACGCCCGCGTGCCCGGCCCGGACCCGAAACGCAGCAGCTACGGCTCGTTCCTGTCGTTCAGCGACCCGGACGGCAACGGCTGGATCCTGCAGGAGATCACCACCCGGCTCCCCGGCCGCCTGGATCCCGCGGCCACGACGTTCGCCTCGGCCGAGGACCTGGCGAGCGCACTGCGCCGCGCCGCGGCGGCCCACGGCGAGCACGAGGCGCGCACCGGCGCGGAGGACCCGGACTGGCCCGACTGGTACGCCCAGTACATGGTGCGCGAGCAGGCCGGTACCGAGCTGCCGTCGTGAGCGGGTCCGACTCGTCGGCGCCGGCGCGGTAACACTCAGTCCCCGCGTGAGGAAGTGAGAGCGTCATGTCCGAGAAACCGCTGGCCGGAGCCGTCGCACTCGTCACCGGTGCCAGCAGCGGCATCGGTGCCGCCACCGCGCGCCGGCCGGCCGAGGAGGGTGCGGCGGTGGCGCTCGTCGCACGGCGTCGCGACCGGCTGGACCGGCTCGCCCTGGACATCACGCAGCTGGGCGGCCGGGCGCACGTCGTCGAGGCCGACATCAGCGAGCCCGAGCAGGCGTACCAGGCGGTCCAGGACACGCTCGGGGAGCTGGAGCGGCTCGACATCCTGGTCAACAACGCCGGGATCATGCTGCTCGGCACCGCCCTGCACAGCGCGATCGAGGAGTGGGACCGGATGGTCTCGCTCAACGTGGCCGCGCTGCTCCACGTGACCCACGCCGCCGTCCCCTACCTGATCGACGCGGCCACCACCTCCCCGCGACAGGTCGCCGACATCGTCAACGTCGGCTCGACGGCCGGACGCGTCACCCGCCCCGGGAGCAGCGTCTACAACCTGACGAAATTCGGCCTGAACGGCTTCACCGAATCCCTGCGCCAGGAACTGCTCGTGGAACGGGTACGGGTCGCCGTGGTCGAACCCGGCACCGTACGGACGGAGTTGGTGGACCATCTCGGCGAGGCCACCCGGAGGCGGCCCTCCGACAGGTCAGCGGCATCGAGCCGCTGCGGGCCGAGGACGTCGCGGATGCGATCGGCTACATCGTGACCAGGGAGCGGCGGGTCGCCGTCAACGAGATGCTGGTACGCGCCGGTGACCATACGTGGTAGCCGCAGGTGAGGAGGACGGACGCATGAGTCATGACCACGACCACGACCACGACTACGACTACGACTACGACGTCATCGTGATCGGCGGTGGCTCGCCCGGCGAGCACTGCGCCGGCGCCCTGGCCGAAGGCGGTCTGCGGGTCGCCCTGGTGGAACGCGAGCTGGTCGGCGGGGAGTGTTCGTACTGGGCGTGCATCCCGTCGAAGACGCTGCTGCGCCCCGGCGAGGCCGTGCACGGCGCACGCGAGGCCGCGGCGAGCGCCCAGGTCGACGTCCAACAGGCCCTGGCCTGGCGGGACTTCATGGTGTCGGACTACTCCGACGCCGGGCAGGAACGCTGGCTGGCCGACACCGGCATCGCCCTGCTGCGCGGCACCGGCCGCCTGGCGGGACCGGGCGTCGTGGAGGTGGCCGGAGCCCGCCACACCGCCGAGCACGTCGTCGTGGCCACGGGCGCGGCACCGATCATCCCGCCGGTCCCGGGCCTGTCCGAACTGACAGGCGTGTGGACCAACCGCGAGGCGACGGGCATGAAGACGATCCCGCGCCGGCTGATCGTGCTCGGTGCCGGACCCGTCGGCGTGGAGATGGCCCAGGCCGTCCGCCGCCTCGGAGGCGAGGTGGTCCTCACGGCCCACGGCCGGTACGTCCTGCCCCGCGAGCCCCAGCCGCTGGGCGAGGCACTCGGCGAGGTGCTGCGCCGCGACGGCGTCGAGCTCGTACTCGGCCCACGGACGGTCTCCGCCGAGCGCGCGGGCGAGGACTACGTCCTGACGCTCGACGACGGCCAGGAACTGCGCGGCGACCACCTCCTCGTCGCCACCGGACGCCGTCCGCGCGTCGACGACCTCGGCCTCGACACGGTGGGCGTGAAGGCCGACAAGCACGGCATTCCCGTCGACTCCCGCCTGCGTGCCGCCGAGCGGCTCTGGGTGGTCGGCGACGCGACAGGCCTCTGGATGCTCACCCACGTCGGCAAGTACCAGGGCGAGGTCGTCGCCGCCAACATCCTCGGCGAACCCCGCGAGGCCGACTACACGGCCGTACCCCGCGTGGTCTACACCGACCCGCAGGCGGCGTCGGTGGGCGCAGGCGAGGCACGGTTCAGTGCCACCGTGCCGATCTCCGGGGTGGCCAAGACCGCGGCCTACACCCGCGCCTACGCCGACGCCAACGGTTTCCTCACCCTGCTCAGCGACGGCCGGGTCGTCACCGGTGCCCACGCCCTCGGCCCGGAAGCGGGGGAGTGGCTGCAACAGGCGACCCTCGCCGTCCGCGCCCGCATCCCGCTGGACGTGCTCCGGGACACGATCCAGCCGTTCCCCACGTTCTCGGAGATCTACGTCGCCGCGCTCAAGGACCTGCACGAGCAGATCGGGGCCGCGGCGGGCGAGGCCCCGGCATGACGCGCTACCGCACGCTGAAGGTCGACGACCTGGAGATCTTGAGCGCGACCCCGCCGTTCCTGATGAGCGCGGAACTGCACCCCGACGCCGTGTACCGCATCAACATCGACAACGACGGGGACAACCAGGCCGACGCCGCCTTCTCGTTCGTGTTCACGGATGCGGGCGACGGCAGGCAGACAGCCACGGCCTACTACGCCACCGGCGCCGACGCCCGCAGGGCCGAGCCGACCGGTGAGGTGCTCGCCAGTGCCGTACCGGTCGGCTTCGACGCGTCGGCACGGCCCGTCGAGGCGGGGCGCTGCCGGTTGTTCACCGGCGTACGCAGCGATCCGTTCTTCGCCGACACCGAAGGCGCCCTGCACGGCTTCGCGTGGACGGGAGAGGACGCCTTCGGCGACAAGGACGTGCAGTGCATCGCGCTGGAAGTGCCCGACGACATGCTCGGACCGGATTCGGCGATCCAGCTGTGGGCGACCGTCAGCGTGCGCCGCGACGGCGCGCTCGTGCAGGTGGACCGCGGTGGGCATCCGACGATCAACCCGTTCATCAATCCCGACTACGCCAAGGACGCGTACAACGCCGGGCAACCGGCCGACGACGTGGCGACGTACCTCGTGCCGTGGACGAAAATCCTTGAGGGGAACGGCTGTCCGCCCGCCGAGGCGAGCGCGACGGCCGCCACCGTCCTCCCGGACGTCCTGCGCTACGACCGCGACAGGCCCGCCGTCCATCCCAACGGGCGTGGTCTCACCGACGACGTCTTCATCGCCCGGATGTCCTTCCTGACCAACTGAAAGGTCACCTCGGGAGGGGGGCCGCCGCACGACGACCTGCTGCCCGATTTCCCCCACCTCGGCCCTCCGCACAGGTAGTCATGCCCCACCCGAGCGGGACCGGCCGACAAGACCGGTCCACATCGTCACCACCCAGAGGGCCACCACCATGGACACTCCCGTCAAGAAGGTCGCCGTCATCACCGGCGCGTCCCAGGGCATCGGCGCCGGCCTGGTCGAGGCGTACCGAAAACTCGGCTATGCCGTCGTCGCGACCTCACGCGGCATCACGCCCTCCGAGGACCCGGACGTTCTCACCGTCCAGGGCGACATCACCGATCCGGCCACGGCCGAACGCGTCGCCGCCGCCGCGATCGAGCGGTTCGGCCGGATCGACACCCTCGTCAACAACGCGGGCCTCTACCTCGCCAAGCCGTTCACCGACTACTCCCGGGAGGAGTACGAGACGGTCGTCGGCGTCAACCTGACCGGCTTCTTCCACATCACCCAGCTCGCCGTCCGGCAGATGCTTCGCCAGGGCACCGGCCACCTCGTCCAGATCAGCACCAGCCTCGCCGATCACGCGAACTCCGCGATCCCCGCGGTGCTCGCCTCCCTGACCAAGGGCGGGCTGCAGTCCGCCACCAAGGCGCTGGCGATCGAGTACGCCTCCCGCGGCATCCGCAGCAACGCGGTCGCGCTGGGCGTCATCCGAACTCCCATGCACCCGGAGACAGCCGCGAGTCTCGCCGCGCTGCACCCGCTCGGGCGGATGGGCGAGGTCGGTGACGTCGTCGACGCGATCGTCTTCCTGGAGACCGCGCCCTTCGTGACCGGCGAGCTGCTCCATGTCGACGGCGGCCAGAGCGCAGGTCACTGAACAACCGTCGTACCGCTGCTGGGGTGTTGGCCGGGCTCCCGTCATCTGGGTGTGGGCACCGGTTGCTCGGGGGCGTCCGCCTGCTGGAGTTCGGCGAGGATCTGGTTCTGTCCGGTGAGGAGCTCGGTGAGGATGCGGCGAGCGGCACGCAGGAGTTCGGCGACGTCCCCGCCGGCGAGTGCGTAGCGGACGGTGGAACCCTCCCGCATCGACACGACGATGCCGGAGCGGCGCAGGACGGCCAACTGCTGCGACAGACTGGACGGCTCGATCTCGATGTCGGCGAGCAGGTCCCGTACGGACACCGGCCCGTGCTGGAGGAGTTCCAGCACCCTGATGCGTACGGGGTGCCCGAGCATGCGGAAGAACTCCGCCTTGACCTGGTAGAGGGGGACCTGCATGGATGCTCGCTCCTTGCCGGGTGATGGGGACGCGGCTGCCGGGATGTGGCGGTACCCGAGGGTGCCGCCACATCCCGGGCCGCCCTCGGGTACCGATCCTTCACGCTGCGGACCTCGTGCGACCGCACTATGTGACCTTGCTGATGTGGTGAGTTGAAGAAGTCTTCACATCATGGGCAGGCGTGGTTCCCGCGTTTCCGGCCGGGCTAGATCTCGATCTCCCCTTCCACGCGCTTGAGTTGGTGGCGGGCCATCGCCAGGTTCGAGCGGGCCTTGTCGAGCACGAGGTACAGGAACAGGCCGTTGCCGTTGCGGCCGGTGATCAGGCGGATCAGGTGGTACTGGCTGTCCAGCGTGATCAGGATGTCCTCGATCTGGCCCTTGAGGCCCAGCGCTTCCATGGTGCGCACCTTGGCCCGGATGACATCGGTGTTGCCGGCCGCGGCGACCGTCAGGTCCAGGGTCTTGCTGCCGCCCAGGGTGCCCAGCGCCATCCCGCTGGTGTAGTCGACGACCGCGGCCCCCAAGGCCCCTTCGACCCCCGCCATCATCTCCTTCAGCGACACTTCCACATTCGCCACAGGGCCTCCCCTTGCGTTCCGTTGACTGCGGCGGACCGACTGCTGTCGACCCACTTCGGTGCCGGGACCGTACGCACAGGGCGGCCACGCCCGGAGGACGTCTTCGGGACTGACCTGCGACGACCGGACAACCGCACGACGGGATCGCTTGAACGACGGTAACTGCACATATGCATGCGGCAGTTGACGCAGGGATCGGCGGCCGGAGGGGGCTCGTCGGGGTGGGCAACCCCCGTACCGGTGACGGGATTTGTGGGCAGTGGTGGCGATGTATCGATTCGGCTAACGCCCATCCTGGTTGTGTAGGAAATGTGTGTACCTCGTGATTGAATCATGCACAACTCGGCCTGGTGGCCGGATCTCGACCGTACGGTTCCCCGTGTCCTGTCGCCCGTCAGCAGGATGTCCGCGCGCTCGTGCAGGTCCGTCCGCCCGGCCGAGTCGGTACGAACGTGCAGCAGGGGCGGGAGTGGTCGATCCACGCGCGCCACTGCCGTAGGCCCTGCCGTCACATTCCCGTCTGCCGCGCGACGCCATGCACGCACTCTCGCCGCACCGGGCGCAGACCCAAGTACGTCCAGTACGAGGGTCTGCGCCCGGCACACCGAGAGCACGCACCCGACGCCGCGAGGCCGCCCTCCGGGCGACGACGGGAATGTGACGACAGGACCCAGCGCACCCTGTGTCCCCGTGTCCCTCCCGACCGGAGGGTCGAGCACCGGCCCGAGTCCGGCATGACCCGGCAGTGTCCGGGGCCGGCCGGACGGGAGCGTGCGCCACGTCACCGTGCCGGCACACCGCGACTGCGGTGCCGCCTGCCGTCACGTACGTGAAGGGAACCCTCCATGACCACCGCCGCGACCGCTGCCGACGTCTCCGACTTCTACTACGGCGCCGTGACCCCGGTCGCCGCCTATCTGATGGCGTGCCTGGGAGCGGCCCTCGGGCTGCGGTGCACGACGCGTTCGCTGCGCCGCCCGCAGCACAGAGCCCGGTGGCTGGCCCTGGGCGCCGTGTCGATCGGCTGCGGCATATGGACCATGCACTTCATCGCCATGATCGGCTTCAGCGTCCAGGGCGCGCTCGTCAACTACGACACGACGAAGACGCTCCTGAGCCTCATCGTGGCCATCGCGGTGGTCGCCGTAGGAGTGTTCCTCGTCGGCTACCGGGGCGGCTCGCCGCTGAACCTGGGTGTGGCGGGCGCGGTCACCGGCCTCGGCGTGGCGGCCATGCACTACCTCGGAATGGCCGCCATCCACACGAACGGAACCATCCACTACGCCACCCCGACCGTGGTGCTCTCCGTCGTGATCGCCATTGCCGCCGCCACCGCCGCTCTGTGGGCCGCGGTCTCCATCCACGCGCTCTGGGCGAGCCTCGGCGCGAGCCTGGTGATGGGCGTCGCCGTGACCGGCATGCACTACACCGGTATGGCCGCGGTCTCCGTCCACCTGTCCCACGAGGCCGGGGCCTCGCAGTCCTCGGCCGACCTGGTCGCGTTCCTCCTGGCCATGCTCGCCGGTCCGCTCCTCGTCCTCCTGGTCGCGGCCGTGATCGTCATGTTCGACCCCGACATGATGCTCGGCGAGGACCAGACGGTGGCGCCGGAGCTCGCGCCCGCGCCACTGTTCGGCGGCGCCTCCGTGTTCCCGGCACAGCAGCCCGCTGAGTCGACGCAGACCCGCACGTCCTGGTGACCTGATCCGACCTGACCCGACTTCGGCAGCACACCCAGACACGGCCGTCCGGGCCTCGTCCCGGGCGGCCGTGCTGTTGACGAGGGCCCCGTGACCCGCCGCTGTCCAGCAGGCGCGCGGCGGTTGCTGCGCTCGCTCAGCGGTCGCAGGCGGTGCGGGTGAGGATACGGCTGATGTGCGCCTTGACCGTGCCGGCGCCCGGATACGGCTGATCGGCAATTTCCGTGTGGGACAGGCCCGTTCCGAGCAGGCGCAGGACATCCCGTTCGGCCGGGGTCAGTTCCTCGGTTCTGCAGGGCGGCCTCGGTGTCCCGGCCGGACCACATGTGCCGTTCCAACAGTTGCCGGGTGATCCGGGGGTCAGTACCGGTTGACCCCTGGCGGGCCGGATGTCGGCACCGCACCGAGGTCGTCCCTACGACCCGGGCCGACCCGAGTGCGAGCAGCAGGCATGCGCGTAGCGCCCCGGTCATCCTCGTCGTCGCTCACCCAACCGAGGCCCGCGCGGGCGTCGGTGTCCCCGATGACGAGCGCGCCCAGCAGTGGGTGTCCGTCCCCACGGTGGACAACTCGTGCCTGACCGCTCGGCGCAGTGTCTCCACGAGCAGGTCGATCACGTTCGGCTCGAACTCCCTGGGCCCTGCGACCACAGCCATGGTTTCGGCGTGTGCTCCGGTCGTCCCTCGCTGCAGCCGACCTTTTCTTTGGGGGCAATGATTCGGATGAAGCTCAGAGGTAACTGAGAAGTCCCTGTGAAAAAGTGCCGACGCCTCCGCAGTACCCACCGTCCGGCCAACCCCCCCATGGAGAAAGCCCCTCATGAGCCTCACCGTCGTCAACGGACTGCCCGCGCACGTCTTGTTCGTGCACTTCGTCATCGTGCTGGTGCCTCTGAGTGCCCTGGCGCTCGTGGTGTGCGCGGCCTGGCCCGCGGGTGCCCGGCGGCTCGGCCTGCTGCTGCCGATCCTCGCGCTCGTGACGTTGGCCAGCGTGCCGGTGGCCACCCATGCGGGGGAGTGGCTGGAACAGCACGTAGGCAGTGACCCGTTGGTGCGCAAGCACGCCGAGCTGGGCGACGGCCTGCTCCCGTGGGCTCTCGGCCTCTTCGTGATCTCGGCCGTCGTCTGGTGGACGGCCCGCCGCTCTGCACCCGCCCCGGACGGCACGGCGCGTGGCTCATGGTCGCCCTCCGTACTGGTTCGGGGCGTGGTCGTGGCTCTTTCCCTCGCTGTCGCGGTCGGCGCCGTGGTGGACGTCTACCGGATCGGCGACTCGGGCGCCAAGGCCGCCTGGAAGGACAACTACTCCAAGACGGCTACGCAGAACGGCGGCTGACAGGACGAGGCCGTCGCTGCGGCCCGGCTCCTGCGGACCGGCACCGCGAGTGCCAGGACGGCAGGAGCTGCGACGACGATCAGACGGAGGGCCAGAACTTCCATGTGCCACTCGTCGGACGAGGACCAGGTCGTCGTCGCGCGAGGCCCCGGGACGGGGCGGCGGCACGTGAGCCACGCCGCCCCCTGAGCCGACCGCGGATCGCAGGCCGCCGTGTGCCCACCGTTCTTTGCCGCGTACTTCTCAGCTTGGGTCGACTCGGCGTCATGCCCCGAAAACGGTGGCATAGGCGTCCCCGGCGTCCAGTCTCGGTGATCACGACGGAACCGGACGGCTCTTCCTGTGACCGAGTGGCCCCTTTCCGGCGTGGTGAGTCCCGAGCGTGAATGGGGCGGCGAGCAGCCTGCGCGGCCCGGGCCGGGAAGGAACGTCTTCGACGGGCGGAGTGCGGCGTGCCGATCCGTCGGAGCCGGTGACCCTGCCGGCCGTGGGCGCCCGGGAGTTGGCCGGGTGTGGCGCCGTACAGCGCCTACCGCCGGGCTCTCGTGTGACACAAGACGTGTCAGTGGCCTGTGTTGTCGCCGGTCGTGACCTTCCGCAGCCCGTAGAGGGCAGTCCCGAGGAGGAGAACCGCGGCGCCGGAGATGACGGTGCTTGCGGGCAGGGCGAAGGCCAGGGCCCCGCAGCCGGCCAGGCCGATGACCGGGACGAGGCGGTTCGATCGGCCTTCCTCTTCGGTGAGGGTCCAGGCGGAGGCGTTGGCGATGGCGTAGTAGGCCAGGACGCCGAAGGAGGAGAAGCCGATCGCACCGCGCACGTCCGTGGTCGCGGCGAGGACGGTGACCACCGCGCCGACGGTGAGTTCAGCGCGGTGGGGAACACCGAAGCGGGGGTGGACGGCGGCCAGGACGTGCGGCAGGTGCCGGTCCCGGGCCATCGCGAGGGTGGTGCGGGAGACACCGAGGATCAGCGCGAGCAGTGAGCCGAGCGCGGCGACAGCGCCGCCGATGCGGACGGCCGGCACCAGCCAGTCGGCTCCCGCGGCGCGCGCGGCGTCCGACAGCGGGGCGGTGGAGTCCGCCAGGCCGCGCGGGCCCAGCAGCGTCAGGACGGCGACGGCGACGAGGGCGTAGACGGCGAGGGTGATCCCGAGTGCGAGGGGAATGGCGCGCGGGATGGTGCGGGCGGGGTCGCGGACCTCCTCGCCGAGGGTGGCGATGCGGGCGTAGCCGGCGAAGGCGAAGAAGAGCAGGCCCGCGGCCTGGAGCAGTCCGGAGACGGTGGTGTCCGGGCCGATGTCCAGCCGAGCCGTGTCCGCGTGCGCGGAGGTCAGGGCGGTGACGACCACGGCGGCGAGCACGGCCAGGACGACGGCGACGATGGCGCGGGTGAGGAAGGCGGACTTCTGCACGCCGGTGTAGTTCACCGCGGTCAGCGCCACTACGGCAGCCACGGCCACCGCGTGGGTCTGGTCGGGCCAGAGGTAGGCGCCGGCGGTGAGGGCCATGGCCGCGCAGGAGGCCGTCTTGCCGACCACGAACGCCCAGCCGGCCAGATGGCCCCAGAAGTCGCCGAGGCGTTCGCGGCCGTAGACGTAGGTGCCGCCGGACTGCGGGTAGAGGGCGGCCAGCCGTGCGGAGGAGGTCGCGTTGCAGTAGGCCACGACGGCGGCCAGGGCCAGGGCGAGCAGCAGCCCCGAACCGGCTGCGTCGGCCGCCGGGCCGAGGGCCGCGAAGATCCCGGCTCCGATCATCGACCCCAGGCCGATCACCACGGCATCGGACACGTCCAGACGCCGCTTCATCCCACCCGTGCCCGCCGGGGCTCTGTCCGCGATCATCGCTCACTCCTCCTCGTACTCGGCGCACGGTAGCGGAGGAGGTGAGGGTTACTGTCGGAGAGGTGTGGTCCTACTGTGCCGTGTGCCGGGCGTCAGCTGGTCTTGCGGCCCCAACTCGGCCCGACGAGCTTCCACTCCGTACCCCAGGAGTCGATACGGCGCTGGTCCAGCCGGTACCGTGCGGCGGCCCCGGTGGCGAACGCCATACCGGCGAAGGCGAGTGCGGCGGTCAGGCCCAGGACGGCGGATTCGAGAGTCGCCTCTTTCGAACTCGGTGGCTCAATGGTGAAGTTGCCTGCGGAGTCCAGCCAGACCGTGACCTCGGATCCGGCCTTCTGCCCCGTCTGCACCAGCGCGCTGCCCGTACGGCGGGTGCCGTCGGCGGTCGTCCAGCGGACCTTCGCCTTGAGCACGTCGCGGGATCCGACTCCCGCGGTGGGGGAAGGGGTGTCCGTGAGGAGCACGGCCCGCACGGAGTGCCGCTCGGTGCGTTGCGCGGCGAACACCTCGTCGGCGGCGTGGTACGTCACCAGGCCGGCGAGTGCGCCGCCCACCAAGAGCACCGCCCACACGACCAGGACGATCCAGGCCTCGACGATGTCGTCGTGTCGGCGCAACGGGTTGCTCCGCAACCGCCACAGCCGCTTTTTCACATGCCTGTTCTTGCCCATGAGTCTGCACCTCCTCGTCGTGGTCGCCATGTCGAAGATGCCAGTCGGGAACGTGACGTCGCTTGGGCCGAGCAGGGGCTGCGGGGTGCCCCATCGGCACCCCATCCGGTGCCCGGATGGGCCGTTCAGCCCGCTGTGGCGGAGGCCTCGCCGGAATCCGGCCTGGCGGCCAGGGCGTTCGGCAGCCGTGCGTGGATCTCGAAGACGCCGCCGAGCTGGGCGTGGCGCAGGATCCGCAGGAAGCAGGCGTCACCGGTGACGAACCGGAGCCGTCCGCCCCGAGCCGCCGTCCGGTTCTGCGCCCGGCACAGCGCACCCAGCCCGGCACAGTCGATGAACGACACGGAGCGCAGGTCCAGTACGAGATCGGGGCGGGGGCCGGCGGTCAGCATGTCCAGGCGCGCCGACAGCGGCTGGGCTGTGAGGAGGTCGATCTCGCCGCGCAGCGCCACGACGGTCGTCCCTGCGATCACACGTTCCGAGGAGCGCAGGGCGGCGGTGGTGTGGATCTCGGTCATGGTGCGAGCCAACCGGCCGGATGGTCCCGCACGGAAGGGCCGACCGGACCCGCCCAACTGTTCGAGGTGGGCCGTTCGGCCCACCTCGCGGGCGCCCGGTCGCAACGAGCCCGTCCGGCCGGGCGATATGGGCCGACCGGCCCAAGCCAAGGACCGACGGCCCCGGACACGCTGGACAGATGGGGGCAGTCGACCGAGTGGGGAAGGAACGTCATGAAGGGCTTCGTCTTCCACGGGCCGGGACAGTTCTCCTGGGACACCGTCCCGGACCCCGGCATCAAGGACGCCACTGATGTGATCGTGCGCGTCGACGCCGTCACCATCTGCGGAACGGACCTGCACATCCTCAAGGGCGACGTGCCCGAGGTGCGACCCGGTACCGTCCTCGGCCACGAGGCGGTCGGCGAGGTCGTGGAAGCGGGCTCCGACGTGCGTACCGTACGGCCCGGGGACCGGGTCCTGGTCTCCTGCATCACCGCGTGCGGGCGCTGCGCCTACTGCCGCAAGGCCATGTACGGCCAGTGCCGCGGCGGCGGAGGCTGGATCCTCGGCCACCTCATCGACGGCACCCAGGCCGAGTACGTGCGCGTCCCGCACGCCGACCTCTCCGTCCACCCGCTGCCCAGCACACTGGACGCCAAGGACGCGGTCCTGCTGGCGGACATCTTCCCCACCGGGTACGAGGTGGGCGTGCTCAACGGACAGGTGCGACCCGGAGACACCGTCGCCGTCGTCGGAGCCGGACCGGTCGGACTCGCGGCGATCGCCACCGCCCGGCTGTTCTCTCCCGAGCGGGTCGTCGCCGTGGACCTGGCCGCCGCCCGACTGGACGCGGCGAAGCGGTTCGGCGCCGACGCCGTCGTGGACGCCCGCGAGACCCCTGAGCAACTGATCGCCGACCTCACCGACGGGCTCGGTGCCGATGTCGTCATCGAGGCGGTCGGCGTGCCCGAGACCTTCGAACTGTGCACCCGCATGGTGCGGCCCGGCGGTCGCGTCGCCAACGTCGGCGTGCACGGCAAACCCGCGACCCTGCACCTCGAAGACCTGTGGATCAAGAACATCACCATCACCACCGGCCTGGTCGACACCCACTCCACACCCACCCTGCTGCGCATGGGGGCGGCCGGCCGGCTGCCCACCGGCGCGCTGGTCACCCACACCTTCCCGCTGGAACTCATGGAGGAGGCGTACGACGTCTTCGCCAAGGCGGCCGACACCGGCGCCCTCAAGGTGGTGCTCGGCGGGACCCGGCACGAGGAGGTCGCCGTCCAGGCGGCAGGACGAAAGGACGTGACGAGCCATGCGTGACCCGTTCCCGATGAGCGTGACAGAGGGTTCACCCACGGGTGATCTCGGACGCCGGATCACCGTACGGCGCACGGCACTTGACCTCTCCAGGGAGGAGACGGCCGACCGCGCCGGGGTGGCGGCGAGCTACCTCCAGTACCTGGAGGAGTTTCCCGGTGCCGCGCCGGGCCGGAGCGTCCTCCTCAGGCTCGCCGCGGCCCTGGAAACCACCGTGACCGACCTCGCCGGGGGCGGCGGCGACCTGACACCCGGGCCGGGCCGGGCCGGCTCCGACCCCGAGTTCACCGAGCTGACCGTCCAGGAATGCCGCACGCTCCTGTCGACGCACGGGGTCGGCAGGGTCGCGATACCCACTGCCTCGGGACCCGTCGTCGTACCCGTCAACTACAGCGTGGTCGACGGCGCGATCGTCTACAGGACCGCTCCCGGTACGACGCCGTCCCGGGCGGCGGGCTGCCAGGTGACCTTCGAGATCGACCGTATCGACGACGCGTTCAGCGAAGGCTGGAGTGTGCTGGCGCTCGGCCGGGCGCGGACCGTGACCGACGCGGACGACGTGCGGCGGCTGACGGAACACGCGTTCAGCACGCCGTGGGCCGGCGGCCCGCGCGAGGAGTGGATCCGTATCGACGCGCTGAGCCTCACCGGACGCCGGATCACCACGCGCCGAGGGACCTTCTCCGAAGCGAGCGGGACTGATGGCCCCTCACCCACCGACTCCGCCGGGCGAAACATGGAGTGACACCCACAGACCCGCAGACCCGCGCACAGGGGCGAGAGACGGACTGGCTGATGTATTCCAACGACGGATTCCGCGAACTGGAACGACACGAGTGTCTGCGCCTGTTGACGAAGGTGCCCGTCGGCCGTGTCGTCCACACGCGCCAGGCCATGCCCGCCGTACTGCCGGTCAACTTCTGTCTGGACGACGACGGTGCGGTGCTGCTGTGCACCTCCGCGGCCTCGGAACTGGTGCGCGCGATCGACGGCTCGGTGGTCGCCTTCGAGGCCGACGAGGTCGACGCCGTCGCACACTCCGGCTGGAGCGTCGTCGTCACCGGGTCCGCCACGGTGGTGACCGACCCGGCCGAGCACGAGCGCCTGGCCCGAACCGGCCCGCGCTCCTGGGTGCCCTCGCCCCAGGAGGTGTTCGTCCGTGTCGAGCCCGAGTTGGTGACGGGACGCGAGCTCACCGGCGGCCGTTCGATGTACGGGGTGGACCTCAACCGCTGAACACCGGGACCGTACGGCCCCACAAGAAGGGGCCGCACGGCGCGTCGGCAGGTTCCCGTGGCCCCTGACCCGGTCCGTCCGCACAGGACGAGCATCGCCACCGGAGCCGTTGTGCGCAGTGGCGGCCCCTTCCCGCCGAACAGCGTGAGTACCCAACAGTCAGAAGGGAAACGGGACATGACTCTCCATCATGTGGTCGTCGGAGTGGACGGTTCACTGGTCTCGGTCCGGGCATTGGACTGGGCCGCCGATGAAGCCGCGCGTCGCGGCGTCGAACTGGGTGTCGTGTACGCCGTGCCCGACAGCGACGAGGCGGGACCCGTCCTGGCGTCCGCGGTCACGCGCGTCGGCGCACGTCACCCCGAGCTGCCGGTGGTGACCAAGGATGCCGTCGGCGGTCCGGTACGCACGCTCGTGCGTGAGAGCGAGGGCGCGGATCTCACCGTCGTGGGCACCCGGGGCATGGGAGGCATCACCGGCCTGCTGTTCGGCTCGGTGAGCCTGCGGCTGGCCGCGCAGGTGCACAGCCCGTTGCTCGTCGTCCGCGGCGACCACCCGTGCGACGACGGCCGGCCCGTGCTGCTCGGCCTGGAGGGCGAAGCCGACGACGACACGGCGCTGTACGCCTTCCAGGAGGCCGAGCGGCGCGGCGTCCCGCTGCGCGTCCTGCACTCCTGGACCCACCGGCACATCACCCCCGAACTGCCCCCACTGATCCCGGCGACGAGCGCAGGCCAGAAGCAACTCGCCCAGCAGGCAAGGGCGGAGGAATCCGTACCGCGTTTCAGCCTGGCCCGGCTGAGCGAGCAGCACCCCGGTATCCAGGTCGAGAGCCGCACGGTCCGCACCGGGCCGGCGCACGCCCTGCTGGAGGCCACGCGCGACTGCGCCGTCGTGGTCGTCGGCGCGCACCACCGCATCCACCGGTTCGGCACGCGGCTGGGTCCGGTGGCGCACACCCTGCTGCACCGCTCGCACTGCCCTGTCGCGGTGGTACCCACCGCCAAGTGACCCGGCAGACAGGGCCGTTCGGGCCCTCGGCCGGGGACCTGCAGCCCCTCCGCCGCCACCGCCCGGCGCGAGACATTGAGGGCGCAACGAGAGTCGTCGAATCCCAGGCATCGTTCCCTCGAAAGGGATGAGCATCATGGCAGTCCACAACCAACCCCAATCCCACCCGCGCTTCCACTTCCCGTCCCTCCACCGGACCGGAACGGCACAGGCCGCCACCGACACGACGGCGGCGACCACCATGACGCGTGCCTACGCGTTCGCGTCCCTGCGTCTGCTGACCGGGTTCGTCTTCCTGTGGGCTTTCCTGGACAAGACGTTCGGGTTCGGTTATGCGACTCCGTCCGGCAAGGGCTGGATCGACGGCGGTTCGCCGACCAAGGGTTTCCTGAGTTCGGTGGCGGCGGGTCCGATGGAGTCGACGTTCCATGACTGGGCCGGTGCCGGCTGGGCGAACTGGCTGTTCATGCTCGGTCTGCTCGGTATCGGTGTCGCGTTGGTGTCCGGTGTCGCGCTGCGGCTGGCCGCTGTGGCGGGTACGGCGATGATGGCGCTGATGTGGATCGCCGAGTGGCCGCCGGCGAAGCACCTGTCGGACGGCACGCTGAGCATGTCGTCGAACCCGTTCGTCGACTACCACCTGATCTACGCCGTCGTCATCATCGCCCTCGCGGTGGCGGGTGCCGGTGCCACGTGGGGGCTCGGCAAGGTCTGGGCCACGCTGCCCATCGTCCGCGACCACACGTGGCTGAAGTAGCAGCCGGATGCCCGTCGTGACCGGGGTGCCACCGTCAACTGGCGGTGGTGCCCCGGTTGTTCGCGTGCCGTCGCCCCGCGGATCGTCCACGGCTGGAAGCCGACCTCGGAGACGCGGTGTCCGTAGGGGTGGTTCCTTACGACTGACGCCCACTTCGTCGGGTCGCCCAGCGGTCGACGTACGCGACCGGGCGGGTACCGGAGTCGGGTGTCAGGCTTGGGCCGGCTGGTCGACGGGGACGAGCAGGAGCCCGGTGACCAGGTCGGGGTGGATGCGGACCGCGTAGTCCATCGGCTGCCGTACCCAGGGGCGCAACAGCTCCTGATACCGGGCCAGTTCGAGGGTGTTGGTGACCAGGTGCGCGTATCCCGTGACCACCACGCTCCAGCCGAGGTGCGTGTCGGGGTCGATGGCGTCGGCCTCGTAGGCCACCACGACTCCCGGGCCGTCGGCCTGGAGGGTGCGCGAGGTCAGCGCCGCGCCCTCGTGTGTGCGGATGACGATGTGCCCGTCGTCCACGATGTGGTTCACCGGGCGGATGGTCGGCAGCGCCTGCCGGGTGAAGGCGATCCTCCCCATCGGCACGCTGCCCAGCAGCCGCAGCGCCTCCGCGCCGTCGATCTCGACGGTCCGGCGCGACGGCTCTGCGGCGACCGGCTGCTCTCGGTCCGGGGCCTCGGGAGGCCGCCGAACGGGTTGTTCGCTCACTGCTCGATGCCTCCGGCCTGCGGCCCCACCGGAGCACCCGGCTGGCGGCCGATGGGTGGGGCGTCTGGGGCTGATCAGGCCATTCGATCCGCTCCGGTGCTGGTCGGGCTAGGGCCGTTCGGCCCTGTGACGCGTCCGATCGGCCTTTGCCCCGGAGTCCGCCGTGCGGGCGGCGGGCCGATGTCGACGCGATGGGTGAGACCGTTGACCATTCCGGCCACGTCCTCCAGCCGCCACACCGCCTGGATTGCCTTCGGGACGTCGCTACGGCGCTCCACCGGCCCGGTCGGGGAAGCCAAGCCGTGGCGGACGAGGACGGTGCCGGACCGCAAGCGCCGATCAGGCGGTCCTCCTCGTCCACCACGGGCAGCCGCTCGATGCCACGGCGTTCCATCACCCGCGCGGCGTCCGGGACGGGCTGATCCGGGTGAATGGTGACCAGGTCGGTCCCGGAGATCACCCCCAGCACCTTGTCGTGGTGGTCGACGACGGGCACCCCACTGATCCGGTGCCGCTCCAGCAGCCGGACCACTTCCCTGAACGGTGTCATGGGATGCACCCGGACGACGTCACCGGTCATCACCTCACCGACAGTGTGGGTTTTTCACCGCACTTTCCTGCTTCACCTGCGCCGGAGGGAAACGGCCGTCCAACTGCCGTGCCGGGGGCGGCCGTTCCCCTCATGCCGGGCGACGGTGTCGTCGCCCGGCGCATGCTTCACGGATCCTGCCGACCGTCCGCCGGGCCGCCGCGCCACGGGGGCGGTGTGGCCGACCTGCGGGCCGTGTCCTCGCGGTGCACGACCCGGTCCAGGCGGGTACGCAGCCGGTCCTGCAGCCGGTCCGCGAGCTCGTGCGCGCTCGCTTCCCGCGCGTGCACGACGAGAAGATCGCTCCCCACCCGGATCTCGGCCCCGGCCGACCAGGGCTGCTCGCCGTGATGCGCCGCGGCCCTGGCGATCCGCACCTCGCCACCGACGGGAGCGAGCCCCGGGCGGTCGAGGACCGCGCCCAGCTTGGCCCGCAGGTAGGTGAGTGCTTCCTCGTCCACGTCCCCCTCGGTCCGTACCTGTACGGCGGCGGGCGAAGGGGTGTGACCGGTGGTGTCCTTGAGCGTCATCTGCTCCACTCCTTTGATCGTTCGTCAGCAGTTCCAGACTGGCCCTGGCGCCGGGGGCACACCCAGGGCCGCCCGGCCCTGTGTTCGGGCCGGTGGGCCCCGTTTCCGTGTCGTCGAACTGCCGGGCCGAGCCCGGCGCGGAGCGTCGTGTTCAGCCGGTCATCGCCACTCGGGCCGGGGACTGCCCGGAGGGGAGGGCCGCTGATCAAGTTTTCTGTCCAGGGACGTCTTTCCCGTGGCGTGATCCCATGTGCACACCGGCTCAGGGCGGATACCGTGGCACATGACCGGGCGATAGGCCGGTGGATGTGCGTGGGGGATCTGGAGGATCACCGGTGGGAAGCGCTGAGGAGTCCCGGGTGGCCCGGGTCCGGCTGCCGCAGCTGAAGATGGACGAACTGCTGGAGGAGCTGCAGGCCCGTCTGGACACGGCCCGGGGGACGCGTGACCGTGTGCACAGTCTGCTGGAGGCGGTGCTGTCGGTCGGCCGGGAGCTGAACCTGGAGCAGGCCCTGTACAGCATCGTGGAGGCGGCGGCCGTACTGGTGGACGCGGAGTACGCCGCGCTGGGTGTGATCACCCCGGACGGCAAGGCGCTGTCGGCCTTCCACACGGTCGGTGTCACCGAGGAGCAGATCGCCGAGATCGGCCCCTATCCGCAGGGCCACGGCATCCTGGGCGAACTGATCCGGCACCCGGAGCCGCTGCGGCTCGCGAAGATCTCCCAACACTCCGCCTCGTACGGTTTCCCGGCCCACCATCCGCCGATGAACAGCTTTCTCGGTGTCCCGATCCGGGTGCGCGAGCAGGTCTTCGGCAACCTGTACCTGACCGAGAAGCGCGGCGGTGTGCAGTTCGACGAGGACGACGAGTCGGTGCTGTCGACCCTGGCCGTGGCGGCCGGTGTCGCGATCGACAACGCCCGCTTGTACGAGGAGTCCCGGCTGCGCGAGCGCTGGCTCCAGGCCAACGCGGAGATCACCCACAGCCTGATGTCCAGCGGTGCGCGTACCGATGTCCTGGCTCTGATCGCCGAGCGGGCCGGTGAGATCACGGGCTGCGCCCTCACTGCGGTGGCGCTGCCGATGGAGGGCACCGGATCGCTCGCCGTGGAGATCGCCGTAGGGATGGACTCGGAGGCACACCAGGGGCTCGTGCTGTCCATGGACCGCAGCCTGATGGGGCTGGCCTTCTCCCGCGCCGCCCCCGTCACCAGCGCCGACGTCGGCAACGACGGTCGTATCTCGCTGGATCCACCGCGTTTCGGGGGACTCGGTCCCGCCGTGGCCGTGCCCATCGGCACGAGTGAGGCGGGGGTGCGGGGCGTTGTCCTGTTGGCGCGGGAGGTCGGGCGGCAGCCCTTCTCGGCGAAGGAGACCGAGACCCTCCAGGACTTCGCCGCCCAGGCGGCCGTCGCGATGGAACTGGCCGACCACCGACGGGACGCGGCGGAGATCGCGGTCCTCCAGGACCGCGACCGCATCGCCCGCGACCTGCACGACCTGGCCATCCAACGGTTGTTCGCCACCGGCATGACCCTGCAGAGCGCCGGCCGCTTCATCGAGCACGAGGAGGCCGCCGAACGCGTGGTGCGGGCGGTGGACGACCTGGACGAGACGATCAAGATCATCAGGTCGACGATCTTCGGCCTGCGGGCGCGTGACGGCGGCGCCGGGACGGGGCTGCGGGCTCGTGTCGTGCGCGCGGTCGGCGAGGCCTCTCCCGTGCTCGGCTTCGCGCCCAGCGTCCGTATGGAGGGACTGGTCGACACCGATGTGCCGCGGGAGATCGCCGACCATGTGATCGCCGTGCTGTCCGAGGCGCTGACCAACATCGCCCGGCACGCGCACGCCGGCCGCGCCGATGTCGCCCTGGTGACCGACGGCCACGAGGTGCACCTGACGATCACCGACAACGGCGTGGGCATCCCGGCCGAAGGCCGACGCAGCGGGCTGCGGAACATGGAGGAGCGGGCTCAACAGCTCGGCGGAGAACTGAACTGGACCACTCCGGAGGGCGGCGGCACCACGCTCGTCTGGCGGGTACCGGTGACCGAGAGGTAGGCACCTGGCGCGCCGGTGACCGCCGAGTGCTCTCTCCGTCGGTCAGCCCCCGTGCGGGCCCGAGGGACCCAGTCGCCGGGGCCGTTCGGCCTCTGCAACCAGGCTCGGTACAGGGCTGAGGTGGGGGTGACGGATCCGGAGAGGTCACCTGGGAGGTGCGATGGAAGCTCCCGTCATCACCTCGGTTCACGCTCTGCGCACGGCACACGAGCAGTTCGTGACCATGCCCGGAGCATCGCCGCGAGCACGAGACCTGGTCGCCGACTCGTGGCGACGCTGCGTGATGCGCGGCGTACACCCTGACGGCAGCCGCCTGCCGCCGCTGCGCGCGACCGCCACGGAACTGACCGCGTACCGGCGCGCCCATCCACTGGCCGCGGTCCTGCCGCTGTTCCGGGAGCTGCTGGGGGACGGTGCCGCCGACGACGGACACGTCTTCGCGGTCGCCGACACCGACGGCACCTTGCTGTGGGTCGAGGGCGACGCCGCGACGATCGAACGCGGCGAGCGGATGCACTTCGCCGAGGGAGCCGTGTGGTCCGAGGCACGCGCAGGGACCAACGCCCCCGGCACCGCACTGGAGTTGGGGCGCCCGGTGCAGATCGTGACCGGTGAGCACTACAGCTCTGCCGTGCACGCCTGGTCGTGCGCCGCCGCCCCGGTACGCGACCCGGCCACGGGACAGGTCCTCGGCGTGATCGACCTCTCCGGCGGCGCCACCATCGCCACACCTCCCGCCCTGGCCGCCGTACGAGGAGCGGCCCTCGCCGCCGAGGCGCACCTCGCCCGGACGATGGCCGTGCCCACGACGGTGCCTGTTCCCGTCGGACGCGGCGACGGCGTACGGCTGAGCGTGCTGGGCCGCGACTGCGCCCTGCTGGAACACGGCGGGCGCGTCCTGCGGCTGAGCCCTCGGCACAGCGAGATCGTGCTGGCGCTCGCCCTGGCCGGCCATGGAGTACCGGGCGACCAGCTCGCCGTGGAGCTGTCGGACCGCGAGGTACCGCCCTCCACGCTGCGGGCCGAGATGACCCGGCTGCGTGCCGTACTCGGCCCCACGCTGCTCGGTTCCCGGCCGTACGCACTGCTGTGCCCGGTGCGGACCGACCTCGGCGAGGTCTCCGGCCTCCTCGCCGAGGGGCGGGTGGCGCAGGCCCTCGCGCGTTACCCCGGTCCACCGCTGCCGCGCTCCGACGCGCCGGTCGTGGTGGAGCAACGGCGGTGCCTGGAGCAGCAGTTGCGCGGCGCCGTGCTCGGCAGCGGCGACTCCGGGCTGCTGCGCCGCTGGGTCGCCGCGGACTGGGGAACCGACGACATCGCCGCATGGTCGGCGCTCGCTCGCACCCTGCCGGGCGGATCGCCGCAGCGCGCCGCGGCGGCGGCAAGGGCCCGCGGCCTGGACCTCGCGGAGGCCGTCCCACCGCAGGTCGTACGGCATGCAGCGGTGTTGCAGCGTTCGCATTTCTAACGTGTTGAGCATCACCACGATCCTCGTGATGAGAAAGGGGACGGTCATGAAGTACCAGCCTCCGGGCAGGCCGGGCAGCCCCGTGGACGTCGCACCCCGCTACGAGAACTTCATCGGCGGCAAGTGGCAGGCACCCACCACGGGCCAGTACTCGCCCAACCTGTGCCCCGCCACCGCCAAGCCGATCTGCGAGGTCCCGAAGTCCGGACCCGAGGACATCGAACTCGCCCTGGACGCCGCGCACGCCGCACAGCCCAAGTGGGGCGAGGCGTCCACCACCCAGCGTGCCGCCGCCCTCAACGCGGTCGCCGACGCCATCGACGCCCACCGCGAGGAACTGGCGATCGCCGAGAGCTGGGAGAACGGCAAGCCGGTCCGCGAGACCCTCGCGGCCGACATCCCCCTCGCCGCCGACCACTTCCGCTACTTCGCGGCCGCGATCCGCTCCGAGGAGAGCTCGATCACCGAGATCGACAAGGACCTGATCTCCTACCACTTCCACGAGCCGCTGGGCGTGGTCGGCCAGATCATCCCGTTCAACTTCCCGCTGCTGATGGCCGCGTGGAAGCTGGCCCCGGCGCTCGCCGCCGGCAACGCCACGGTGCTCAAGCCCGCCTCCCCGACCCCGTGGTCCATCCTCAAGCTGATGGAGGTCATAGGCGACCACCTGCCGCCCGGCGTCCTCAACGTCGTCAACGGCCCCGGCGCCGAGATCGGCAAGGCCCTCGCCACCAACAAGCGCATCGCCAAGGTCGCCTTCACCGGCGAGACCACCACCGGCCGCCTGATCATGCAGTACGCGGCCCAGAACATCATCCCGGTCACCCTGGAGCTGGGCGGCAAGTCGCCGAACATCTTCTTCAACGACGTGGCCGCCCACGACGACGACTTCCTCGACAAGGCTGTCGAAGGACTCGTCCTGTACGCGTTCAACAAGGGCGAGGTCTGCACCGCACCCTCGCGCGCACTCGTCCAGGAGGACATCTACGAGGAGTTCATGGGCCGTTGCCTGGAGCGCATCCGCGCCATCAGGCAGGGCGACCCGCTCGACACCGCGACCATGATCGGCCCGCAGGTCTCCAAGCAGCAGATCGAGAAGATCGCCTCGTACGTCGAGATCGGTCTGAAGGAGGGTGCGGAACTGCTCGTCGGCGGCCACCGGCCCACCATGGAAGGGGAGTTCGCGGACGGCTACTTCTACGAGCCGACCGTCCTCAAGGGCCACAACAAGATGCGCGTCTTCCAGGAGGAGATCTTCGGACCCGTCCTCGCCGTCACCACCTTCAAGGACGAGGCCGAGGCCCTGGAGATCGCCAACGACACGCTCTACGGCCTCGGGGCCGGCGTGTGGAGCCGCGACACCGGCCGCACCTACCGGATGGGCCGCGCCATCAAGGCCGGCCGCGTCTGGACGAACTGCTACCACCAGTACCCCGCGGGTGCCGCGTTCGGTGGCTACAAGGTCTCCGGCATCGGCCGCGAGACACACAAGATGATGCTCGACCACTACAGCCAGACCAAGAACCTCCTGGTCAGCTACAGCGACAAGCCGCTCGGGCTGTTCTAGAGGAGCGCAGCGACATGCCCGGAACAGTGGAGTACGGCACCGTCGGGCGCGTCACCGCAACGCGTGCGGCGCGCAAGGCCATCGCGGCCCTGCGCGCCGCCCACGGCAGCCCCGTGATGTTCGTCCAGTCGGGCGGCTGCTGCGACGGCAGCGACCCGATGTGCTTCCCGGGCGGCGAATTCGCCCTGGGAGACGGCGACATGCTCGTCGGCGTGGTGGACGGCTGCACCTTCCACGTGAACGCGGACCAGTACGAAGCGCACGGCCGCCCCTTCTACGTCCTGGACGTGGAACCGGGCACACCGGGCGGCTTCTCCCTCGCAGCCGGAGACGGGCTGCATTTCGTGACCCGGGTCAAGGCGCCCCGGTGCGCAACCACTTGAGGAGTTGATCATGAAGGCGGCAGTCGTCACCGACTTCGGGAAGCCACTGGAGATCCAGGACCTTCCCGTCCCCGAGCCCGGCCCCGGCCAGGTGCTCGTGAAGATGGAGGCCTCCGGCCTCTGCCACACCGACATCCACGCGGCCCACGGCGACTGGCCGGTCAAGCCGCAGCCGCCCTTCGTCCCCGGCCACGAGGGCGTCGGCCCCGTCCAGGCCGTCGGCGCGGGCGTCTCCGGCGACCTGATCGGCAAGCGGGTCGCCGTGCCGTGGCTCGGCTCGTCCTGCGGCACCTGCCGCTACTGCGTCTCCGGCTGGGAGACCCTCTGCGAGAGCCAGGTCAACTCCGGCTACTCCGTGGACGGTTGCTACGCCGAGTACGCCGTCGCCAGTGCCGGCGCGATCGTCCGGGTCCCCGACGGCGTGTCGTCCTTCGACGCGGCACCGCTGACCTGCGCGGGCGTCACCACGTACAAGGCCATCAAGGTGGCCCGGGTGACCCCGGCCGAGCGGGTCGCCGTCTTCGGCGTCGGCGGCCTCGGCCACCTGGCGGTGCAGTACGCGCGCCTGGTCGGCGGTTTCGTCACCGCCGTCGACCTCGAACCCGACAAGCTCGGCCTGGCTCACCAGCTCGGCGCCGACCTGACCGTCAACGCCCGTACGCACGACCCGGTCGAGGAGATCAAGAAGGCCGGCGGCGCGGACGTGGCCGTCGTGCTGGCCGCCGCGCCCAAGGCGTTCGAGCAGGCCTACCGGTCGCTCAACCGCGGCGGACGACTCGTCATGGTCGCCCTGCCCGCCGACAACGCGTCGATCAACGTGCCCATCTTCGAGACCGTGCTCGGCGGTATCTCCGTCATCGGCTCCATCGTCGGCACCCGTCAGGACCTGTCCGAGGTGTTCGCGCTGCACGCGGCCGGCCGCACCAAGGTCATCGCCGAGACACGGCGCCTGGACCAGGTCAACGACTCCTTCGACGAGGTCCTCGGCGGACGGGCCGAAGCACGGCTCGTCTTCGAATTCTGACCCCGGCAACCCCGGGGCCACAGGGAGAGGCAGCAGATCATGGGAACCGTCACCGTAGGAGCCGTGAGGGAAAGGGCGCCGGGCGAACGCCGCGTCGCCCTCGTCCCCGAGGCCGTAACTCTCCTGCGCCGCGCCGGAGTCGACGTCCTCGTCGAGGCCGGTGCCGGGTCCGGCGCCTGGTTCGCCGACGCCGACTACACCGAGGCCGGCGCGACCGTCGTGTCCCCGGAGGAGCTGTACGCCCGCGCGGACGCCGTGCTGTGCGTCGGTCCGCCCGACCCGGAGAGCGCCGAGGCGCTGCGCACCGGGCAGACCCTGATCGGACTGCTCGAACCGCTCCGCCACCCCGCCCTCGTCGACGAACTGACCGGGCGCGGGGTCCGCACGGTGAGCCTCGATCTGCTGCCCCGCACTCTCAGCCGCGCCCAGTCCATGGACGCGCTGACCTCCCAGGCCAACGTCGCCGGCTACAAGGCCGCGGTCCTCGCCGCCGACTCCTACGACCGGTTCTACCCGATGCTGACCACCGCGGCGGGCACCATGCGCCCGGCGCAGGTCCTCGTCCTCGGCGCCGGAGTGGCCGGGCTGCAGACCATCGCCACCGCCCGCCGCCTCGGCGCCGTCGTCTCGGCGTACGACGTACGCCCCGCGTCCCGAGGGGAGGTGGAGTCGCTGGGCGCCCGGTTCCTCGACATACAGACCTCCCAGGCACCGGAACCGGGCGCCGAACAGACCGGCTACGCAAGGGAGTTGACCGAAGAGGAACAGCAGGCTCAGCGAGCCGCGCTGAACGAGCACATCGCCGGCTCCGACATCGTCATCACCACCGCCCAAGTGCCCGGCCGCAAACCGCCGTTGCTCGTGACCGCCGAGGTCGTCGGACGGATGAAGTCCGGCTCGGTCGTCGTCGATCTCGCGGCGAGCGAGTTCGGCGGCAACGTCGAGGGCACCGAGGCCGACAAGACCACCGTCCTCGACAACGGCGTCACCCTGATCGGCGCCGGCCGACTGCCGTCCGCCATGGCGACCGCCGCGTCCACCGCCTACGCCCGCAACCTCGTCGCCCTCCTGCGCCACCTGGCGCCCGACGGCGAACTCGTCCTCGACCCGACCGACGAGATCACGGCCGCCCTGACGGGCGGAGCGTCCCAGACAGGAGGTGCATCCTCATGAACAACCTCGACCTCCTCACCGCGATCACCGTCTTCGTGCTGAGCGTCCTGGTCGGCATCGAGGTCATCAGCAAGGTCCCGGCGACCCTGCACACCCCGCTGATGTCCGGCTCCAACTCGGTGCACGGCATCGTCGTCATCGGCGCGATGCTGATCGCGGCCGGGTCGCACACCTGGCTCGGCTATGTCCTGGCCTTCGTGGCCATGGTGTTCGGGGCCATGAACGTGGTCGGCGGCTACGTCGTCACCGACCGGATGCTGGAGATGTTCAAGGCCCGGCCCACCGCCAGGAACAACGAGAAGGCGGAGGTGTGACCGTCATGGACACCGTCTCCAACGCCGTCCACTACGTCTTCCTGGCCGCGGCCGCCTGCTTCGTGATCGGCCTGCACCTCATGAACCACCCGCGCACGGCCCGCCGCGGCAACACGCTCTCCGCCGGGGCCATGGCCGTCGCGATCGGCGGCACGGTGTGGCTCGTCGTCCACGAGAGCCGGATCACCAGTACCGGCTGGCTCGTCCTGGTCAGCGGCGGTCTCGTCGGTGCCGCACTCGGCCTGTGGGCCGCGCGCGGGGTCAAGATGACCGACATGCCGCAACTGGTCAGCATCTTCAACGCCGTTGGTGGTGGCGCCGCCGCCGTCATCGCGGTCAACGACCTGCTCCAGGCCGACCATCCGTCCGCGCTCGGCGCACGCGTCTCGCTGCCGGGCGCCCTGAGTATCGTCATCGGAGCCGTCACCTTCTCCGGCTCGCTCGTCGCGGCGGGCAAGCTCCAGGGCCTCGTGTCCGGCTCGCCGGTGGTGTTCCCGGGGGCACGCCTGCTCAACGTGCTGCTCCCGGCGTCCTTCGCTGTCGGCACCGTCTGGCTGGTGCTGGCCCCGGACTCCTCAATGGCCCTGTTCGGATTGGTCGTTGTCGCTCTGTTGTTCGGCGTGACGATGGTGCTGCCCATCGGCGGGGCCGACATGCCCGTCGTCATCGCCCTGCTGAACGCCTTCACGGGGTCGGCGGTCGCGATGGCCGGCTTCGTCCTCAACGAGACCGCGCTGATCATCGCGGGCATGCTCGTCAGCTCCTCGGGCGGCATCCTCACCAAGCTGATGGCCGACGCCATGAACCGCTCCATCATGAACATCGTGATCGGCGGCTTCGGCACCGGCGACAGCGCCCCGACGGCGGTCGGCGCGGACGGAGCACCCGCCCAGGTGCGCGCGATCTCCGTCGACGACGTGGCGATCCAGCTCGCCTACGCGCGCAAGGTCGTCTTCGTCCCCGGGTACGGCCTCGCCGCCGCCCAGGCACAGCACGAACTCGGCGACCTGGCCAAGCTGTTGACCGAGCACGGCGTCGACGTCAGCTACGCCGTCCACCCGGTCGCCGGCCGGATGCCGGGACACATGAACGTGCTCCTGGCCGAGGCCAACGTGCCCTACACGCAGCTCAAGGAGATGGACGACGTCAACCCCGAATTCCCGCAGGCGGACGTGGCGTTGGTGATCGGCGCCAACGACGTGACCAACCCGATCGCACGCCGCCCCGGCAACGCGATCTCCGGCATGCCGATCCTCGACGTCGACAAAGCGAAGAGCATCGTCGTCATCAAGCGCTCGATGGGCCACGGCTACGCGGGCGTCGACAACGAGCTGTACACCGACCCGAAGACCGGCATGTTCTTCACCGACGCGAAGAAGGGACTGACCGAACTGAAGGCGGCCGTCGGCGAGTTCGTCGGCTGACGCGCACGACGGACGTGGCCCCCGCGCCGGGAAGGCGCGGGGGCCACGTCATGGCCGGTGCTCGCTCACTCCTCCGGCACCATCTCGATCGCCCCGCTCGGGCACTCGGCCACGCACAGCCCGCAGCCCTTGCAGTAGTCGAGGTCGATCGTGAACCCCTTGCCGGGACCGAGCTTGGTGATCGCGTTGTCCGGGCAGACGCCGTAGCAGTTGTCGCACTCGAAGCAGTTCCCGCACGACATGCACCGCCGGGCCTCGAACAGTGCCGTGGACTCGTCGAGCCCCTGCACCACCTCGTCGAACGTCGAGACGCGCCGGGCCAGTTCGAGCCGTGGCCGCATGGAGGCGGGCGCGTCCGCGTAGTACCAGGTGTTGAGGTTCTCGAAGTCGGCCGGGGCGTGCTTGGTGCCCAGGTCGTACGAACTGCCGTGCAGATAGGCGTCGATGTGCCGGGCCGCCTTCTTGCCGTGGCCTACGGCGACCGTGACCGTGCGGTCGGCGGGCACCATGTCGCCGCCGGCGAAGACGCCCTGATGACCCGTCATCAGGCCGTCGGCGACCTGGACCATGCCGTGGTCGACCGACAGATCGGGCACTCCCTTCAGCAGGGACAGGTCCGAGTCCTGGCCGAGGGCGAGGACCACCGTGTCGGCCTCCAGCTCTTCGAACTCGCCCATGGGCTGCGGGAATCCGGTCTCGTCGAGCTTCATCCGCTCGATGGTGAGCCGGCTCTCGTCGGCGTGCTTGATGGTGGAGAGCCACTTCATCCGCACGCCCTCCTCCAGGGCCTCCTCGACCTCGATGTCATGGGCCGGCATCCGGTCCCGGGTACGCCGGTAGACCACCACGGCGTCGGTCGCGCCCAGCCTGCGGGCGGTGCGTGCCGCGTCCATGGCCGTGTTGCCACCGCCGTAGACCGCGACCCGCCGCCCCAGCAGGGGCGGGCCCTCGCCCTCCATGCTGCCGAGGAGTGCCACCGCGTCGAGGATCTTCGCGCTGTCACCCGCCGGGATGTAGGTGCGCCGGCCGATGCCCGCGCCCACGGCCAGGAACACCGCGTCGAAGCCCTCGTCGCGCTGGGCGGCGAGCACGTCGTCGACCCGGGTGTCCAGTTCGAGCGTGACGCCCAGTGCGACGATGCGGGCGATCTCCGCGTCCAGGACCTCGCGGGGCAGCCGGTAGCGGGGGATGCCGTAGCGCATCATCCCGCCGGGCTGTTCCTGCGCCTCACGGATCGTCACCTCGTGGCCCAGCAGCCGCAGATGGTAGGCGGCCGACAGTCCGGCGGGGCCGGAGCCGACGACCAGGACGCGCTTGCCCGAAGTCGTCGAGGGGGCCTCGACGGTCCAGCCGCGACTGATCGCCTCGTCGCCGAGGAAGCGCTCGACGGAGTTGATGCCGACGGCGTTGTCGACCTGGACGCGGTTGCAGGCGGTCTCGCAGGGGTGGTAGCAGACCCGGCCCATGACGGCGGGCAGCGGGTTGTCCCGCATCAACTGCCGCCAGGCGGACTCGTAGTCGCCGCTCTCCGCGTGGAACAGCCACTGCTGGATGTTCTCGCCGGCCGGGCACGCCTGGTTGCAGGGCGGCAGCCGGTCGACGTACTGGGGGCGCTCGGTCCGCCAGGCGCCGGTGTGGTTGGCCAGGCTGGACCCCACGTCCAGGGTGATCGCGAACGGTTTGTCCTTCACGGCACTGCCTCCTCGGCGAGCAGCCCGAAGCGGGCGATGTTGCGGTCGGCGGTCCGCTGCAGGTGGGTGATGACGTCCGTGCGCGACTCGGGCTTGAACAGGTGCGCGTACCGCTTCTGCGGGCGCAGGTACTCCTCGACGGGGACCCGCCGCCGTATCTGCGTCACGTCGGTCACCTCGCCGTCGATGGCCTCGAACACCGGGAACAGGCCCGTCTGTTCGGCCAGCCGCGCGATGCGCACCGTGTCGTGGGACGCCGTGCCCCAGCCCAGCGGGCAGGGGACCAGCACATGCAGATAGCGGGCGCCGCGCATGCCCATCGCCCGGTGCACCTTGGCCTCCAGGTCGCGCAGGCCGGCCACGGTCGCGGTGGCGACGTACGGGATCTCGTGCGCCATCGCGATCAGCGGCAGGTTCTTGCCCTGCCCGAAGGGGGCGCCCGGCTCCTCGCCGACCGCCTGGGTGGTCGCCGTGCGCGCGGCCGGGGGAGTGGCCCCGGAGCGCTGCACGCCGGTGTTCATGTAGGCCTCGTTGTCGTAACAGACGTACAGGACGTCGTCGTTGCGTTCGAACATGCCCGACAGGCAGCCGAGCCCGATGTCGACGGTGCCGCCGTCGCCCCCTTGCCCGACCACCCGGATGTCGGTACGGCCCTTGGCGCGCAGCGCGGCGGCCACGCCCGCGGCGACCGCGGGCGCGTTGCCGAACAGGGAGTGCAGCCAGGGCAGTTGCCACGACGTCTCGGGGTAGGGCGTGGAGAACACCTCCAGGCAGCCGGTCGCGTTGACCGCGATCACTTTGCCGTCGGACGCCCGTTGGGCCGCGTCCAGGATGTAGCGGGCGCCCAGCGCCTCGCCGCAGCCCTGGCAGGCGCGGTGGCCGCAGGTCAGCGCGTTGGCGCGGGCCGGGTCGGCCTGGTCGGACTGCAACTCCGGCCCCAGCAGCCGGTTTCCGGCGGCGAAGCTGCCCACCTGGTAGAACTTGACCTGTGGTGCGGCGCTCATCGGTTGCTCCCCACATCGCGCAGGATGTTCTCCGCGGACGGGCCCGACCGCCTGGTCTGCGCCATCCGTGCCAACTCCCGCTCCACCAACTCGGTGTTGAGGTCCAGGAAGGTCAGCTGCTCCAGACGCCCGGCGACCGCGTCGTCGAACAGCCGGTGCAGCGACTCCTTGGTGATCGGCCGCCCGCCGAGCCCCGCGACCACGGTGTGGCCGTCGAGCCGTATCCCGGACAGCGCGGTGCGTACGTTCGCCGAGACGATCCCGCCGATGCCGACCGCCAACGCCCGCTCCAGCACGACCACTCGGCGGGCTCCGCCGAGCACGGTCCGTACCGCGTCCAGCGGGAAGGGGCGGAACGACGTGATCGCCATCGCCCCGATCCGCACCCCACGGTCCCGCATCTCGTCCACGACATCGCACACGGTGCCGAACACGGAGCCCAGCGCCACGACGATCGTGTCGGCGAACTCGCAGCGGTACGGATGGACCAGCCCGCCGGAGTCACGCCCGAAGACCTCCCGGAACTCCCCGGCGATCCGCGGGATCGCGTCCAGTGCCTGCATCTGCTTGGCATGCGCCAGATAGCGCACCTCGGTGAAGGCCTCCGGACCGACCATCGCGCCGATCGACACCGGCTCGTCCGGGTCCAGGACCTGGCGCGGCTCGTACGGCGGCAGGAACGCGTCGACCTGGGCCTGCTCCGGCACCTCGATCCGCTCCCACGCGTGCGTGAGGACGAAGCCGTCCATGCACACCATCACCGGCAGCGACAGCTCCTCGGCCAGCCTGAACGCCTGCGGGTGCAGGTCGGCGGCCTCCTGGTTGTCGCGCGCGTACAGCTGGATCCAGCCGGAGTCGCGCTGCGACATGCTGTCGCTGTGGTCGTTCCAGATGTTGATCGGCGCGCCGATCGCCCGGTTGGCGACCGTCATCACGATCGGCAGGCCCAGCCCGGAGGCGTTGTAGAGCGCCTCCACCATGTACAGGAGCCCCTGGCTGGCGGTCGCCGTGTAGGTGCGGGCACCGGCCGCCGAGGCTCCGATGCACATGGACATCGCGGCGAACTCCGACTCGACGTTGACGTACTCGCAGGGCTTCAGCGCACCGGACTTCACCAGCCTGCTGAGCTCCTCCACGATGTGCGTCTGCGGCGAGATCGGATAAGCCGCGATCACCTCGGGCCGGCAGTACGCGACGGTCTCGGCGACCGCGCGTGAGCCCTCAGTCTGCTTGAGCATGGGCTTGCTCCTCCCACTGGGCGGTGCTGACGTGGTCGTAGGCCTCCCGGGCGGCGGCCGCGTTCGCGGCTCCCAGCTCGCCGGGGAAGCGTTCCTGGACGGCGGCGCCGAGCGACTCGATCGACACACACCCGGTGAGGGCGGCCAGCCCGCCCAGCAGGACGGCGTTCGGCACCGGCCGCCCGAAGTGCCGCAGCGCGAGTGCCGTGGCGGGGACGGTCAGGGCGCGGCCCGGCGTGATGACGTCCGAGAGACCCAAGTCCCCTATCAGAAGCGGTGAGTTGATCAGCACACTGCCGCCGGGGCACAGTCCCTCGAAGACACTCACCTGGTGCAGCAGCGTCGCGTCCTGGATCACCAGCGCGTCGGGCCGCATGACGGGCTCGCGCACCCGGATGGGCCGGTCGTCGATCCGGCAGAACGCCATGACCGGCGCTCCCGTGCGCTCCGACCCGAAGCTCGGGAAGGCCTGCGCGTGGCGGCCCTCCATGAACGCGGCAACCGACAACAACTCCGCGGCCGTGACGGCACCCTGACCGCCGCGGCCGTGGATGCGTACCTGGAACATGTCGTACTCCCTCCGGACGGTCTCCTCTTCCGTGGTATCCCGGGGAGGGGCGGAGTCCTCAGGGGCCGAACGTCCCGGCACAGGGGCCGAGGGGGGCACGGAGACATCGAGAAGGGGACCGTCGGGCCGCGGGAGGGCAGACCGAGTCCCGGTCCGGCCGCCCCTGACCGGCGAAACCAAGGTCAGTCGGCGATACCCAAGGCCTGGTCACCGCCGGTCGCCGCGTCCCGCAGCGCCCGCAGAAACGCC
>NZ_JBFAJJ010000020.1:0-161187 GCF_040655155.1 Streptomyces sp. NPDC050508
TCGGCCACCGCACCTCCAGCGATCGGATCGGACGTCACCGCACATCCAACCGCCACGACCACCAACCCGGCCAACCGATGCGGTCACAGCACTAGGCCGGGTACGCGTGCGTCTGGGTTGCCTTGACCGTGGCCCAGACCGACGCGCCCTGGTGCAGGTTCAGTTCGGCTGCTGCGACCGTCGTGAGGTCGGCGGTCAGGGGGAGTTCGCCCGTCAGGTCTACGCGGATCTGGTCGCCGTGGGTTTCCAGGCCCGCTACCTCGCAGTGCCAGAGGTTGCGGGCGCTGGTGCCGGTAGGGCGGTCCCGGAAGAGGGTGACCCCGCTTGGCGGGAATGCCACGAAGACCTCGCCCTGTAGGTCCTCCGTGGTCGTGATCGTGGGGCCCGTGTCGAGGGTGACCGTGTGGCCGTCGGCCGTGCCCTTGTAGAGGTTGAGGCCTACGAGTTGGGCGATGTAGTCCGTGCGCGGGTGGCGGGCGATGTCTGCGGGGGCGCCCTCCTGGACGATCGTGCCCTGCTCGATCACCACCAGGCGGTCGGCCAACACCATGGCGTCCAGCGGGTCGTGGGTGACCAGGACGGCGACCGCCTCGAACTCGGCCAGGTGGCGGCGGAGTTGGGCCCGTACGTCGAGGCGGGTGCGGGCGTCGAGGGCGGCGAGGGGTTCGTCGAGGAGGAGCAGGCGCGGGCGGGTTGCCAACGCTCTTGCCACGGCTACGCGTTGGGCCTGGCCGCCGGAGAGTCTGCGGGGCTTGGCGGCCGCGTGCTCGGCGAGCCCCATGCGGTCCAGCCACTCGGCGGCCACCGCGCGGGACTCCGCCTTCGTCGCGCCCTGGCAGCGTGGGCCGAAGGCGACGTTGTCCAGGGCGGTCAGGTGGGGGAACAGTAGGTAGTCCTGGAAGACGACTCCTACCGGGCGGGACTCCGGTGGTGTGCGGTCCAACTCCGCCCCGTCCAGACGTAGGTGACCGTCCGTCAGGCGGACCAGGCCCGCCAGGGCGCGTAGCGCGGTCGTCTTGCCTGCGCCGTTCGGGCCGAGCAGGGCGACGACGTCTCCGGGGGCGGCGGACAGCGTGACGTCCAGGCGGAACGTGCCGCGGTCCACGACGAGATGGGCGTCGAGGCCCTGGGCGCCGGTGAGTTCGACGTCGGTGGTGTCGGTCATGGCGTGCACGTCCAGGGGGCTGATCTGCGGGCGGTCGTACGGCTGTTGCTCATGACGTGGTCATCCAGCGGTCCCGTAGGCCTGCCAGCACCGCGATCGACACGGCCAGCAGGACCAGGCTCAACGCGATGGCCGCCTCCGGGTCGTTCTGGAGAGCCAAGTAGACCGCCAGCGGCATCGTCTGGGTGCGGCCGGGGAAGTTGCCGGCGAAGGTGATCGTCGCGCCGAACTCGCCCAGCGCACGGGCCCAGGCGAGGACCGCGCCCGCCGCGATGCCCGGGGCGATCAGGGGGAGCGTGACCCGGCGGAACGCCGTGAAGCGGGAGGCGCCCAGGGTTTGGGCCGCCTCCTCGTAGCGGGGGTCTGCGGCACGCAGGGTGCCCTCCACGCTGATGACCAGGAACGGCATCGCCACGAAGGCCTCGGCGACCACGACGCCGGTCGTGGTGAAGGGGAGCGTGATGCCGAACCATGAGTCCAGCCACTGGCCCACGACGCCGTTGCGGCCGAGGGCGAGCAAGAGCGCCACACCGCCGACCACTGGGGGCAGGACCAGCGGGAGCGTCACCAGGGCGCGGACGAAGCCGCGGCCGGGGAACTCCGTGCGGGCCAGCACCCAGGCGAGCGGCACGCCCAGGACCAGGCTCACGGCCGTCGCCGCGGTCGCGCTGAACAGGGAGAGTTGGAGCGCCTGCCAGACCTCCGTGCTGGTCAGCTGGGACGGCAGGGAGCGCCAAGGGGCCCGTACGAGAAGGGCGATCAGGGGGAGGAGCAGGAACGCCAGTCCTACGAGCGCGGGCAGTAGGAGGGGGAGTGGCACTCCCCGCCCCGCCGTCCGGACACGGCGACGCCGCGGCCCGCCCTTGAGGGTCTCGGTCGCGGCGTCGGAGGTGTCGAGCTGGGTCACGGCTTGAGGAAGCCTGCCGCGGACAGCACCTTCTGGCCCTCGGCGGACTGCACCAGCGCGATGAACGCCTTGGCGGCGACGGCGTTGGGCGCGTTCTTGAGGAGGACGATCGGGTAGTCGTTGATGGCGTCGGCGGACTCGGGGAACTCCACGCCCTGCACCTTGCTGCCGGCCGCGTGCACATCGGTCTTGTAGACGACCGCGGCGTCGGCCTCCTTCAGCTCCACCTTCGTCAGAGCGCTCTTCACGTCCTGCTCGTACGACACCGGGGTGAGCTTCAACTTGCTTGCCGTCAGGGCCTTTTGGGCCGCGGCGCCGCACGGCACCGTCTTGTCGCAGAGCACGACCTTCAGCGACGACTTCGTGAGGTCCTTCAGGGAGGAGACCTTGTCGGGGTTGCCCGGCAGGGTGGCGATCTCCAGCTGGTTGCGGACGAAGGTGGCCGGCGTGCCCACCGCGTCCTTCTTGTCCGTCACGATCGCCATGGTCTTGGGGCTCGCGGCGGCGAACACGTCGGCGGGGGCGCCGCCGGTGATGCTCGCGGCGAGGGTGTCGCTGCCGCCGAAGTTGAAGGTGACCTTGGTGCCCGGGTTCGCCTTCTCGAACTCCTTGCCCAGGGTCGTGAACGACTCCTGGAGCGAGGCGGCGGCGAAGACGGTGACGGTGCCGGACATCTTCGGGGACGCGGACGCCGAGGTGTCGGACTTCGAGGAGGACGAGTCGTCGCTGGAGGAGCAGGCGCTCAGGGCCAGCAGCGCGGCGGCTCCAGCACCGGCCACCTGCAGGGTCCGGCGGGTCCGACGCGCGGAACGGGTCATCACGGTTCTACTCCTCTGGTCTCTTCATGAAAGGGGCTCATGAAAGGGGTTGTCGCGCCCTGGGACGACCGCAACGGCCGTGCCGCGATGATACTGCCGCATTTGCAAGGCATAAGTCTCCTGTCGCATCGCATGAGCTGCACTATCCACTTGTGGGATGCGCATGTGCGTTTGTACGGGAGTGCCGTCCGGGTACCACATTCCGGGAGGTGATGGCTCGTGACGCTCGCGCAGCTCGACCTGACCGGGGACCTGGCCCGCCCCGTCCGGCTGACCGTGCCCGACCTGTTCGACTGGCCGCTGCACCGGGTGCGGGTCAGCTTCGAGTGCGCCACCAGCGGCACCCAGGTGCACCGCTTCGCGGGACCGCGGCTCTACGACGTCCTGTCCGCGGCCGGTCCTGGCTTCGACCCCGTCCGCCGCAAGGACCGGTTGCGTTTCCTGATCGCGGTCAGCGGAGCGGACGGGCACCACGCGCTGCTGTCCTGGGCCGAGATCGACCCCGACTTCGCTCATGCCCCTGTTCTGCTCGCTGTCAGCATCGACGACACCCCGTTGGACCGGGCCGGACCGCAACTGGTGCTTCCGCAGGACCGTTGCGGGGCCCGGCACATCAGTGGGATCAGGGCGATACGGGTGGACGGCGGGTATGGGGCGCCTTGGTCAGTGCCAGCCACACCCGGTCGCGGGTCAGCGGAAGTTCGGTGAAGCGCACGCCTGTTGCGTCCCGCAGGGCGTTGGCGAAGGCGGGTGCGACCGGGTTGAAAGGGCTCTCGCTCATCGACTTGGCGCCCAACGGGCCGATGGCGTCCGCCGTTTCCATGAAGTGGACCTCGGTGCGCGGTACGTCCGCGTACTGGGGGAGCCGGTAACGCCGGAAGTCTGCCGTCTCCACCGCACCCTGCCCGTCGATGCGGACGTTCTCGAAGAGGGTCGCGCCGAGCGCTTGCGCGACCCCGCCCTCCACCTGGCCCCGGCACTGCATCGGGTTCATCACCTTGCCCGCGTCGGCCGCGTGCACGCTTCGCAGGATGCGGATCTCGCCGGTGCCCGGATCGACGGCGACCCTGAACCACTGCGCGTTGAAGGCCACCGAGCGGGGCGTTCCGCCGAAGTGCCCGTCGGCGGTGAACTCCACGCCGACCGCCGCACCCGCCGCGTGCAGCTCCTTCAGGGTGAGACGGCCGCCCGGGTGCAGTACGGATTCCTCGGCCAACGTGCAGGCTGAGCACGGGAGTTGGAGATGGGCGGCGGCGAAGTCGAGCAGCTGGTCGGCGAGGGCGCGGGCGGCGCGGAGGGTGGCCTTGCCCGCCACCACCGTGCCCGTGGAGGCGAAGGCGCCCGTGTCATGGCGTACGACGTCCGTGTCGGACTGGCGGACGGTGATCCGGTCGACGGTGGTGGCGAGTTCACCGGCCGCGATCTGGCGGTGGACCGTGGTGGTGCCGTTGCCGAACTCCGCTGTGCCTACGGCGAGATCGAAGCCGCCGTCGGGGAGCAGGCTCGCCTTCGCGTCGGCGATGTGGCCGCCGGGTGGGCCGGTCGCGATCATCGCCAATGCTGCTCCTTCGCCCACCAGCCAGCCGTCAGGAGCCGCGTCCCAGGGTTCGGTCTGCGCGCGGCGCACGATCGACACGCACTGGTCGAGGCCGTAGCTCGCGATGTGCAGGTCCTCCTCCTCGCCGCCTGGAGACAGCATCGGCTCGCCGGGGCCGATGATGTTCTTCGCCTTGAACTCCAGCGGGTCCAGGTCCAGTTGACGGGCGAGTTCGTCGAGGGCCGACTCCACGGCGAACATCACCTGGCCGAGGCCGTAGCCGCGGAAGGCGCCCGCCGGGACGGTGTGCGTGTAGACCGAGAAGGCGTCGACCTTCTTGTGCGGGGCGCGGTGGACGGCCATCGACTCGCCGACGCTGTGGAACATGACGGCGGGGCCGTGGTTGCCGTAGGCGCCCGTGTCGGCGACAACTCGTAGCTGGAGTGCGGTGAGTTGGCCGTCGCGGCGGGCGCCCGCCTTGACGTTGATCGTGAACGGGTGGCGGGTGGTCGCGCCGTAGAACTGTTCGGCGCGGGTGTACTCCAGTTTCACCGGGCGGCGCAGGCGCAGGACCGCGAGGGCCACGATGTCCTCGACGAGCATCTCCTGCTTGCCGCCGAAGCCGCCGCCGACCCGGCCGGCGACGACCCGGACCTGCTCCTCGGGGAGGTCGTACAGCGCGCAGAGGGCGCGGCGGGTGAGGAACGGGGTCTGTGAACTGGTGCGTACCGTAAGCCTGTTGTCCTCGTCGAACCACGCCACCGCGCCGTGCGTCTCCAGGCTGGCGTGCTGGACGCGCTGGGTGCGGTAGGTGTCCTCGTAGACGGCGTCGGCGTCCGCGAAGCCCGCTTCCACACTGCCGATCTCGCCGTGTGCCTCGCCGACCACGTTGTCGTGGGGGCGCGAAATCCTCGCCGTAGCAGCGTCCTTGTCGTGGACGACCGGGGCGCCGGGGCGCATAGCCTCCTCCGGGTCGAGGACCGAAGGGAGGATCTCGTACGTCACCTCGATGCGCCTGCAGCCTTCCTCCGCGGCGGCCTCGCTGTCGGCGACGACTGCGGCTACGCGTTGGCCGACGTAGCGGACCGTGTCGTCGAGGACGCGGGTGTCGTCCGGGTCCTCCGTGGGGTGCTCGTGGCGGGCCGTGGAGAAGTGGCGTTCAGGGGCGTCGTAGTGGGTGAACGCTGCGTGCACGCCCGGGACTTGCAGGGCTGCGGTGGTGTCGATCGCGGTGATGCGGGCGTGGGCGTGCGGGGAGCGGAGGAGCTTCATGTGGAGCAGGTCGGGGACGTCGATGTCGAAGGTGTAGCGGGCCGTTCCCGTGACCACTTGGGGGCCGGCCGGGGCGGGGAGGTTGCGGCCGACTGCCTCGCCCGCGCCCGGCGCCTCGGCGTGGCAGACGCCTCGTACCGCGTCCTCGATGGCGCGGTAGCCGGTGCAGCGGCACAGGTTGCCCTTGAACGCCCTTGGGAGGTCGGTGAGTTGGTCCTCGTTCAGGGCGGCCGTCGTCATCAGGAAGCCGGCTGTGCAGAAGCCGCACTGGAAGCCCTGGGCGTCGAGGAACTTCCGCTGTACCGGGTGGAGTTCGCCGTCCTTGGCGGCCAGCCCCTCGACCGTGGTGACGGTGTGGCCGTCGGCGCGGAAGGCCGGGTAGAGGCAGCTGTGTACCGGCTCGCCGTCCACGTGGACCGTGCAGGCGCCGCAGTCACCCGCGTCGCAGCCCTTCTTCACGCCGAACCAGCCGCGCTCGCGGAGGTAGGTGCGCAGGCACTGACCCGGGCGGGGTTCTTCGGCGAAGGAGCGGCCGTTGATCTCGATCTTCATGCTGCCGCCTCTTCCAGCTTCCGGCGGATCTCCTCCGCGTACCGGAACGTCATGTGTGCCCGCCACTCGGGCAGCCCGTGGATGTCGTCGAACCACTCGTCGTCCGCGATGGAGGAGGCGATGGCTGTGCGCAGTTGCTCCGCTGTCGGTGGCAGGGGGAACCACAGGCGGAACGGGCGGACCGTCGACGCGGTGATCGTCAGCGCGAGTGAGCCGTCGAGCGGGTCCAGGGTGCCGATGACCAGGACTCCGGAGCGGCCGAGGCCGTAGAGCGAGGCCTGGCGGAAGGCCGTACGGCAGGTCAGGGCGCGGGCCGGGACGGTGATCGAGCGGAGGAGTTCGCCGTCGGCGAGGTCCTTGCGGCCTGCGCCGGTGACGAAGTCGGCGACGCGGACCCGGCGCCGTAGGCCGTCCTGGGACAGGAGGAGGCACTCGGCGTCCAGGGCGGCCGTGAGGGAGATCATCGGGCCTGCGGGGAGGGCGTTGCAGAGGTTGCCGCCGACCGTCGCCATGTTCCAGATCTTGAAGGAGGCGAGGAAGGCGCGGCAGCACTGCTCGAAGAGCGGGGCCGCGGCGGTCGTCAACTCCTGCGCGAAACGGGAGAGTTGGGCGATCGTGCAGGTCGCGGCGATCTCCAGGGAACCGTCCGGGTGCCGCTCGACGGGCGTCCAGCCGGTTCGGCTCAGGTCCACCAGGCGGCGCAGGTGCGGTTGCGGCTCGGAGAAGAGATACGTGCCGCCGCCGAGCCAGGCGTCGCTCGGCCGCCAGGGTGTCGGCTGCCGGGCGTCGAGGATCTCGGCCACCGTGTTCAGGTCCATGACCGCCAGTGAAGCAACGCGGACCGGGTCCGGACGACTGGTTCACAGCACGGAAAAGCCGACGTTCCACGGCCGGACACTGGAGGATCAACCAAGAGGCGTTTCGGCCGATTGGTCTTGCACTTACCATGCAATCACTCGCATTCACCTGGCGAATGCGAGATACGAGGAGCCGGAACCATGCACGTCGAACACCTTCTTCAGGACGAGTCCCTCGGCCTGCGCCTGCTGTGGGCCGAGGACGCCCAGCTGGCCCGGGAGATCAGCGGAGTGACCGTGACCGACCTGGAGGACCCCGCGCGGTTCGTGCGGCGGGACGAGGTCGTGCTGAGTGGGCTCGTGTGGTGGTCCGCCGAGGACGGGCCCGGGCGGGCCGAGCGGTTCGTGTCCGCTCTGCGTGGTGCGGGGGCCGCCGCGCTGCTCGCGGGGGAGGAGACGCACGGCTCGGTGCCGGACGATCTTGTCGAGGCCTGTGTGCGGCACGGGGTTCCGGTGGCCGCCGTACCGGCGCACATCATGTTCCGGGCGATCACCGACACCGTGTACCTCGGGCGGTGGGGCGAGCTGAGCCGTCAGCACACCTTGCCGGAGAAGGTGCGGGGGCGGCTGAGTCGGATGACCGCGCAGGGTGCGGGGCCGGGGGTGATTCTGGCGACTGCTTTCGCTCATCTTGAACGAGCCGTCGCGTATGTCCTCACGCCCTCCGGTCGGACGGTCGCGGCTACGCCGGGTGCGGACGCGATACCGGTGGGGAAGGCGGCCGGGCTGCTGGCGGAGGCCGTGCCCGTCGATGCCGACGGGGTCTCGCCGTACGAGCGTTGGCATCTCTACCTTCCCGACCCCGACGACGCGCCGCCGCGCATGCTGCACGAGCTGGCCTCGGTGCTGGGGCGTTGCCAGGAGGCGCGGGTGCGAGCGCGGGCCGAAGAGCGGCAGACGGCCGATGAGTTGGGGGCGTTGCTCGCCGTGCCGGGTGTCGATGGTGCGGCTGTGGCGGCGGCGGTACGGGCCTGTGGGTTGCCGGACGACGGGCCGTATCGGGTGCTCGTCGCGGAGACTGGGGCGCAGCGGGCGGGGCTGGCGGAGGGGGCGTTGGCGGAGGTGGTCGCGCATGCGGTGCCGGAGGGTACGACGGTTGCGGGTGCTGTGGGGCGGTTGCCGGACGGTGTCGCGTTCGCGGTCGTGGCCGGGGCGGAGGCCGATGTGCTGCACGAGGTGTGGCCGCTCGTCGCCGCAGCCGAACCGGCCGTGCCGCTCTACGGCGGGACCGGGGCGCCCGTTACCGCCGCGCGGGAGCTCAACGGGGCGCTGGCGGAGGCGCGTTACGCGCTTGCCTCGGCGCGGAGCACCGCTGCGGTGGGCGGGCCGGCGCTCACCGATGCCGCGACGCTCACGGGGCTCGATGCGCTTCTCACCGGTGTTCCGGCCGAGGTCCGTACCGCCTACAGCCGGACCGTTCTCGGTGAACTGCGGTCCAACGCCGTCCTGTTGGAGACTCTGGAAACCTTCCTGGCCTGCGACGGTTCCTGGGCGCGGACGGCGGAGGCGCTGCATCTGCACGTCAACTCCGTGCACTACCGGATCGGGCGCATCGAGCACTTCACCGGCCGTGACCTCTCCCGCCTCTACGACCGACTCGACCTGTGGGCGGCCCTGTTGTGCCGGACGGACAGCGCCTAACCTGCACGTTCCTACGTTCCGACATTCCAGGGGAGGTTGGGCGTGCTGCTGCGTCAGCTGGAGTACCTGGTCGCGCTCGCCCGTCAGCGGCACTTCGCGCGCGCTGCCGCGGCCTGCTATGTCTCGCAGCCTTCGCTCTCGGCCGCGATCCGGCGTCTGGAGCACGAGTTGGACGTGCCGATCGTGCGGCGCGGCAGACGGTACGAGGGGCTGACCCCGGAGGGCGAGGTGGTGTTGGCCTGGGCGCACCGCATCCTGGCCGAACAGGACGCGCTGCGCCAGGAGTTGTCGGCGCTGCGGGGCGGACTGACCGGCACGCTGCGGCTGGGCGTGGTGCCGACCGCGCTGCCCGCCGCCTCCCTCCTCACCACCCCGTTCTGCGTACGGCATCCCCACGCCCGGGTCGCCCTGGAGTCGCTGTCGTCCGTCGGCATCACCCAGGGACTCGCCGAGTTCGAGCTGGACGCGGCGATGACGTACCTGGACGACGACACCCTCCGCAACGTCCGCCGCCTCCCGCTCTACGAGGAGCGGTACGTCCTCCTGACCCCCGTCGACGGACCGCTCGGCGGTGTCTCCAGGGCGAGTTGGGCACAGGCGGCCACGCTTCCCCTCTGTCTGCTCAACACACGGATGCGCAACCGCCGCATCATCGACGAGTGCTTCGCCGCCGAGGGCGCGACGGCCTCCCCCGCGGTCGAGTCGGACAGCGTCGCGGGGCTGTACACGATGCTGCCCGGGGGCCGTTGGTCCAGCGTGATCTCGCACGCCTGGCTGCACATGTTCGACGTGCCGGACGGCATGCGGGTCGTACCACTGAACGGGCCTGCGCACGGTCCCCGGGTCGGACTGGTCGTCGCTCGCAGCGAGCCCCGATCGGTGCTGGCGGAGGCGCTGTTGAAGGTGGCCAGGGAGGCGGGCGTACGGGACGCGCTCGACGAGCAGCTCACCGCCCACCTGGGCGACGTTCGCTGATAGGCGTCGGCTATCCGGGCATAGCGACGTTCGCTTTGACCAGGGCGATCGACCCCGAGGATCGTGAAGTGCATCTTCCGACAACGGAGTTGAGGAGCCGCGACATGGCCAAGGTTCTCTGTGTCCTGTACGACGACCCCAAAGACGGATACCCGACCTCGTACGCCCGCGACGACCTGCCTGTGATCGACCACTACCCGGGCGGGCAGACCACCCCCACTCCCGAGGCGGTCGACTTCACCCCGGGGCACCTCCTCGGCAGCGTTTCCGGTGAACTCGGCCTGCGCGCCTACCTGGAGGCGGCCGGGCACACCCTCGTCGTCACCTCCGACAAGGACGGCGAGGGCTCGGTCTTCGACCGTGAACTGGTCGACGCCGACATCGTGATCTCGCAGCCGTTCTGGCCCGCGTACCTCACCCCGGAGCGGATCGCCGCCGCCAAGAACCTCAAGCTGGCGGTCACCGCCGGCATCGGCTCCGACCACGTCGACCTCGACTCGGCGATCTCGCACGGCGTGACGGTCGCCGAGGTGACGTACTGCAACAGCATCAGCGTCGCCGAGCACGTCGTGATGATGACGCTGTCCCTCGTGCGCAACTACCTGCCGTCCCACCAGGTCGTGCTCGACGGCGGCTGGAACATCGCGGACTGCGTGGCCCGTTCGTACGACCTCGAAGGCATGCACGTCGGAACGGTCGCCGCCGGGCGGATCGGGCTCGCTGTGCTGCGGCGGCTCGCGCCCTTCGACGTCAAGCTGCACTACACCGACCGGCACCGGCTCCCCGAGGACGTGGAGCGGGAGTTGGGGCTGACCTGGCACGAGAGCGCCGAGGACATGGTGCCGCACTGCGACGTCGTGACCATCAACGCGCCGCTGCACCCCGAGACGGAGGGGCTGTTCGGCGACAAGCTGCTCGCGCAGATGAAGCGCGGGGCGTATCTCATCAACACCGCGCGGGCGAAGATCGTCGACCGTGATGCCGTCGACCGGGCGCTGCGCAGTGGGCAGTTGGCGGGTTACGCCGGTGACGTGTGGTTCCCGCAGCCCGCTCCGGCGGACCATCCGTGGCGCACCATGCCGCACCACGGGATGACCCCGCACATCTCCGGGTCGTCGCTGTCGGCGCAGGCCCGGTACGCGGCAGGCACGCGGGAGATCCTGGAGGCGTTCTTCGCGGGGCGGCCGATCCGGGACGAGTATCTGATCGTGGACGGGGGCGCGTTGGCGGGTACCGGCGCGCACTCCTACTCGGTCAACAAGTGACGGGGGGAGGCCACGGCCCGCTTCACACCCGGTCGATGTGCACGTTCGTCGACTTCACGCGGGCGGTGGCCTCCATGCCCACCTCCAGGCCGAGTTCCTCGACGGCCTCGCGGGTCAGCAGGGAGACCAGCCGGTGCGGGCCCGCCTGGATCTCGACCTGGGCCGCGACGTCGCCGAGCTTGATCGCGGTGACGATGCCGGGGAAGGCGTTGCGCACCGAGGTGTAGGAAGGGTCCTCCTCGACACCGCCCGCCTTCGCCAACTCGACCGAGAACGCGGCCAGGGCGACCCCGTCGATGAGACGACGCCCGCCCTCGTCGCGGTGGGTCGTCACCCGACCCGCGTCCGCCCACCGGCGCGCGGTGTCCGGGCTCACGCCGAGCAGCCGCGCCGCCTGGCCGATTGTGTAGGACTGCATACGCGCCACCCTAGGGCCAGAAACGAAAGACGGTGGACCGGGGGGTTGGCGCTGAGGTATAACGCGATATAGCGTCAGTCCGTCGATCGGGGTGAGGGTATGTCGGGTGAACTGATGGGCACGACCGCGTTGCGAGCCTCGCACGCGGACCGGGACCGCGTCGTGGACGTGCTGACCGGCGCGGCCGGTGACGGACGGCTGACCACCGAGGAGCTGGACGAGCGCGTGGAGGCGGCCCTGACTGCCCGCACGCTGGGGGAGTTGGCGGTTCTGACGGCCGATCTGCCGGTGGTGGCCGGTGCGGTCGCGGCGGAGGTCAGGGATGTCGTGCGCATCGAGCAGCACGGCGGTTCGGCGCACCGCGGCGACGGCTGGGTGGTGCCGCGCAGGCTGGAGATCCGGTCGAGCCTGGGCGATGTGACCCTCGACTTCACGCGGGCGGTGATCACCGAGGGCACGTTGCACATCGACCTGGACATGCACCTGGGTGCGCTGCGACTGGTGATCCCGCCGGGCGTCGTGGTGGACACCGACTCCCTGGTGTTCAGCTACGGGAAGATCAAGACGCGCGGGCGCGCCGACGCCGGTGCGCCGGTCGACCTGCGGATCGAGATCGTCGGGCAGATACGGCTCGGGAAGGTCGTGGTGCGCCGGACGCGGCGCGCGGTCAGGAAATCCCCGACGCCCTGAGGACCGACCGCGCGGTCTCGTCGTCGATCAGATGGCCCAGGTGACGCCGGACATCGGTGCCCTGGCGCAGTGTGCCGCGTTCCGTCGAGTGCCGCATGCCCGTGTCCAGCTCGTGCCAGAGCAGGGGGTTGGCGACCAGGACCCGGGGGTCCAGTTCGAGCCAGTGCCCGTGCGCGTCGCGCAGGACCAGGCGGGCGGAGACGTCGCCGTACTGCCGTACGACGGTCAGTGCGTCCGTGTGCACGGTGCGGCGGAGCAGCGGGCTGTCCACGGTGAGCCAGCCGGGGCCCGCGGTGACGCGGTGCGGCAGCAGGACGGCGAAGAGCGCCGCCGACAGGGCGAACCACAGCAGTGCGCGAGTCAGGGTCAGCGTTCCCGCGTTCCAGTCGACCAGCAGAGTCATGCCGAGGAAGCCGAGCGCGCAGCCCGTCGCCAGCCGGGCGTCGCCACGCCAGTGGCGGTCGCCGGCCGGGTCCGGTGGTGGTGCGCTGTGCCGCATGAGGCCGACCGTAGGCCGCCACGAGCGCGGTGCGGGGGCCGCTGACGGGGCTCTTACGCGGAGGGACCGGATTTTGTCGTGCCTCTTACGGTGATGTCGGCTTGCGCAACCACGAACGGTCGGCCGGTGTCCATACGCGGACCCCGTGTGCCGGTCAGCCGGTGTGTACGCGCGGGCGCCGTGCGCGGTCCGGTTCCGCCTCGCGCAGGACCTCGCGGGTGACCGGGGCGACCTCGCCCTGCCCGAAGAGGAAGAAGCGCAGGAAGTTGGCGAAGGGGTTGCCCTCGGTCCACTCGAAGTAGATGTGCGGGGTGCGGCCCGTCGTGTCGCGGACGTGGAGGAGCAGCGCGGCCAGGGCGTTGGGGATGGAGGAGGACTCCAGGGTCAGCACCCGGTAGCGGTTGTGGAGGACCTCGCCGCGCACGGTCAGGCCCGCCTCGAACTCGGAGGCGTCGAGGACCGTCACCTCCACGAAGACGAAGTCCTCGCCGGGGATGTCGTTGTCGTTGCGGATCTGCTCGATCTTGTCCCGGTACTCGGCCTTGTCGCGCCGGTCGGGCTCGTTGGCGACGAAGCGGATCTTCCGGCTGGCCATGTCGCGGATGAATCGTTCCGCCATGGAGTCCAACTGCACGCTCGTCACGCGCAGTTCGAAGGCGCGGGCCAGCCGGGACAGCAGGGAGACCAGGATGATGCCGGCGATGAAGCAGGCGCCGATCTTCACACCGTCGGGGCGTTCGATGACGTTCACGACGGTGACGTAGAGGAGGACCGCGGAGACGATGCCGAAGACGACGGTCCAGTTGCGCTGCTGGGCGCGGCGGGCCGCGATGGTCACCGCGATGGCCGCCGAGGACATCAGGACGAGGACGCCGGTGGCGTAGGCGCCGCCCTGGGCGTCGACGCTGGCGTCGAAGATCCAGGTGACCAGGAACGCGATCAGCGTGAAGACGATCACCATGGGGCGCACGGCGCGGGCCCAGTGCGGGGCCATGCCGTAGCGGGGCAGATAGCGCGGCATCAGGTTGAGCAGGCCGGCCATCGCGGAGGCGCCGGCGAACCACAGGATGGCGATCGTGGAGACGTCGTAGACCGTGCCGAAGGCGTTGCCCAGGTACTCGTGCGCGAGGTAGGCGAGCGCGCGGCCGTTGGCCTGGCCGCCGGCCTTGAACTCCTTCTCCGGGATCAGCACGGTGGTGATGAAGCTGGTGGCGATCAGGAACACGCTCATGATGAGCGCGGCGGTCGTCAGCAGCTTCTTGGTGTCGCGGATACGGCCCTTGGGGTTCTCGTGGGTGTCGTCGGGGTCGCCCTCGACGTGCGGCATGACGGCCACGCCGGTCTCGAAGCCGGAGAGGCCGAGCGCCAGCTTGGGGAAGACCAGCAGGGACACACCGATCATCGCGAAGACGTTGCCGTGCTCGGTGGTCAGGGCGCTGGTCCAGTCGGTGACCACATGGCCCTCGGTGGCCACGTGCCACATGCCGACGATCACGACCACCACGTTGAGGCTGAGATAGGCCGCCACCAGGTACACGGCGACGCCGATCGCCTCCATGAAGCCCTTGAGGAACACCGCGCCGAGCAGGGCCACCAGGATGAGCGTGATCAGCATCTGCTTGTCGTGCAGCACGCTCGTCAGGTGCGGGTTCTCCACGAGGTGGGTGGAGGCGTCCGCCGCCGACAGGGTGATCGTGATCAGGAAGTCCGTCGCCGCGAACCCGAGCAGGGTCAGCACGAACAGCTTGCCCTTCCAGAACGACAGCAGCCGCTCCAGCATCGCGATCGAACCCTCGCCGTGCGGACTCTCCTCGGCGACCCGCCGGTACACGGGCAGGGCGCCGGCCAGGGTGACGATCACGAGCACGATCGTCGCGACGGGCGAGAGCAGTCCGGCCGCGAGGGCCGCGATGCCCGGCTGGTAGCCGAGGGTGGAGAAGTAGTCGACACCGGTCAGGCACATCACCCGCCACCAGCGCTGCCCCTGGTGGACGTGCTGCTCCGGCTCCGGCGCGGCCTGCGAAGCGTGCGAGCCGCCCTTGCCCATGTCGGCCAGGCCCTCCAGCATCCAGGCGCGCATACGACTGGGAGGAGGGTGTTCGGTCGTGGCCATCGGCGTGCTCCTGAGCTGCGGGTCAGCGTGCGGTTTCTGGCCATCACGCGGACGGCGGCACCAGCGTAAGCGGAGAGTGACGCGTGGGCCCACGGATGCGGGGGCCTTCGGCGTCAATCTTGCGTTAAGACTGGCCGGGTTGCCGGAGGAGGCGCATCAGGAAAGGGGGGATGGGGCTGGTTGGGGGTGCGTTGGGCTGTATGGGGGGCGCGGGCGGGCGGTACGGGGTGGTGGACACCGAGCGTTACCGCGGGCGGGGTGCTGCGGTCGAGGTTGGGGCCGGGGCGGGCTGTGGCCGATGCTCGCGGAGTTCCGGGGAGTCAGGGGAGTCACACGTCCGCCAGCCTCGCCTCCTCCAGGTCCAGCGATCGCTGGAGCCGTCTGCGGGTCGTGTCGCTGATGGCGTGGTCGTCGTAGAGGCGCTGTAGTTCGACCGTCTCGACGGCGATCAGGTCGCGGCGGAGTTGGCGGTAGACCAGGTCGGCCGATTCCGCGTGGGCCGCTTGGCCGTTGTTGTCGGAGAGGCGGTCTCGGGCGTCGTCCAGGCGGGCGTTGAGGCCGCGGCGGAGGCGGTCGAGGACGACGTCCGGTACGGCTTCCAGCTCGGCGAGTTCGTCGAGGCGGCGGATGCCCGCGTCGGCCAACCGGCAGCGGGCGGACGCCTCTTCGCGTTCCGTGTGGTCGGGTTCCAGGGCGATTCCGGAGCGGCGGACCACCGGCGCGAGCGTGAAGCCCTGCACGACGAGGGTGACGACCACGACCGAGGTGGTGAGGACCAGGACCAGGGGGCGGTCGGTGAGGGTGGCGCCGGTCTTGGTCACCTCGGGGATCGACAGGGCCGCGGCCAGCGGGAGGACACCCCGGGTGCCCGCCCACGTCAGCACCATCGGCACCCGCCAATTCACCCTGTGCACCCCGCCCTTGCGCTGCACCACCGCCGACAACGGCGCCAGCCACAGCAGTCGTACGGCGATCAGGGTGCCCGCCACCGCGAACGCGTACAGCGGCCACGCGCGGTCGCCGTCGGACAGCGCCCGCACCTGCGCGGGCAGCGCCAGTCCGATGAGCGAGAACACCACGCTCTCCAGCAGGAACACCACCGTGCCGTAGACGGCGTGCAGTTGGAGCCGGATGCGGGCGTTGGTGAGCCGGTCGCCGCGACCGCCGAGGACGACCCCGGCGACCACGACCGAGGTCACGCCGGAGGTGTGGGCGCCCTCCGCCAGGACGTAGGCCGCGTACGGGGTGACCAGGGCGATCACCGTCTCCAGGACCGGGTCCTCGGTGCGGCGCCGGATCAGTGTCACGACGTAGGCGACGGCCGCCCCGATGACCGTGCCGCCGCCCGCGAGCACGACGAACTCACCGCCCGCAGCACCCCAGTTGGCCGCCGCCGAGGCCACGGCGACGCTCACCGCGACCCGGAAGAGGACCAGCGAGGTCGCGTCGTTGAACAGGGACTCCGCCTGGACGAGCACCTGGACACGGGGTGGCAGGGCGAGCCGTCGGCCCAGCGCGGTGACGGCGACCGGGTCGGTGCTGGCCAGGACCGCGCCGAGCACGAGCGCCATCTGCCAGGAGAGCGGGGTCACCGTCGACGCGACCCAGCCGACCGCCGCCGCCGACGCGAGGACCAGGCCGATCGCGAGGATCCCGACCGGCTTCCACACCGCCTTCAGCTCGCGCCACGACATGTCCTCGGCGCTGGCGTACAGGAGTGGCGGCAGGACGACCAGGCCGATCACGTCGGGGCTGATCTCGATCGACGGGGTGCCCGGCAGCAGTGCTACGGCGAGACCGGCGACCACGAGGAGGGAGGGTGCGGGAATCCGCCACCGGCGGGCGAACGTCGCCACCAGCGTCGCCAGTACCACGAGAGCGAGAACCGTACCGACGCTGCGCATGCCGTCCCCCTGGGGCTTGGACGAGCCCATGCGGACTCCCCGCCGACCAGACTTCCCGGCACACCACGGTCACCCTAACCCGGCCCGGCGCCGTCAAGACAGTGTCAACGTCCTCGCGGGCGGCGCCAGGGACGCATCAAGAAGCCTGCCCGCGGGCCTGCGGAGCGCTTCTCTGGGAGGCGATGAACGACGTACTACGACGCGGGCGACTGAAGGTCTACCTCGGTGCGGCCCCGGGTGTCGGCAAGACCTACCGCATGCTCGACGAGGCACGGCGCCGGGCCGCTCGCGGCGCCGATGTGGTGGTGGGGTTCGCCGAATGCCACGGGCGCCCGCGCACCGAGTCGATGCTTGACGGCCTGGAGGTCGTCGCGCGGGCCCAATGCGACTACCGGGGCGGGGAGTTCGAGGAGATGGACCTCGCGGCGGTCCTCGAACGGCGCCCGGAGGTGGCCGTCGTCGACGAGTTCGCGCACAGCAACGTGCCCGGCGGTGGGCGCAACGCCAAGCGCCGGCAGGACATCGACGTGCTGCTCGCGGCCGGCATCGACGTCGTCACCGCCGTCAACGTGCAGCACCTGGCCTCCCTCAAGGACGTCGTCGAGAAGATCACCGGGGTCCCGCAGCACGAGACGGTGCCCGACGACGTCGTACGCCGGGCCCAGCAGATCGAGCTGATCGACATGCCGCCCGAGGGACTGCGGCGCCGCATGGCGCACGGCAACATCTACACGCCCGAGAAGATCGACGCGGCCCTCGCCAACTACTTCCGGCCCGGAAACCTCACCGCCCTACGGCAGTTGGCGCTGCTGTGGGTCGCCGACCGGGTCGACGAGGCGCTGCATGCGTATCGTGCCGAGCACGCCATCGGCGGGGTGTGGGAGACCCGGGAGCGGGTGGTCGTCGCCCTCACCGGCGGGCCCGAGGGCGACACACTCATCCGGCGGGCCGCCCGCATCGCCGACCTCCCCCACTCTCGGCTTCGCTCGACCGGGGGGACCCCCATCGCCGGCGGTGACCTGCTCGCCGTGCACGTGGCCCGCAGCGACGGACTCGCCGCCGGGGTGTCCCATGCCTCCCTCGCTCGGCAGCGGCGCCTTGTCGAGGACCTCGGCGGCAGCTACCACTCGGTGGTCGGCGACGGTGTCGCCACCGCCCTGGTCGAGTTCGCCCGCACCGAGAACGCCACCCAACTCGTCCTCGGCACCAGCCGCCGGGGCAGGTTCGAGCGGTTCCTGACCGGACCCGGCACGGGCGAGACCGTGACCGAGTTGTCCGGTGACATCGACGTCCATCGAGTCACGCACGAGCGCGCCGGACGCGGCACGCTGCTACCGTCCGGGCGGCGTACGTTGTCGACGGCACGGCTGATTGCCGGTCCGGTGACGGGACTTGTGCTGCCGGTGCTGCTCACCGTCTGCCTCGCCCAGGTGCGCGGCACGGTCAACCTCACCAGCGAGGCACTGCTGTTCCTGCTCGCCGTCGTCGGCGTCGCCTGCATAGGCGGCGTCACCTCGGCGGTCATCGCGTCCGTGACCGCCTCGCTGCTGCTCAACTACTGGTTCATCCCGCCCATCGGCCAGTTCACCCTGGACGACCCCAACGCCCTTTTGGCGCTAGGGGTGTTCACGGTCGTGGCGGCGACCGTGGCCGCCGTGGTCGACCGTTCGCTACGACTGTCCCGGCGCTCGGCGCGTGCCACCGCCGAGGCCGAGACGATGTCGTCCCTCGCGGGCAGCATCGTGCGCGGCGGCCAGACGATCCCGGCGCTCCTGGAACGCACCCGCGAGACCTTCGGCACCGACTCGGCGGAACTCGTCGACGAGCCACCGGATCACGAAGTCGGCGCCGGTGCCACCACCGTCCCGGCCGGCCCCGGCGCCTTCCTCGTCCTGCGTGGACGCACCCTGTCCTCCTCGGAGCGCCGGGTGCTCGCCGCCTTCGCCGCGCACGTCGGCTCCGCCGTCGAGCGGGCCCAACTCGCCGAAGCAGCAGCCGAGATCGAGCCGGTGAAGGCCGCCGACCGGCTGCGTACCGCGCTGCTGCGGGCCGTGGGACACGATCTGCGGACTCCGCTCGCGGCGGGCTGGGCGGCCGTGACCTCGTTGCGCGGGCGGGACGTGGAGTTCTCGGAAGAGGACCGGGACGAACTCCTCGCCACCGCCGACGAGTCCATGGCCAAGCTGAACCGGTTGCTGGAGAACCTCCTCGACCTCAGTCGGCTGGAAGCGGGTGTCCTCCCGCTGAACCTGCGGGCCACGAGCCTGGAGGAGGTATTGCCGATGGCGCTCGCGGACGTGCCCGATGTGGATCTGCGGGACGTGGAGTCGATTCCGCCGGTGCTCGTCGATCCGCCGCTGCTGGAGCGCGTGATCGCCAACCTGGCCGGAAACGCGGCCCGGCACACCCCGGCCGGGCGGCGGGTCATGGTCACCGCCAGTGCGCTGGGCGGCCGGGTGGAGTTGAGGGTCGTGGACCGAGGGCCTGGGCTGCCAACTACCGGACGTGAGACGCTCTTTGAGCCCTTCCAGCGGCTCGGTGACACGGACAACACCACCGGGCTCGGGCTGGGCCTCGCCCTCGCGCGCGGCCTCACCGAGGCGATGAACGGGACGCTCACGCCCGAGGACACACCGGGCGGCGGCCTGACCATGGTCGTGTCCTTGCCGCTGGCCGAACGGGCAGATCTAGCAGCCTCAACTGCGGTTGTCACTCCAGGCCCGACACCTTGAACACGGTTTCCGCGGTCTCGCGCTCCACGCGTTCCGCGATCCGGCGCAGCGCGGTCGCCCCGCACGTGAGCGAGCCGGAGGCGAGGGACCGGCGGGTGTCCTCGGAGACGCGGTGCCACAGGTCGGGGTTGTGCACCAGCACATCGGGATCGATCTTGACCCGGCCGCCCAACTCGTCCCGCAGCAACAGCCGTTGAGAGACGCCGTCCAGACAGCGCACCGACACCAGCCGGTCCGTGCGGACGCGTCGCTCGCGCAGCAGCCCGCGTGCGGACAGCCAGCCCTCGCCCGCCCGGACCCGGGCCGGGTACAGCACCACGAGCAGCAGTACGGCGAGGGTGAGCCAGAGCGCGCCGCGCCGGAGGGTGAGATGCCCGCTGAAGTGGTCGACGAGCAGCAGGAGTCCGAGCAGCGCGCCCGCGCAGCGGAACGTGTCGCGCAGGTCCCGCGCCCACCGGCGGTCGTGTGCCACTGCCCGCGGCTGCTGCGCGTGTGCGTCGTCGGGGCGTCCCATGGTGGCGACGGTAGGGACTCCGGACGTACGGAGGCCGGGCCTTGACGCGACTCTGACGGGCGGCCCGCGCTTCTTGACGCCGTCGCAGCGGCAGAGGGCAGTCGCGCAGGTCACACGCTCGTCAAGTTCGTGTCAAGGAACGCGTGTTCGGCGCGAAGAAGACGCAAGGAGAAGGGGAAACCGGCGGCGGCGGGACGCAACCTGGAGCGCACTCGCGCGTTCCCGTCACCGCGCGTCCGTACGTGAAGGAGTCACCAGCATGACCGTTCTGACCGTCCAGCCGGGCGCGACGCCGGCCGACGAGGAGCCTCCGGATACCGGCGAGCGTCATCGGCTGACCGCCCTCGCCGGGTTCGCCGCCCTCTCCCTGGACGCCATGGCGTCGGTGGCCTACGGTCCCGAGGCGATCGTCCTCGTGCTGGCCGCCGCCGGTGCGCACGGGCTCGGCTTCACCCTGCCGGTCACGCTCGCCATCGCCGCCCTGCTCGCGGTGCTCGTCGCCTCGTACCGGCAGGTGATCGCGGCCTTCCCGGACGGCGGCGGCTCCTACGCCGTGGCGAAGACCCACCTGGGCGCGCGGACCAGCCTGGTGGCGGCGGGCTCGCTGGTGCTGGACTACGTACTGAACGTGGCCGTGGCCGTCACCGCCGGAGTCGCGGCGCTCACCTCCGCTTTCCCGTCGCTCTACGGTGAACGGCTGTGGCTCTGCCTGGCGGTGTTGACACTGGTCACAGCTGTGAACCTGCGCGGGATCGCCGAGTCGGCGCGGGTGTTCATCGTGCCGACCGTGGTGTTCATCGGCTCGATCTTCGTCCTGATTGTGATCGGACTCTTTCGCGATGCGCCTGTGAACCGGGTCAACAGCGAGTCCGTGGTGACCGGCAATGCCACAAGCGTCGGTGTCCTGCTCCTGCTGAAAGCATTCGCCTCCGGCTGCAGCGCCCTCACCGGCGTCGAGGCCATCGCCAACGCCGTGCCCTCCTTCCGCGCACCCCGGGTCAAGCGGGCCCAGCGCGCGGAGGTCGCCCTCGGCGCGGTGCTCGGCGTGATGCTGATCGGCCTGTCGGTCCTGATCTCCCGCTTCCACCTCCAGCCGGTCCAGGGAGTCACCGTCCTCGCCCAGCTCGCGGACGCCTCCCTCGGCCACAACTGGGCTTTCTACGTCATCCAGTTCGCGACGATGATCCTGCTCGCCCTCTCCGCGAACACGTCCTTCGGCGGGCTGCCGGTGCTGCTGAAGCTGCTCGCCCGGGACAACTACCTCCCGCACGTCTTCGCCCTCAAGGCCGACCGCCAGGTGCACCGGCACGGCGTGCTCGCGCTGGCCGCGGTGTCGGCGGCCCTGCTGGTGTTCTCCGGGGGTGACACCAACACCCTCGTGCCGCTCTTCGCGATCGGTGTCTTCGTCGGCTTCACCGTCGCCCAGGTCGGCATGGTCCGGCACTGGCGCGGCGAACGCGGACCCGGCTGGCGCGGCAAAGCTCTCCTGAACGGCTTCGGCGCGGTCCTCACCGGCGTCGCGGCCGTCGTCGTCACCGCGAGCAAGTTCGAGGAGGGCGCCTGGCTGATCGTGATCACCCTGCCGCTGCTCGTGCTCGCCTTCGAGACCGTGCACCGCGCCTACGCGCACATCGGCGAACGGCTCGGCCTCGGCCGTATCCCGGAACCCCCGCACCGTGACCGGTCGGTGGTGATCGTGCCGGTCTCGTCCCTGTCCCGGCTCACCTCCGAGGCCCTGACGGCCGCCGCCTCCCTCGGCGACGAGGTGCGCGCGGTCACCGTCTGCTACCCCGACCCCGAGGACCGCGCCCACCTCCACGCCCTGGAGCGGGACTGGGCCCAGTGGAACCCCGGCGTACCCCTGGTCCGGCTCGCCTGCGAACGCCGCACGCTGGGCCGCCCCATCGCCGCCTACGTACGGGACGTGTCGGCGACGGAACCGGACACCCGGGTCACCGTCCTGATCGCCGAGGTGGAGCCGGTACGGCTGTGGCAGCGGCTGCTGCAGAACCAGCGGGGGGCCGTCGTCGCCCATGCGGTACGGCGGGACACGGACGCGGTGATCTGCCGGTTGCGGTTCCGGTTGTTCTGACGCGGGGGCGAGGCGCACACGCCGACTTCGCACTGTCGCCGTAAGAGTCGCGTCAAAGGCGTGTGCGCCGCCGTAAGGGACACGTCAACGGTGGCCAAATCCGGTCACGGGCGCGGTTACCTCTAAGCGTCCGTTCGATCCGAACCTCATTCCAGGAGCTCACGATGGCCGATCTGGCCTTCGTCGTCACCACGATCGCGGTCTTCGCGCTGGTGGCCCTCGTCGCCAAGGGGGTGACGAAGCTGTGACCGCCGAGAACATCGTCGGCCTCGTCGTGGCCGTCGCCCTGCTGGGCTATCTCGTCCTCGCCCTGATCTTCCCGGAGAGGTTCTGAGCCACGACATGGGTCCCGTACTCGCAGGCGTCCTCCAGTTGCTCGCCCTCATAGGCGCGCTGGCACTCGCCTACATCCCCCTCGGCAACTACATGGCCAGGGTCTACTCCTCCGACAAGCACTGGCGGGTCGAGAAGTGGATCTACAAGGGCATCGGTGCCGATCCGAACACCGAGATGCGCTGGCCCGCGTACCTGCGCGGCGTGCTCGCCTTCTCGGCGGTCGGTGTTCTCTTCCTCTATCTCCTCCAGCGGATCCAAGGGATCCTGCCTGGCTCGTTGGGCTTCTCCTCGGTCAATCCGGCGCAGTCGTTCAACACGGCCGTGTCGTTCGTGACGAACACCAACTGGCAGTCGTACTACGGCGAGCAGACCATGGGTCACGTCGTGCAGACCGCCGGTCTCGCCGTGCAGAACTTCGTCTCCGCGGCCGTCGGTATCGCCGTGGCCGTGGCTCTCGTACGCGGCTTCGCGCGCTCGCGCACCGGTGAACTCGGCAACTTCTGGGCCGACTTGGTGCGTGGCGTCATCCGCATCCTGGTGCCGCTGTCGGTCGTCGCCGCGCTCGTGCTCGTGGCGTGCGGCGCCATTCAGAACTTCTCCGGCATTCACGAGGTCGGGCAATTTTTTAATGGGCGCAGCATGGGCGGGCACCAGCAGTGGAACGGCGGCGCGGTCGCCTCGCAGGAGGCCATCAAGGAAGTCGGCACCAACGGCGGCGGCTACTTCAACGCCAACTCCGCCCACCCCTTCGAGAACCCGACGCCCTTCACGAACCTCTTCGAGATCTTCCTGCTGCTGGTCATCCCGTTCGCACTGACCCGCACCTTCGGCGTGATGGTCGGCTCGATCAAGCAGGGCTACGCGATCCTCGCCACCATGGCCACCATCTGGGTCGGCTTCGTCGCCCTGATGATGTGGACCGAATTCGCCCACCACGGCGCGGCGTTGCAGGCCGCGGGCGGAGCGATGGAGGGCAAGGAGACGCGCATCGGTGTCGGCGCCTCCTCGATCTTCGCGGTGTCGACGACGCTGACCTCGACGGGCGCGGTGGACTCCTTCCACTCCTCGTTCACCGGTCTCGGCGGCGGAATCACCATCCTGGGAATGCAGTTGGGCGAGATCGCGCCCGGTGGTACCGGCTCCGGGCTGTACGGAATGCTGATCATGGCAGTCATCGCGGTGTTCATCGCCGGGCTCATGGTCGGCCGTACGCCCGAGTACCTGGGCAAGAAGATCGGCACCCGCGAGATGAAGCTCGCGGCCTGCTACATCCTGATTACCCCGGCCCTGGTGCTGATCTTCGCGGCCGCCTCCATGGCGCTGCCGACCCCGCCGCACTCCATGCTGAACTCCGGCGCGCACGGCTTCTCCGAGGTGCTGTACGCCTTCACCTCAGCCGCCAACAACAACGGCTCGGCATTCGCCGGTCTGAACGCGAACACCGACTGGTTCAACACCATGACCGGACTCGCGATGGTGCTCGGCCGTTTCCTGCCGATGGTGTTCGTGCTGGCGCTGGCCGGTTCGCTCGCCGAGCAGAAGCCGGTGCCGGTCACGGCAGGAACTCTGCGCACCGAAAAGCCGCTGTTCACCGGCCTGTTGGTGGGCGCGATCCTCATCATCACCGGTCTGACCTACTTCCCGGCGCTGGCGCTGGGACCGCTGGCCGAGGGGCTGGCGTCATGACCACCCGCATAGACAACCAAGAAAACCAAGAGGACTCGATGTCCACTGCCACTCCGACCCGGGCGCCGCACAGCGATGTGCCGACCGGTCACAAGGACGAGGGACGTGTCGGCGCGGGCCTGTTCGACCCGAAGCAGCTGATCAGGTCCCTGCCCGACGCCTGCCGCAAGCTGGACCCGCGGGTGATGGTCAAGTCGCCCGTGATGTTCGTGGTGTGGATCGGGTCCGTGCTGACCACGATCTTCTCCTTCAAGGACCCGGGCGACTGGTTCGGCTGGGCGATCAGTGTCTGGCTGTGGCTGACCGTCATCTTCGCCAACCTGGCGGAGGCCGTCGCCGAGGGCCGCGGCAAGGCGCAGGCCGACACCCTGCGCAAGGCCAAGACCGACACGGTGGCCCGTCGCCTCAACGGCACCGTCGAGGAGCAGGTCCCCGGCACCGAGCTGCGTATCGGTGATCTGGTCGTCTGCGAAGCCGGCGACATCATCCCCGGCGACGGTGACGTCGTAGAGGGCGTCGCGAGCGTCGACGAGTCGGCCATCACCGGCGAGTCCGCGCCCGTCATCCGTGAGTCCGGCGGCGACCGCAGCGCTGTCACCGGTGGTACGAAGGTCCTCTCCGACCGCATCGTCATCAAGATCACGACGAAGCCCGGCGAGACCTTCATCGACCGGATGATCGCCCTGGTCGAGGGCGCCGCCCGGCAGAAGACGCCCAACGAGATCGCCCTGAACATCCTGTTGGCGTCCCTCACCATCGTGTTCCTGCTCGCCTGTGCCACGCTGCCGCCGTTCGCCGACTACGCGGGCACCCACCTGACGATGATCGTGCTGGTGGCTCTGCTGGTCTGCCTCATCCCGACCACGATCGGCGCGCTGCTCTCCGCGATCGGCATCGCGGGCATGGACCGCCTCGTCCAGCGGAACGTACTGGCCATGTCCGGCAGGGCAGTTGAGGCCGCGGGCGATGTGTCCACGCTGCTGCTGGACAAGACCGGCACCATCACCCTCGGCAACCGTCAGGCCTCCGAGTTCGTACCGGTGACCGGCACCACCGAGGCCGAGGTGGCCGACGCCGCCCAGCTCTCCTCGCTGGCCGACGAGACGCCCGAGGGCCGTTCCATCGTCGTCCTCGCGAAGGAGAAGTACGGCCTGCGCGAGCGCCACCAAGGCGAGTTGGCCCACGCCGAGTGGATCGCCTTCACCGCCCAGACCCGTATGTCGGGTGTGGACGTCGACGGGCGCAAGATCCGCAAGGGCGCGGCCGGTTCGGTCGTCACCTGGGTCCGGGAGCGGGGCGGCGAGGTGTCCGAGGATGCCGGAGCGCTCACCGACCGGATCTCCGCGGCCGGCGGCACCCCGCTGCTCGTGGCGGTCGAAGACACCGAAGGCGCACGGGTGTTGGGCGTCATCCACCTCAAGGACGTCGTCAAGGCGGGCATGCGCGAACGGTTCGACGAGCTGCGCCGCATGGGCATCAAGACCGTCATGATCACGGGCGACAACCCGCTGACCGCCAAGGCGATCGCCGAGGAGGCGGGCGTCGACGACTTCCTCGCGGAGGCCACTCCCGAGGACAAGATGGCGCTCATCAAGCGGGAGCAGGCCGGCGGCAAGCTGGTCGCGATGACCGGTGACGGGACGAACGACGCGCCCGCGTTGGCCCAGGCGGACGTCGGCGTCGCGATGAACACGGGCACGTCGGCCGCGAAGGAGGCCGGCAACATGGTCGACCTCGACTCGAACCCGACCAAGCTCATCGAGATCGTCGAGATCGGCAAGCAACTCCTCATCACCCGGGGCGCGTTGACGACGTTCTCCATCGCCAACGACGTCGCGAAGTACTTCGCGATCATCCCGGCGCTGTTCGCGGCCGTCTACCCGGGCCTGGACAAGCTCAACATCATGCACCTGGCCTCGCCCGACTCCGCGATCCTCTCCGCGGTCATCTTCAACGCGCTGGTCATCATCGCGCTGGTCCCGCTCTCCCTGCGGGGCGTGCAGTACCGGCCGGTCAGCGCCGACAAGATGCTCCGCCGCAACCTCGGGATCTACGGCATCGGCGGACTGATCGCCCCCTTCATCGGCATCAAGATCATCGACCTCCTCATCTCACTCATCCCCGGAATCGGCTGATCGGCATGAACAACTCGCTATCGAATACAGCCCGGTTGCTCTGGGCGGGCCTGCGCGCCCTGCTCGTGCTGACCCTGGTGACGGGCGTCATCTACCCGCTGGTCGTCACCGGCATCGCCCAGGGGATCTTCCCCGGCAAGGCGAACGGCTCGGAGATCAAGGCGGACGGCAAGGTCGTCGGCTCCTCGCTCATCGGGCAGTCGTACAACCTGCCGTTGAAGAAGGGCCAGGAGACCCCGGACCCGGACCTGAAGTGGTTCCAGGGCCGCCCGCAGAACGGTCTCGGCGCCAACAGCATCAACACCCAGTACAAGCTGATCCTCTCCGGTGCCACCAACCTCTCCGCCGACAGCAAGGTGCTGGTCCAGCAGGTGAAGGACGCCAAGGCCGCCGTCATCAAGGACAACTCGGTGCCCGGCTACACGGTCAAGGCGTCCCAGGTGCCCGCCGACGCGGTGACGTCCTCCGGCTCCGGCCTGGACCCGGACATCTCCCCGGCGTACGCGGACCTCCAGGTCCACCGCATCGCCGAGAAGAACGGCCTGTCCGTCGCCCAGGTGCGGAAGCTGGTCGACGCGCACACCGACGGCCGCACCCTCGGCTTCATCGGCGAGCCCACAGTGAACGTGCTGGAGCTCAACATCGCGCTCAAGTCCCTTGTGACGAAGAGCTGATGGCGTTACGCGACCGGCAGGGGAGTCGGCGACCCGGGAGAGATCCCGGCGCCGCCGACTCCCGCCGCCATGCCAGGGACCACACGAAAGGCACACCTCCATGACACGGGTGCTGGTGGTGGAGGACGACCCGCAGCTCGTACGGGCCCTCGTGATCAACATGCAGGCCCGCCAGTACGGCGTCGACGCGGCCCCCGACGGAGCCACCGCGCTCCGGCTCGCGGCCGCGCGGCAGCCGGACGTCGTGATGCTCGACCTCGGACTGCCCGACATGGACGGCGTCGACGTCATCAAGGCGCTGCGCGGCTGGACCCGGGTCCCGATCCTGGTGCTGTCGGCGCGGCAGGCCTCCGACGAGAAGGTCGCCGCCCTCGACGCGGGCGCCGACGACTACATCACCAAGCCGTTCAGCATGGACGAACTCCTGGCCCGACTACGGGCCGCCGTCCGCCGCGTCGAGGACGTGCCGCTCGCCCCGGCGACCACCCTGGTCACCACCGACGACTTCACCATCGACCTGCTCGCCAAGAAGGCCACCCGCGCCGGACACGACATCCGGCTCACCCCCACCGAGTGGCATCTGCTGGAGATCCTGGTCACCAACCCGGGCCGCCTGATCACCCAGAAGTACCTGTTGCAGGAGGTGTGGGGGGTGTCCCAGAGCAACAAGACCAACTATCTCCGGGTCTACATGGCCCAGTTGCGCCGGAAGTTGGAGGGGGATCCGTCGAGCCCCCGCTATCTGATCACCGAGCCCGGCATGGGCTACCGCTTCGAAGGATGACATGGGACGCGGCAAGCTCCGGATCTACCTCGGCGCGGCACCGGGCGTCGGCAAGACGTACGCGATGCTGTCCGAGGCGCACCGGCGAATCGAGCGGGGCACCGACTGCGTGGTCGCCTTCGTGGAACACCACAGCAGACCGCGCACCGAGGTGATGCTGCACGGCCTGGAGGAGATCCCGCGCCGCGAACTCTCCTACCGGGACACGCAGTTCACCGAGATGGACGTCGACGCGGTCCTCGCCCGCCACCCCGAGGTGGCCCTGGTCGACGAACTGCCGCACACCAACATCCCCGGCTCCCGCAACGCCAAGCGCTGGCAGGACATCGAGGAAATCCTCGCCGCCGGCATCGACGTCGTCTCGACCGTCAACATCCAACACCTGGAATCCCTGGGCGACATCGTCGAGTCCATCACCGGCGTACGGCAACAGGAGACCGTCCCGGACGAGGTCGTCCGCCGCGCCGACCAGATCGAGCTGGTCGACATGTCACCACCCGCGCTACGACGCCGGATGGCCCACGGCAACATCTACAAGCCGGACAAGGTCGACGCGGCCCTCTCGAACTACTTCCGGCCCGGAAACCTCACCGCCCTAAGGGAGTTGGCGCTGCTCTGGCTCGCCGACCGGGTCGACGCCTACCTCCAGGAGTACCGCAGCGAACATCGCGTCTCGGCGATCTGGGGTTCGCGCGAGCGGATCGTCGTAGGCCTGACCGGCGGTCCGGAGGGACGTACGCTCATCCGCCGGGCCGCGCGCCTCGCCGAAAAGGGCGCGGGCGGTGAGGTGTTGGCGGTCTACATCTCCCGCAGCGACGGACTGACCTCCGCCTCCCCGAAAGAATTGGCCCAACAGCGCACCCTGGTCGAGGACTTGGGCGGCACCTTCCACCAAGTCGTGGGCGAGAACATCCCGGTGGCGCTGCTGGACTTCGCGCGCGGAGTGAACGCCACCCAGATCGTCCTCGGCGTCTCCCGCCGCAAGGGATGGCAGTACGTCTTCGGACCCGGCGTCGGCTCGACGGTCGCCCGTGAGTCCGGTCCCGATCTCGACGTCCACCTCATCACCCACGACGAGGCGGGCAAGGGGCGCGGACTGCCCGTGAACCGGGGCGCGCGGCTCGGCCGGGCCCGGATCGTCTGGGGCTGGCTGGCCGGAATCGGCGGACCGCTGCTGCTGACCTGGCTGTTGAGCAGTGTCGCGCCCGAAGTGGGCCTGGCCAACGACATGTTGCTGTACCTGACCCTGACCGTAGCGGCGGCCCTGCTCGGTGGGCTGTTCCCGGCGCTGGCCTCGGCGGCGGTCGGATCGCTGCTCCTGAACTGGTACTTCACCCCGCCCGTGCACACCTTCACCATCGCCGACCCCAAGAACATCGTCGCCATCGCGATCTTCGTGGCCGTAGCGGTGTCCGTCGCGTCGGTGGTCGACCTGGCGGCAAGGCGCACGCACCAAGCGGCCCGCCTGCGCGCCGAGTCGGAGATCCTCTCCTTCCTCGCGGGCAATGTGCTGCGCGGCGAGACCAGCCTCGAAGCGCTCCTGGAGCGGGTCCGGGAGACCTTCGGCATGGAGTCCGCCGCCCTGCTGGAGCGCGCGAGCGACGTCGAACCCTGGACCTGCGCGGGCAGCGTGGGCCCCCGCCCCTGCCAGAACCCGGAGGACGCGGACGTCGACGTACCGGTCGGCGACCACATGGCCCTCGCCCTCTCCGGCCGGGTCCTGCCGGCCGAGGACCGTCGCGTCCTGGCCGCCTTCGCCGCACAGGCCGTCGTCGTCCTGGACCGCCGTCGCCTGCGCGAAGAGGCCGACCAGGCACGCGCGTTGGCCGAGGGCAACCGCATCCGCACGGCACTCCTCGCCGCCGTGAGCCACGACCTGCGCACGCCCCTCGCCGGCATCAAGGCGGCCGTCTCCTCGCTCCGCTCCGAGGACGTCGCCTGGTCGGACGAGGACCAGGCGGAGCTGCTGGAAGGCATCGAGGACGGCGCCGACCGCCTCGACAACCTCGTCGGGAACCTCCTCGACATGTCCCGCCTCCAGACCGGCACGGTCACCCCGATCATCCGCGAGGCGGACCTCGACGAGGTGATCCCGATGGCACTGGGCGGGGTCCCCGAGGACAGCGTCGAACTCGACATCCCCGAAAGCCTGCCCATGGTCCCTGTCGACAAGGGCCTGCTGGAAAGGGCCGTCGCCAACATCGTCGAGAACGCGGTCAAGTACAGCCCGGAGCGAACTCCCGTACTGGTCAAGGCAAGTGCCATCGCCGACCGCGTCGAGATCCGGGTCGTCGACCGCGGCCCCGGCGTCCCCGACGAGGCCAAGAACCGCATCTTCGAACCCTTCCAGCGCTACGGCGACGCCCCGCGCGGCGCCGGAGTGGGCCTCGGACTCGCCGTCGCCCGCGGCTTCACCGAGGCCCTCGGCGGCACGCTCAGCGCGGAGGACACACCCGGCGGCGGCCTCACCATGGTGCTCAGCCTGCAACTCGCCCCCGCGCCCGACCTTGCCCCCGCTGACGGATCCACCTACAGTCCCGCTTCGTAACGTTCGTCAATCAGCCCGAAACTTTCGAAAACGGGCCGGACGGAGGGGCTGACGCGCATGCGGACCTACGACAACCCGGTCATCGGCGGGTTCCATCCCGATCCCAGCGTGTGCCGGGTCGGCGAGGACTACTACCTCGCGTGCTCCAGCTTCGAGTACTTCCCCGGGGTCCCGCTCTTCCACAGCCGGGACCTGGTGCACTGGCGCCAACTGGGCAACGTCCTTGACCGGCCGAGCCAGTTGAACCTCCCGGCCGACACCCCCGCCTCGGCCGGCATCTACGCCCCGACCCTCCGCCACCACGACGGCCGCTTCTACCTGATCACCACCGAGGTGGGCGGCAAGGGCAATTTCCTCGTCACCGCCGACCGGCCCGAGGGCCCCTGGTCGGACCCGGTGCTCGTCGACGTGCCCGGTATCGACCCCGACCTCGCCTGGGACGAGGACGGCAACTGCTGGTGCGCCGTCGCGGGAGTGAAAGTGGCCCGCATCGACCCCACGACCGGCAAGGTCCTGGAGGGCCCGCTCCCGATCTGGTCCGGCACCGGACTCCAACACCCGGAAGCCCCGCACCTCTACCGCGTGGGCGACTGGTGGTACCTGATGCTGGCCGAGGGCGGCACCGCGGACGGCCACAGCGTCTCCATCGCCCGCGCCTGCTCCCCGCGCGGCCCCTACGAACCGGCCCCCGCCAACCCGATCCTCTCCCACCGCAGCACCGACCTCCCCATCCAGAGCACCGGCCACGCCGACCTGGTCACCGCCCCCGACGGCACCTGGTGGATGGTGCTGCTCGGCACCCGGCCCCGGGGCTGGTTCCCCGGCTTTCACGTGCTGGGCCGCGAGACGTTCCTGACCCCGGTGGAGTGGGTGGACGGCTGGCCAAGGGTCGGCCCGGTACGGGAACAGCACCCGGCTCCGGCGGCCTGGCACCCCCTCGAACTCCCGCCGGTACGCGACGATTTCGACGCCCCGACCCTCGCCTTCTCCTGGATCTCCCCACGCACCAGGCCGGACGACAGCTGGTCACTGACTCGCCGTCCGGGCCGGCTGACCCTCGACGCGAAGTCCGGCCCCGCGTTCCTCGGGCGCAGGCAGCAGCACTCCAACTGCCGCGCGTCCGCCCGGATCGACCCCGGCTCCGGCCGCGCCGGCCTCTCCGTCCGCATGGACGAGGCCCATCACTACGACATCGAGGTCGCCGGGGGAGTGGTGAGCGTGGTCGCCCGGATCGGTCCGGTACGGCAGCGGATCGCCGAGCACCCGGTGGAGCCGGGGCCGGTCACCCTGGCCGTCGGCATCAGCACGGCCGACGTCGGCACACGCGGCCCCGACACCCTCGCCTTCTCCGTCGTGGGCCCCGAAGGAGCCGTAGAACTCGCCGAGTTGGACGGGCGCTATCTCTCCACCCAGGTCGCCGGAGGCTTCACCGGGCGGGTGATCGGCATGTTCGTGACCGAGGGCGAGGCGGCCTTCGACTGGTTCGACTACGAGCGGCAGTAGCACAACTTTCTGGATTGACTCCGAAAGTTTCGATCCTCGCCAGCACGGGCGCCACTTCACGTACCACTCACCCATGGACAGGAGTCGCACCATGCCCAGAAACAGACTGAGACTCGCGGGCACCCTCGTCGCCGTCCTCATCGCGGCGGGCATCGCCACCGGCCCGCCCGCCCAGGCTCACGAGAGTCCGCGCACCCTCGCCCAACTCGCCGAGCGCCACGGCCGTTACTTCGGCAGCGCCACCGACAACCCGGAGCTGACCGACACCGCGTACACCTCGATCCTCGGCAGCGAGTTCGACATGATCACCCCGGGCAACGGCATGAAGTGGTACGCCACCGAGCCCCGACAGGGCGTCTTCGACTGGACGAACGGCGACCAGATCGTCGACCTCGCCCGCGCGAACCACCAGCGGGTCCGCGCCCACACCCTGGTCTGGCACAGCCAACTGCCCGACTGGCTCACGTCCGGCACCTGGACGGCGGACGAGCTGAGGGCCGTACTCAAGAAGCACATCACCACCGAGGTACGGCACTACCGCGGCAAGGTCTACTCCTGGGACGTCGTCAACGAGGCGCTCAACGAGGACGGTACCTACCGCGACACCATCTGGTACCGGACGCTCGGCCCCGGCTACATCGCCGACGCCCTGCGCTGGGCGCACCAGGCCGACCCGCAGGCCAAGTTGTACCTCAACGACTACAACATCGAGGCGACCGGCCCGAAGAGCGACGCGTACTACGCCCTCGCGAAGCAACTCAAGGCCCAGCACGTGCCGTTGGACGGCATCGGGCTCCAGGCGCACCTGGCCCTCCAGTACGGCTATCCGACGACCCTGGAGAACAACCTCCGCCGCTTCTCCCGCCTCGGGCTGGATACCGCGTTCACCGAGGTCGACGTCCGTATGCAACTTCCGGCGACCGACGCCAAGTTGACGGAGCAGGCGACCTGGTACCGGGACCTGACCGGGGCGTGCCTCGCGGTGCGCCGGTGTGTGGGGGTGACCGTCTGGGATTACACGGACAGGTATTCGTGGATTCCGGCGTTCTTCCCGGGCGAGGGGGCGGCACTTCCGTGGGACGAGCAACTGAATGCGAAACCGGCCTATTACGCGCTCCGTGAGGCGTTGCGATAACGGCCGACTACGGGGAGTGAACAACCCCGGATACGCGTCGGGGCCGGTGCGCACCGAGTGTGTGCGGCCGGCCCCTCTAGTTCTTGCAGTGCACAGCGACGGGCGGTGCGGCGGTACCGCCCGTGGTGGTGTTCAGGCGGCCGTCACCACCTGGCGGTGCGGGGCGATGATCTGGCCGTCGGGCAGGAGCTCACCGGTGTCCTCGAACAGGAGAACGCCGTTGCACAGCAGGCTCCAGCCCTGTTCCGGGTGGTGCGCCATGAGGCGGGCGGATTCCCGGTCGGCGGATTCGGCTGTGGGACACGGTGGCTGGTGCTTGCACATTGGTGGGATCTCTCGCTCTGTTGTGGTCATGTCCGTCCCCCGTGGTGTTGAGTCGGTCCGAACCCAGTGTTGCCCCATGGACGTCAATCCGCAGGGATTTAGCAGCACCGCTTCTCACAGGTTGATGACGCATCACCCGCGCGGACGGTTCATCCCAATTCCCGGCTCGTACGAGCTTTTTCCTGCTCGTACGAGCGTTACGAGCGTAATAAGGGCCGGAAACGCGATCGTACCCCGCTGCCGGGAATTCGGCGGCGGGGTACGGAGGTGACGGAGGGGAAAGTCAGGCGGGGGAGCCGAGCAGGGGCGCGGGAGTCACCCGATGGGTCAGCACCGGCAGCAACTCGGCGACCCGGTGCGGCCGGTGGGCCGCGATGCCGGGCGGTGCCGGGGCCAGCGGGACCAGCAGATCGGACGCGGCGGGGTGGCCGTCGGCGCCGTCCGCGGTGAGATCGCCGTGCAGCCACAGCGTGAGCATGTAGAGGCCGGGCACGGACAGGAGGCGCGGCTGGTAGGCGCCCTTCATGTTCTCGGCCTGGCGCAGGGCCCGCTCGGTCGCGGCGATGTAGGGGCCCTCGAAGAAGTGCGAGAACGCCCAGCCGTCGGGAGTCAGCATCGTCTCGGCCGCGGCGACCGCGCGGTCACCGCAGCGGATCAGGAAACGCCACCCGGCCAGCCGGGTGACGGCCGTCCCTTCCGGGGTGACGCTGTCCAACACATGGACGGGCAGAGGGAGTTCGGGGGTTGCCGGTCCCTGGGCCGCGCGCAGGGACGGTGTTCGGGCCTCGCGGACTGCGGTGGGGGAACCGAGTGCCGTGAGAACGGAGCGCAGGGCGGGCGCGGGAGCCGGGGGGACATGCAGCGGCATGATGGGTCGCCTCTCATTCGACAGGCACGGTGGCGCGAGGGCGGGACGGGGGGCGGACGGCGCTGTCAGCTCTCGGGGTCAGGGAGGCCGGGGCCGGGTGCTGTGAACATGCGTACGGCCTGCCGCACGTCACCTGGACGGCAGGACCATGACCGTGGGCGCCAACCTTCTGCCTTGTTCGCGGAGTTTATACGACACGTGTTCAGGCGATGTTTCGTCTAACCGTTTCCCGTATGAACAACAAGGGGCTATTCGGCCAGCGATTCACGGGAATCATCCCGGTTCCGAACGGCGTATACGGCGATGACCTCGGGATATGTCACCCGCGCGGTCGGCCAATTCTCGTCGGCGTTTTTCACGAGGTCTTCATTGTGCGGGAACTGCTCGCTGCCGCATGCCTCGTGAATGTGCCGCGGATCACGTCCGACCAGAGTAGCGGGCTCCGGGCCGGTCCGGGGACGTTATCGATCGCCAGGTCTGGGCATCATCCTTCCTGACCCGGGGACGAGTGTGACGAGGAGGTGACGCATCGTGGGGGAGAAGGTCGTGGCAGGGCCGATCGAGCTGGCCGACCGCCGGCGCTACCGCGACAAGCTGCGGCGGTGCCTGACGGGACTGGAGCGGCTGCTGGCCGAGAAGCGGTTCGACCGCCCCAAGAACCTCATGGGGCTGGAGATCGAGCTCAACCTCGTCGGTGCCGACGGCATGCCGAGAATGCTGAATGGGCAAGTGCTGGAACGCATCGCAAGCCGAGATTTCCAAACAGAACTCGCCATGTTCAATCTGGAAGTCAACATTGCCCCACACCGATTGGAAGGCCGGGTATTCGACCGGCTCGCCGAGGAGATCCGCACGTCGCTGGCATATGCCCATCGGAAAGCGGGCGAGGTCGACGCCGGAATACTGATGATCGGCATTCTGCCGACGCTCGACCGGGACGACCTGGTCTCCTCGAACCTCTCCGCGGTCGACCGCTACACCCTGCTCAACGACCAGATCGTGGCCGCCCGCGGCGAGGATTTCGTCCTCGACATCGACGGCGTCGAGCACCTCACCTGCACCTCGGGCTCCATCGCACCCGAAGCCGCCTGCACCTCCGTGCAGTTGCACCTCCAGGTCACCCCGGACCGCTTCGCCGACGTGTGGAACGCGGCCCAGGCCGTCGCCGCCGTACAGGTCGCCGTAGGAGCCAACTCGCCCTTCCTGTTCGGCCGCGAGCTGTGGAGCGAGTCCCGGCCCCCGCTGTTCCAGCAGGCCACCGACACCCGCCCGCCCGAACTCCAGGCCCAGGGCGTCCGCCCCCGCACCTGGTTCGGCGAACGCTGGGTCACGTCGGCGTACGACCTCTTCGAGGAGAACCTGCGCTACTTCCCGCCCCTGCTCCCGATCCACGACGACGAGGAACCCCTCGACGTCCTCGACACCGGCGGCATCCCCACCCTCGCCGAACTCGTCCTGCACAACGGCACGGTGTACCGCTGGAACCGCCCGGTCTACGGCATCGCCGACGGCGTCCCGCACCTGCGCGTCGAGAACCGCGTCCTGCCCGCAGGCCCCACCGTCACCGACGTCATCGCCAACACCGCCTTCTACTACGGCGTCGTCCGCGCCCTCGCCGAGGAGTCGCGGCCGGTGTGGACCCGGCTGCCCTTCGAGGCCGCCGCCGCCAACTTCGACACCGCCTGCCGCCACGGCATCGACGCCCGCCTGCTCTGGCCCCGGCGCGGACGCCTCGGCGGCACCACCGAGATCGACGCGGTGGCCCTCGTACGCGACGAACTGCTGCCGCTCGCGGAGGCCGGCCTGGACGCGTGGGGGGTCGAACCGGCCGACCGGGACCTGTACTTGGGCGTGATCGACGAACGGTGTCGGCGCCGGGCCAACGGCGCGACCTGGCAGTCCGCCACCTTCCACCGCGCCCTGGAACAGGGCCTCGGCAGGGAGGCCGCGCTGGCCGCCACCACCCGCCGCTACAGCGAGTTGATGCACCTCGGGGAGCCCGTCCACACGTGGCCCGTGGGGCTGCCGGAGCCGGTGCCGCTGGGGTGAACTGCGGCTGTTTCAGCCCGCGTTGGCGGAGGCGCCCGACGCGCCCGCCGCCACGATGGCCTGGAGGATCACCGACTGGATCTGGGCCGGGTTGCTCACCTCGTGGCCCGAGCCGCCGGTCGCCTCGGCGATCTGCCGGGCCTCGTCCTTGTCGGCCTCCGGACCCACCGCGATCATGATCAGCGGCACCGGCCGCTCGGGGCTGGCGAGTTGCTGCAACTCCTTGACGAGCGTCGAGCGGGAGATGCTGCCCGGATCCTGGTTGACCCCGTCGGTCAGAATGACCAGCGCGTTGAACTTCCCCTTCACATAAGAGGACGTGGCCGCCCTGTACGCGGCGAGCGTGGTGTCGTAGAGCCCGGTCGCCCCGTTCGGTACGGGCTTCAGCGAGCCGAACGCCGCCGACAGGGAGTCCCGTTGGGTGCCGCTGCCCTTGCGGTCGCCGAGCCGCTCGGTCGGCACCAGGACGCGGTAGTCCTTGTCGCCGTCGAGCTTCGTCGAGAACTCCCACAGCCCGATCTCGTCCTCGGGCGTGAACGTGGCCAGCGCCTGCAGCAGCGACGCCTTGGTGACGTCCATCCGCGACTGCCCGGTTCCCGGCACCGACTCCGACATCGAGGCGGACGCGTCGACGACCGTGGTGATCCGCGCGCTCTGCACCGTGATCGTCCAGGTACCCAGGGCCTCTTGAAGCGCCGCGTCGGATGCCGCCTCGACCGGGGCGGCGGCGTACGGCTGCGGACTGATGCCGCCGGCCTCGGCGACCACCGCCTTCGGCGCGTCGTCGTCATCGGTGCGGAAGCCGTGCTTCTCCATGAGCTTCTGCTGCGCCGGCTGGTTCAGATAGGTGATGAACCGGATCGCGGCCCGGCTCTCGTCCGTCGTCAGCCGCTCCTGGTCGACCAGGTTGTACGGGTAGTCGAGCCGCGGGGAGCCGTCCTTCGGATAGAAGAGGTCGAGACGTCCGTCGCCGTCGGCCGAGGCGTTGTACGCGAACGCCGACTGCTCGCTGAGGACCAGCGCCTGGTTGCGCTTCGGATTGCCCTGCTCGGTGCCCGAGGAGTTGCGCGGCAGCGTGTCCAGGACCTGGCTGTCGGTGTCCGAGATCCGCTGCGACAACGTCTTCATCATCGCCGCGGCCTGCGTGGCCCCGTCCTTGACCTTGGCGGCGGCCGTACTCAGCTGCGTCAGCGCGAGCAGCCCGGTCGCGCTGCGCGCCGGGTCGGCCGCACCCAGCCGGAGCGAGTCGTCCCGCAGGGTGGCACCGGCCAGGTCCAGCCAGGTGTACGTCTTCTGCGGCCACCCCAGCGACTTCGCGGCGGTCGGGACCATCGCCATACCGACCGGCGTGGAGGCCACGTTGCCCGCAGGGGTCACCTCCGTCGCGTCGGCGTCGGCAGCCGACGTCACCTGGCTCACCCACAGCTCCGAGTCGGGCACCCACACCTGAACGTCCGGGTGCTTGCCCGCCTTGAGCGTGTCCGCGAACTTGTACGACTCCTGGGCGGTCACCGAGATGTTCAGGCACTGCCCGTCGGACGTGATGTTCTCGTCGCGCGCCTGTCCGGCCGCCGCACGCAGCGCGGGAGCCATGTCCGGGGAGGCGGCGAGCTTCAGCCGTACCGCGTCCTTCCGGCAGGAGGAACCGAAGGAGAGCAACCCGCTCTGCACCGCTACCGCGGTACCGCCGGCGACGGTCAGCACGAGCACCGTGGCGATGGCCACCGAACGGCGGCGCGCCCGAGGCCGGGGGTCGCTGCCGCCCGCCCCGTACTGATCGGGCAAGCTGTGACGTCCCATGACGGTGGTGCCCCTCCCTGTTGAACCTCGTGCCGGTATGCGGCCGTATGGCAGACATGGGGAAGGTTCGCCCCGTACGGCGTCCGTCCCCCCAACGGCCTGTCGCGCACGATCTTCGTATGTTCTTTCGAGACCCTAGCGGGGCGAAGATGGGCATGAGGCGGGATTTCCGAACTGAAGGCAGGTGTGCAGGTGGAGGCAGGGCAGGTGGCCGAAACTTTTCCGCTGGAGCGGCCGACGCGGCGGATTCTCCGGTCCGAGGCACTGCTCGTTCTGGGGCTTTCGCTCGGTGCGAGTGGAGTGTCCGCCCTGATCAGCTTTGTCGGATCGGTCACGAAACCGGGGGGCCTCAAGGACCAGGCGGCCACCCTCAACGCCTCGGCCGCACCGGGCCGTCCCTGGCTGGATCTCGCCTGGCAGTTGTTCGGGATCGCGTCGGCACTCGTCCCCGTCGCGCTCGTCGCGCACTTCCTTCTGAGAGAGGGCGCGAGCCTGCGCACGATCGGCTTCGACCGCACCCGCCCCTGGCCCGACCTGGGCCGCGGGGCGGGGATCGCGGCGGTGATCGGCAGCACCGGAATCGCCTTCTACCTGGCGGCCCGCGGCCTCGGCTTCAACCTCACGGTGGTGCCGGAGGCGCTGCCCGACGTCTGGTGGAAGTACCCGGTCCTGATCCTCTCCGCGATGCAGAACGCGATCCTCGAAGAAGTGATCGTGGTGGGCTATCTCCTGCGCCGCCTCGGCCAGTTGGGCTGGACGCCGGGCACCGCGCTCGTGGCCAGTTCCGTACTGCGCGGTAGCTACCACCTCTACCAGGGCATCGGCGGCTTCGTCGGCAACATGGTGATGGGCGTGGTGTTCGTGTACCTGTACCGGCGCTGGGGCCGGGTGGGTCCCTTGGTGGTGGCGCATTCCCTGCTCGACATCGGGGCGTTCGTCGGCTATGCGCTGCTCGCGGGAAAGGTGGGCTGGCTGCCGACGGCGTAAGTCCTGTGCGGGGCAGGCCTCTTGAGGCTCAGGCGAGCAACTCACCCTCGATGACCGTGACCGCGCGACCGGTCAACAGAGTCCGGTCGCCGCGCAGTTCGGTACGGACGAGCCCGGAGCGGGCCGAGGCCTGCAAGCCGGTGAGGACGGTGCTCCCGAGCCGCTCGGACCAGTAGGGAGCCAGCGCCGTGTGCGCACTCCCGGTGACCGGGTCCTCGTCGATACCGACGTTCGGGAAGAAGCAGCGGGAGACGAAGTCGTAGCCCCGGCCGGGGTCTTCGGCACGGGCGGTGGCGATGATGCCGCGCTCGGAGTGGGCGGCGAGGGCCTTGTGGTCCGGGGCGAGTCCTACGACGGTCTTCTCGTCGGCGAGTTCGACGAGGAGGTCGCGGATGTTCCGGCCGGTGTCGAACGCGGTGAGCGGCTCGGCACCCAGGGCCTCGGCGACGCCGTCCGGGATCTCGACGGGGGTGAGCGGGGCGGTCGGGAAGTCGAGGGTGACGGACCCGTCCGGTGCCGGCGTGGCGATGAGCACACCACTGCGGGTGGCGAACCGCACGGTGCCCTCGTGGGCGCCGGTGGTGTGCAGGACATGGGCCGTGGCGAGGGTCGCGTGCCCGCACATCGCGACCTCGGTGGTCGGCGTGAACCACCGCAACGCCCAGTCGGCGTCCCCGCCCTCGGGCAGCCGGTGCGCGAACGCCGTCTCGGCGTGATTGACCTCCAGCGCGACGTGCCGGAGCCAGTCGTCCGCCGGAAAGGCGTCGAGAAGCAGCACCCCGGCCGGGTTGCCGGCGAAGGGACGGTCGGTGAAGGCGTCCACGATTCGAATCCGCATGGCTCGACGCTAGGGGCTGCGTGGAGCCGCGGGCCAAGGCCAATTCGGGGGGACTGGACCGATTCGGGGGCGGGGGCGGGGGCGGGGACCTGGCGGGGACGGGGGCGAAGTGCGGGGTGCCGTCGGCGAATTGCCGGTTGCGGCGACGGTGGCGGTGGCTGGCGAACGGGTGCCACCGGCCCACCTGCACCGCGGGCCGCTGGGTCGTGTCGGCAAAGTCCCGTCGTCCGCCCGAAGAGGGGTAGGCAGGACTTTGCGGACACGGCCTAGGACGCCGAGGAGCGTTCCGGTTTCCGGGCCAGGAAGGCTGCGTGCGTCCGCTTCGCCCCCTCGGCCGGTTCCAGGACGAGGCGTGCGGTGAGTGTGAGTCCGGCCCGGGCGAGCAACTCGGCGATCCGGTCCGGCGGGAGCAGGTGGGACTCGTAGGACACGGGGTGTCCGCCGTACGCCTGCGTCGGGCGCACGAGTTGGTCGTCTCCGACATGGCCGGCCAGCATCAAAAGGCCGCCGGGCGCGAGTGTGCGGTGGAACTCGGCGTAGACGCCGGGTAGTTGGTCGGGCGGCGTGTGGTGGGTGGAGTAGTGGGCGAGGATGCCGCCGAGCTCGTCGTCCTCGATCGGCGGTGCGGTCATCGAGCCCACGGTGAAGGTCAGGCTCGGGTGGGCGCGCCGGGCCAGTTCGATCATCTTCGGGGAGAGATCGATACCGAAGACCGGGACCCCAAGGCCCGCCAGATGGGCCGTGATCTTGCCGGGCCCGCACCCCAGATCCGCCACCGGCCCGAGGTCGGCCGCCCGCACGGCCTCGGCGAACGCGGCCAGCATCGCACGTGACAGCGGGTCCAACTCGCCCGGTTCCTTGACGAGTTGGGCGTAGTCGGCGGCGACGGTGTCGTACGACTCCCGGATCGCGGCGAGATAGGAAGGCGGCTGCTCGGTCACGCCGGTGACTCTAGGGGGTGCCGTCGGAAGGGGGCGGACGGGACTGCCGGACCGGGCCGTCGCACCGGGTTGTCGGAAGGGGTTGCCATCCGAACGGTCCCGATATATCGTTGACGCATCGCGACAGATCAACGATGGAATGGAGTGATTGCGATGCGTACCCACGGATACGAGCGTGGACATGGACAGGACGGCCCCTCCCGGCGCGGCCGGGGTGGCCCTGACGGGCGGCGTGGGGCTTTCGGTCCCTTCGGGCCCGGTGGGCCGGGCGGTCCCGGTGGCCCCGGCTTCGGACCGGGCTTCGGTCCCGGCCCCTGGGGCGGACGAGGGCGCGGCGGCCCGAGGGGCGGCAGGGCGCGGCGCGGCGACGTACGTGCGTCGATCCTGGCCCTCCTCAAGGACCGGCCGATGCACGGCTACGAGATGATCCAGGAGATCGCCGAGCGCAGTGGCGGCGCGTGGAAGCCGAGCCCCGGCTCGGTCTACCCCACCCTGCAGCTGCTGGAGGACGAGGGCCTGATCGCCAGTGAGTCGGAGGGCGGCAAGAAGCTGTTCGCCCTCACCGAGGCCGGCCGCACCGCGGCCGAGGAAGGCCCGGACGCCCCCTGGGAAGAGGCTTCCCGCGGTGTCGACTGGGAGGCCCTCACTGAGATCCGCCAGGCCGGCTTCGGTCTGATGGAGGCCTTCGGCCAGGTCTGGAAGACCGGCAGCAAGGAGCAGCGCGAGAAGGCGCTGACCGTCATCAACGACGCCCGTAAGAAGCTGTACCTGATTCTGGCCGACGAGGACTGATGTCCTCCGGGTCGGAAGAGGTGGCAGGCCAAGGCGCCTCACGGAACTTCCGTGGGGCGCCTTCCCTGTGCGCGTTCCCGTTCCTGCGGTGCCCCGGCGCCGTCCTCAGGTCACCAGCCCGGCCAGTTTGCGCAGCGACTCGTTCAGGGCGGCCGTCCCCGAGTCCTTCAGCTTGCCGGCCATCAACGACACCGCCGCACCCGTGAACTCGCCGTCGATACGGACCGTCGTGGCGTCGCCGTCGGGTGTGAGCGTGTAGCGCGTGGCGACGTTCACGGCCATCGGGCCCTTGCCGCGGATGGCCAGCACGCGGGCCGGTTCCAACTCCGCGACGGTCCACTCGACTTCGGCCGGGAAGCCCATCAGCTTCATGTTCTCCTGGAAGGTCCCGCCCACTTCGAGGACTTCCGGGCCGCCCTTGGGGAAGTTGGTGTGGGTCGCGTTCCACTCGCCGTACGCGGACCAGTCCGTGAGCTGTGCCCACACCTTCTCGGCCGGGGCCTCGATGCGGGCCTCCGCGCTGATTTCGGCCATGCGACCACCTCTTCGTATCGGGCTACGGTGTCGCGGAACGTAGCCGCAGGGCGCGCAACATTCAATACTGATGAACCGTCAGGAATTGTGTGCGTGCACTCGTCCCTGTGCCCGCGGGGTTCAGCTGACCTGTCGTATCACCGCCGCGTCGAACAGATCCCACGCGCGCGGGTGGGCGCTCTCGTCGTGACAGTGCCACGCGTCCCAGAACAGGTCGGCGAGCAGTGCGTCCTCCGGGGCGTACACCCGGTACACGTACTGCCTGCCGTCGACCGCCGGCAGCTCCACCAGCCAGCACCTGCTCTCCACGTTCGCGAAAGACGTACGCCGGGTGCAGCGCGGTTGCGCACGGGGCGCGCGGCGGGGAGGCGCGCGCCTCTCAGGGTTGCGGCGCGTGATCTCATCCGTAAGGAGGAGATTCCGTCGCACCGGGTCCACTCTGTGTGGGACGACGAAATGCTTCCCTCCGGGGATGCCCTCAGTGCGGGGGACTGATGGGGTGAGAGTGTGCAACCCCAGATCCCCAGGCAGTCGACCCGCGAGCAGGGAATTCACCGCGCGGACCACGATGCGAGGCTCAATGCAGAGCTGGCAGCGGTGGTCGCCGGTGCGCGCCGCCGGGCTCTGCGGGACGGGGACCGCCAGATCGACACGGCCCACCTGCTGCACAGCCTCCTGGAGTCCGACCCCGAGGCACGCGCCGTCTTCGGCGACGGCCCGCAGATCGCCCGGCTCCTCGGCTACCTCGTCCAACGCAGCATCGGCTACGGCCTCCGCTGGCAGGGCACCGTCGAGGACTCCGGCGCGATCCCCGTGGTCACCGCGGCGGAGGGCTGGTCGCCCCTGGCCGCGGGTGCCCTGGAGTACGCCTGCGAGCGCGCCGAACTCCGCGACGCCGACCTGGCCTGCGGCATCGACCTCCTCGCCGCGATCGTCGCGGACCCCGAGGCCCGCGCCGTCGAGGTCCTCCACCGCGCCGGAATCGAGTCGCCCGAGGTGCTGGTGTGGATCGAGAGCCGGTTGGGGGAGTACGTCGGGGGCACGGAGACGGGTTGCTGACCGCACCGGTCGGTTCGCCGCCCCCGTGGCCCTCGCCCACGCGCCCCGCCCCGTCCATCACCCAGCCGTCCAAGCATCGAGACAGGTGTCAACAGGGATGACGCTCCTGTCATCGCCTGCCATCATGTGCTGGTGCATACGTCTGAGAGCAGTGCCGCCGAAGGCGGGAAGGGTGTCGGGCTCGGTCTGGCGCTCGGGTCCGCGTTGGCCTTCGGGGGATCCGGTGTCGCGGCGAAGCCGCTGATCGAGGCGGGCCTCGACCCGCTGCACGTGGTGTGGCTGCGCGTGGCCGGCGCGGCCCTCGTGATGCTGCCGCTCGCCGTACGCCATCGCGCGCTCGTCCGCCGCCGCCCCGCACTGCTCCTCGGCTTCGGACTGCTCGCCGTCGCCGGTGTCCAGGCCTGCTACTTCGCCGCGATCTCCCGCATACCCGTAGGGGTCGCGCTGCTCGTCGAGTACCTGGCACCCGCCCTCGTGCTCGGCTGGGTGCGGTTCGTGCAGCACCGTCCGGTCACCCGCGCCGCCGCGCTCGGTGTGGTCCTCGCGGCCGGTGGACTCGCCTGCGTCGTCGAGGTGTGGACAGGCCTGAGCTTCGACGCCGTAGGACTGCTGCTCGCGCTCTGCGCGGCCTGTTGTCAGGTCGGCTACTTCGTCCTGTCCGACCAGGGCAGCGACGCCGGCGACGAGGCCCCCGACCCGCTCGGCGTGATCGCGTACGGCCTGCTCGTCGGCGCCCTCGTGCTGACCGCCGTGGCCCGCCCCTGGACCATGGACTGGTCCGTCCTCAAGGGCGACGCCCACATGAACGGCAATCCGGTTCCGGCCGCCTTCCTGCTCGCCTGGATCGTGCTGATCGCCACGGTCCTGGCGTACGTCACCGGAGTGGTCTCCGTCCGCCGTCTCTCCCCCCAGGTCGCCGGCGTCGTGGCCTGCCTCGAAGCGGTCATCGCGACCGTACTGGCCTGGGTTCTCCTCGGCGAGCACCTCTCCGCGCCGCAGATCATCGGGGGCGCGGTCGTACTGCTCGGTGCGTTCATCGCACAGTCCTCCGCGCCCACGAAGGGCTCCGGGGAACCGGTCGCGAGCGGCGGCCCCGAAAGGGAGTTGTCGCCCCGGGAAACACCCGCCTAGGCTGCCGATCATGCATCGGAACGCGCTGGTCCTTCCGCCTCCGGCCGCCTGAGGCGGGCCTCCGGAATCCACGCCCGGCACCGCCGGGCGGAACGGTGCTGCCCGCAGAAGAAGTCCACGGACCCCGCCGACAGGGGCTCCTCCTCGCACTTCTGCACCTCTGCGGAGACCACTCGTGTCGAATGCTGCTCTCGGCCTGCCCGTCGGGCGAGGCCTGCTCTACCTGACCATCGCCGGTGTCGCCTGGGGTACCGCGGGCGCGGCCGCCTCCCTGGTCTACCGGGCCAGTGACCTCGGCCCCCTCGCCCTGTCCTTCTGGCGCTGCGCGGCCGGGTTCGTGCTGCTGCTCGCCGTCCGCCTGTCCCGACGTTCGCGGGTCCGTCCCGCCGTGGCCGTGTCCGAACCGCTCCGCCGGAAGGTGCTGCGGACCATGGCGACCGGCCTCGGGCTCGCCGTCTTCCAGACGGCGTACTTCGCGTCCGTCGAGGCCACCGGCCTGGCCGTGGCGACCGTCGTCGCGCTCGGTGCCGGACCCGTGCTCGTCGCGCTCGGGGCGCGGCTGACCCTGGGCGAACGCCTCGGCACCGGCGGCACGGTCGCCGTCGGCGGGGCGCTCGCCGGCCTCGCCGTTCTGTCACTGGGCCCGGCGGCGACCGTACGCCCGTCGGGGGTCCTGCTCGCGCTCGTCTCGGCGGCCGGCGGCTCGGCCATGACCCTGCTGACCCGGCGATGGGGCCGCGACGGCGGGACCGAGGCGTCCGAGACGGCCGTCTGGACGTTCGCGGTCACCAGCCTGTGCGTGCTGCCGTTCGCCCTGGCCGAGGGGCTGGTACCGCACACCGCCCAGCCGGGCCGGGTCCTGTGGCTGCTCGGGTACATTGCGACGGTTCCGACGGCCCTCGCCTACGCCCTCTACTTCGCCGCCGCGGCCGTCGTACGCTCCGCCACCGTCTCCGTGATCATGCTCCTCGAACCGGTGAGCGCGGCCGGCCTCGCCGTCGTCCTGCTCGGCGAGCGACTGACGCCCACGACCGTGGCAGGCACCCTGCTGATGCTCGGCTCGGTCACCGGCCTTGCGGTGGCGGAAGCACGCACGGCGAGGCCCGACGACGAACCGGTCCTCGGGTGACGAGAGACTCGCCCCTCAGGCGTCCCGCCGCCGCAGCAGATGCTCGCGCGCCACTCCGTCCCGCGGGCCGCCCCGCCCGGCGAGCCCCGCCGCGATACGGTCCTGGACCTCCGTCGACCGCTTGCCCGCGTACTTGAACTTCGCCCGCACGCCGGTCACTTCGAGCCGCAGCACACGGATGCCGGACAACAGTCGTCCGTACGGCGCCTCGCCCGCCGTGACCGACGAGGAGCCGCCCTCGGGCTGGAAGTGGCCGACCTGGCGGTTGAGCAGGGCCGCCTTCTCGGTCGGGTCGTCCACCAGGTGGGCGGTGCACCGGAGTTGGACCGCCGCGTAGAAGCTCGTCGGCACACCGTGTTCGGCCGGGCCGTCCGGTTCCGCCTGCCAGGGGCCGGGGACGTACACGTAGTCGTCGACGACGCTCAGCACCACCTGGGGATTCGCCTGCAGCGACGGCCACAGGGGGTTGGGGCGGGCGAGGTGGGTGATCGCCTCGCCGTGCTCGGGGTCGTAGGCGAAGTGGAGGGGTTGTACGAACGGGGGTTCGCCGGGAGGGCCGTTGACCGCGAGTTGGCCGAAGTCGTGGGCGGCGAGCCAGTGTTGCCACTCGGTGTCGTCGTGGGGTGCGTCCCAGGGGTGGATGAGCATTACAACGCCGCCAGGTAGCCGGGGAGTTCGGTGCCGGGGGCCAGGTCGTCGTTCGGCAGCGGGGCTCCGTACGCGGGCTGGAGGGGAACGACACCGGCCCAGTGGGGGAGGTCCAGGTCCTCGGGGTCGTCGTTCGCGCCGCCGGTGCGGAGCTTGGCGGAGACCTCGTCGAGATCGAGGCGGATCACCATGGTGGCGGCGAGTTCCTTCTTGTTGGCGGGCCGCGAGTCCGCCGACCGGCCCGGCACGACGTGGTCGACCAGCGCGTCCAGCGCCGTCCACTTCTCCTCGGGATCCGTCACCTGGTGGGCGATGCCGTGCACCACCACGGAGCGGTAGTTGATCGAGTGGTGGAAGGCGGAGCGGGCCAGCACCAGACCGTCGACATGCGTGACCGTCAGGCACACCGGGAGCCCCGGGTCGGCCTTCCCCGTCATCCGCAGCGGGCGCGCACCCGTCGAACCGTGCACGTACAGCCGCTCGCCGACCCGGCCGTACAGCGTCGGCAGCACGACCGGCGCGCCGTCGCGGACGAAGCCGAGGTGGCAGACGTAGGCCGCGTCGAGTATCGCGTGCACCAGGTCCTTGTCGTACGACGCCCGGTCCGCGGAACGGGTGGGGACGGTCCGGTCGGTCGGCGTGTAGGCGGTGGGCGGCGACGTCGGCTGTGAGGTGGTCCCCTGCATTGTGCTCTCCATTGTTCGTTGCTGTTCGGGGTGTGCTGCACGGCCGGCTTGCCATGCGTTTTGCACTAGTGCATAATGTGCTTTGTGCTAGGAGGATATCGGATCGAAGGTCGGCGCGCAGCAGACATTGCGGCGGACGTCGAGCGCGCGGTGGGTTCCGGGGAGCTGGAGCCCGGTCAAGTGCTGCCTCCCATGCGGGAGTTGGCGGTCGAGCTGGGGGTGAATCCCAATACGGTCGCCGCGGCGTACCGGACCCTGCGGGAGCGCGGTGTCATCGAGACCGCCGGGCGCCGGGGCAGCCGGGTGCGGCCCAAGCCGGCCACGACCGGGCGCGAGCACATCCGGGTGGACGTGCCGCAGGGGGTGCGTGACGTGTCCCACGGCAACCCGGATCCGGCCCAGTTGCCCTCCCTCGTGCGGGCGTTCACCTCGGCGGCCGAGCGGTCCGACCGCGAACCGGTCATGTACGGCGACGACCCGGTCGAACCGGAACTGGCGCGCATCGCGCGGGCCGAACTGGACGCCGACGGCGTACCGGCCGGCCCCGTGGCCGTCGCCTCCGGCTCCCTGGACGCCATCGAGCGCGTCCTCGCCGCCCACCTGAAGCCCGGCGACACCGTCGCCGTCGAGGATCCCGGATGGGGCAGCCTCCTCGACCTCGTACCGGCGCTCGGACTGCGCGTCACCCCCGTCCGCGTCGTCGACGACGGACCGCTCCCCGACGACGTGCGCGCCGCGCTGGACTCCGGCGCGCGGGCCCTGATCGTCACCGACCGGGCGCAGAACCCCACCGGAGCCGTGGTGAGCGCCACGCGCGCGCGTGCGCTGCGCTCCGTGCTCCGCGGCCACCCGGAGACCCTGCTGATCGAGGACGACCACGGCCACGGCATCGTCGACCAGCCCCTGCATCCCCTGTCCGGCACCACCCGCAACTGGGCCTTCGTCCGCTCGGTCGCCAAGGCCTACGGCCCCGATCTACGGCTCGCCGTGCTCACCGGGGACGCCGTCACCCTCGACCGGGTCCGTGGCCGCCAGCGCCTGGGACCGGGCTGGGTCAGCCGGATCACCCAGCGCGCCGTGGCCCGACTGTGGGCCGACGGCGCGGTGGACACCCCGGCGGTGGCCGGCGCCTACGGCGGTCGCCGGGACGCGCTCATCGCCGCGCTCGCCGAACGCGGGGTCGCGGCGTACGGCCGCAGCGGCCTCAACGTGTGGATCCCGGTACCGGACGAGACCGGCGCGGTCTCCCGCCTGCTCCACGCCGGCTGGGCCGTGGCCCCCGGCGCCCGATTCCGCATGGGCGCACCGCCCGGCATCCGGATCACCGTCTCGACCCTGGCCCCCGACGAGACGGCCGCCCTGGCGGAGGCCATCGCGTCGGCCTGCGGCCTCGCGCCGGTTCGGGGTTACGCGTAGGGGGCGTGTACGAGGTCATGGGTGGGGCGTGAGTCGACGGCAGAGTCCTCGCTACCGCCCCGCCTTCCCCCTCACCTGCGTGAGCGCCGCCCCCGCCAGCACGATCGCCGCCCCGACCGGAGTCGACCACGTCAGCGACTCGTCCAGGATGGCTACGCCCGCCGCCGTGGCGATGACCGGGATGAAGTACGTGACCATCTGGGCGGTCGTGGGGCCGACCTCGGCGACCAGGCCGTACTGGAGGAGGAGGGCGAGGCCCGTGCCCAGGGCGCCCAGTGCGGCGACGGCCAGCAGGGGCAGGACCGGGAAGTGGGTCGGCAGGGAGGTGAACAGCGGGGTGACCACGGCCAGTTGGAGGGCGGCCAGGAGCAGTTGGGCGCCCATCAGGGACAGGTTGGAGTGGCTGGAGCCCGCCAGTGTCCGGCGGACGTAGATCCAGCCGATCGGATAGCTGAGCGAGGCCAGCAGGGCCATCGCCGTGCCTGTGGCGTCCAGGCCGCTGAAGCCCTGCCAGGCGCCGAGGACCGTCAGGACGCCCAGGAAGCCGAGGCCGAGACCGGCGACGCGGACGCGGGTCGGCCGGTCCTCGGAGAGGGCGACCAGGGAGAGCGCCATGCCCCACAACGGCGAGGTCGCGTTGCAGATGCCCGCGAGCGTGGACGGGATCGTCAGCTCCGCGTACGCGAAGAGCGAGAACGGCAGCGCGTTGAGGAGGAACGCGGCGACCGCGAGATGCCCCCACGTACGCGCACCCCGCGGCAGCCGCTCCCGCTTCACCACCATCGCCGCCGCGAGCACCCCCGTCCCGAACAACAGCCGCCCGAACGTGACTTGGAAGGGCGCGTAGCTCTGCGTGCCCACCTTGATGAGCAGGAAGCTGAAGCCCCAGATGAGGGACAGCGCCCCGAAACGCAGTCGCCAGTCGAGGGCGGGGCGGGGGAGGGGGAGGGGCGCGGTGGCGGCGCCCGGGATCAGGTTCCGGCGGGCGGGGACAGTGCTCATGGGTACGAAGATGCTGCAGCTGACCTCGTAGCACAAGCGAGATTTCACGCCTGGTAAGTCGTAGTATCGCTTACATGTTGAACCTGGAACGCCTGCGCACCCTCGACGCCCTGGCCCGGCACGGCTCGGTCAGCGGTGCGGCCGAGGGCTTGCACGTGACGACCTCGGCCGTGTCGCAGCAGATGTCCAAGCTGGAGCGCGAGGTGGGGCAGCAGCTCCTCGCGAAGAACGGGCGGGGGGTGCGGCTCACGGACGCCGGACGGCTGCTCGCGGAGCACGCGGGGCGCATCCTGTCCCAGGTCGAGCTGGCCCAGGCCGACCTGGAGGCCCAACGAGGGCAAGTCGTGGGCGAGTTGCGGCTCTCCGCGTTCCCGACCGCCGCCCGTGGCCTGTTCCCCACCGCGCTCGCCGCCCTGCGTGCCCAGCACCCCGCGCTGCGCGTCCGTTCCACCGAACTGGAGCCGGAGAGCGGCATCGCCGGCGTCGTGCGCGGCGATCTCGACCTCGCGGTCGTCCTCGACTGGTACAACAAGCCGATGCCGCTGCCCGACGGCCTGGTGAAGGCGCCGATCCTGGACGACCCCGCCGACGTGGCGATGTCGACCGGTCATCCGCTGGCCGGGCGCGACGAGGTGGACCTCGGGGAGTTCGCCGAGGACGAGTGGATCACCTGGGCGGAGGGCGAGTTCTGTCACGAGTGGCTGATGTTCACGCTGCGCTCCCGGGGCATCGAGCCGATCATCGGCCACCGCGCCGCCGAGACGCACACCCAACTGAGCCTGGTAGCAGCCGGGTTGGGCGTGTGCGTCGCCCCCTTGCTGGGCCGTCGGCCGATGCCCGCCGGAGTCGTCACCGTCCCGCTGAAGCAGCGGGTGCGCCGACATGTGTACGTCGTCTGGCGCGCGGACGCCGACCGCCGCCCGTCCATCCGCGCGGCGGTCGAGGCGCTGCAGGCGGCGGCCGAGACCGTCGCCTGAGCGGAGCGGAACAACTGCCTTACAGAGCAGCCAACTTGCGGAAGTCCCAGGACGCGAGCGTGTCCGGTGTCAGGCGTACCCACGCGTGCCGGCCGTCGTACGGCATCGCGTCGAGGCCGAAGTTCTTCTGCGCGAACAGCTTCTCCACGGCGACGAGTTCGGGATGCGGCTCGCCCGTGCGCGGGGCCTCGCCCACGAACTCGACGGTTCCGGACAGCTCGACGCCCCGCAGCTCGTCGTAGGCGTGCCCGCCGTCGACCACCACCGCGACGCGCGGGTCGCGGCGCAGGTCCGCCCAGCGCTTGCTGCGCGTGATCGAGTACAGCCACAACGACGTGCCGTCCCAGGCGAACCAGAGCGGGCTGACATGCGGGGCCCCGTCCGCGGAGGCGGTCGCGACGCGACAGGTGCGCTCGGTGGCGAGGAACTCGTCCAGCTCCTCGGGTGTCATCATGATCTTCCGGCCCCGGCGCTGAGTGGCGGTCATGCGATCCCCTTCGGCTACGGCACGAGCGGCGGGCAGCCGCTTCTGACGGTACGTCAGGAGAGTGGCCGGAAAGGCTGTCGGCCGTCTTCCGTACGCACGCGATGCTCGTTACTGTCACCCGCCCCGGCCGTCGACGACAAGGGAGAGCCATGCCGTCGCACGAACAACTCAGTGAGATCCTCGACACGGTGAGCACCGTGCTGCTCACCGTCGAGTGCCAGCAGGGGGTGGTCGGCCCGGAGAGCGCGCTGCCCGAACTCGCCCGCGAGGCACGCTCGTCGGGCGCCCTCGCGAACGTGGCCCGGCTGGTCGCCGCCGCGCACGAGAGCGGGGTGCAGGTCATCCACGCGATCGCCGAGCGCCGCCCGGACGGCCGGGCCGCGAACCACAACGCCCGGCTGTTCCGCGCCGCCGAACGCCTGCCCGTACAGCAGCTGTCGGGCACCACGGCGGTGCGTGTGGCGCCCCCGATCGAGGTCGCCGAGGAGGACTTCGTCGTACGACGGCTGCACGGTCTGTCGCCGATCCAGGGCACCGAAGTCGACGCGCTGCTGCGCAACTTGGGCTGCCGCACTCTGATCGTCACCGGCGTCTCGGCCAACGTGGCGATCCCCAACGCGGTGTTCGACGCCGTCAACCGCGGCTACACCGTCGTCGTCCCCAAGGACGCCATCGCGGGGGTGCCCTCGGAGTACACCCCCGCGATGATCCGCAACACCCTCGCATTGGTCGCTACGGTCGCGACCACGGACGAGGTGCTGGGCTGTCTCAAACGACCACGCCGAGGCTGACCGTCACGCCAGCGTGATGGAGTCCCCGGTCACGGTGATCTGCTCGGCGGGCAGCGCCTGGGTCGCGGGACCCTTCTTCACGCTGCCGTCCGTGACGGAGAACTCGCTCTTGTGGCACGGGCAGACGATGACGCCGTTGCTGATGCTGCTCACCGCACAGCCCTGGTGGGTGCACTTCGACGAGAACGCCTTGTAGGTGCCCGCCGTCGGCTGGGTGACCACCACGCCCTGGCTGGCGAAGATCTTGCCGCCGCCCTCGGGGATGTCGGTGGTCTTCGCCAGTGCGGTGCCGCCGGCGGCACCTTGGGCGGTGGACGAACCCGCGGTGTTGGTGGAGCCCGAGGAGTCCGACGACGAGTCGTCGTTGGACGAGCACGCGGTCAGCGCGACGGCGAGTCCCGCCGCGCCGACCGCCGCCAACGCGGTGCGACGGGACGGCGCTGTAACGGGTTCGAACGATTCGCTGGTCATGCTGACGTTCCTTCCATGGAAAGCATCTGTGGGTGTGCAAAGGGGTACGAGGTGCGGGCGACCGTCGTTCAGACGGTGTCGAGAGCTTGGCCTTATCGAGATCAGGTGTGCGTAAAACGTCCCTGTCGTTTCGCTGTCGGCCCGGCACAAGCCCTGAACAGGCACCGGTAACGGGCACCAGTAACCTGGGGCGATGCTCAAGGAAGTCATCGCGACCCGCTACATCACGCCCCTGCGCGAGGGCGGCTCGCTGCCGGGGCTCGTCGAGGGCGACGACTTCGCGGCGTACGTCATGAAGTTCAGCGGGGCCGGACAGGGCCGCAAGACGCTCGTCGCCGAGGTCGTGGTGGGGGAACTGGCCCGTCGGCTGGGTTTCAGGGTGCCCCGCCTGGTGACCCTCGACCTCGACCCCGTGCTGGGCCTCGGCGAACCCGACCAGCAGGTCCAGGAACTGCTCAAGTCCAGCGGCGGCACGAACCTCGGCATGGACTTCCTGTCCGGCGCGCTCGGCTTCGACCCGCTCGCCTTCACGGTGAGCCCCGAGGAGGCCGGCCGGATCGTCTGGTTCGACGCGCTGGTGAACAACGTCGACCGCTCCTGGCGCAACCCCAACCTGCTGATGTGGCAGGGCGACCTGTGGCTCATCGACCACGGCGCCACCATGATCTGGCACCACAACTGGCCCGGCGCCGAGGCCTCCGCGGCCCGCCCCTACGACGCCGCCGACCACGCCCTCGCCCGCTTCACCCCGGACGTCGCCCTGGCCGCCGCGGAACTCGCCCCCCAGGTCACCGAGGAACTCCTCTCCGAGGTCACCGCCGAGATCCCGGACGCCTGGCTGACCGGCGAACCCGGCTTCGACACCCCGGACCTCCTCCGTGAGGCGTATATGGCACCGCTCCTCGCGCGCGTGCCCTTCCTCCACGAGCGCATCAAGGGACTCCAGTGACCGAGCGCCACATCATCCGCCCCAGCGAGGCGAACACCCGGGACGTCTTCGAGTACGCCCTCCTCCGGGTCGTACCGCGCATCGAGCGCGGCGAGTGCGTCAACGCCGGGGTGCTCGTCTACTGCCGTGCCCAGTCCTACGTCGGCGCCCGCACCCATCTGGACGAGGCAAGGCTGCTCGCTCTCGACCCGGCGGCCGATGTGGCCGGGATCCGGGCCGCGCTGGGTGCCGTGGAAGGTGTGTGCGCGGGTGGTGCGGCGGCCGGGCAGGCGGCGGCCGACGATGCCGGGCGGCGCTTTCGGTGGCTGATCGCGCCCCGGTCCACGGTGGTCCAGCCGGGGCCCGTGCACACCGGGCTGACCGTCGATCCGGCGGCCGAGGCGGAGCGCCTGCTGGACCTGCTGGTGAGGTAATGGATCACACCCGGCCGCGCGCACGTTGACACCGAGTGCCAGGGCTTCTAGCGTCACGACTGCCGAAGGTACTAAGCGGTCGCTCACCGGCGGGCCGCGTTTCAAGGGCGAGAGATTCTCAAGGGCGAGGAGAACCAGCAATGTCCACCACTGAGCAGCGGGTCGCGATTGTCACCGGCGGGGCGCGGGGCATCGGCGCCGCCACCGCCGTACGCCTCGCGGCCGAGGGCCGTGCGGTCGCCGTGATCGACCTCGACGAGGCCGCCTGCAAGGACACCGTGGAGAAGATCACCGCGGCCGGCGGCAAGGCCCTCGCGGTCGGCGCCGACGTCTCCGACGAGGCGCAGGTCGAGGCCGCGATCACGCGGATCGTCGCGGAACTCGGCGCGCCGACGATCCTCGTCAACAACGCGGGCGTGCTCCGCGACAACCTCCTCTTCAAGATGAGCGTCGCCGACTGGGACACCGTCCTGGGCGTGCACCTGCGCGGCTCGTTCCTGATGACCAAGGCCGTCCAGAAGCACATGGTCGACGCGGGCTTCGGCCGCATCGTCAACCTCTCCTCGTCCTCCGCCCTCGGCAACCGCGGCCAGGCCAACTACTCCGCCGCCAAGGCCGGTCTCCAGGGCTTCACCAAGACCCTCGCCATCGAACTGGGCAAGTTCGGCATCACGGCCAACGCCGTCGCCCCCGGCTTCATCGCCACCGACATGACCGCGGCGACCGCCGCCCGCGTCGGCATGGGCTTCGACGACTTCAAGGCCGCCGCCGCCACCCAGATCCCGGTCCAGCGCGTCGGCGAGCCCGACGACATCGCCAACGCCGTCGCCTTCTTCACCAACGAGGCGGCCGGCTTCGTCTCCGGCCAGGTGCTGTACGTCGCCGGCGGACCGCTCAACTAGGGAACACAGGAACACGGGAACGCGGGAAACCATGACTGAACTGCCTGAACTCTCCGGCAAGGTCGCCGTCATCACCGGCGCCAGCCGCGGCATCGGCTACGGCGTCGCCGAGGCGCTGCTCGCCCGAGGCGACCGGGTCTGCATCACCGGCCGCAGCGAGGACGCCCTCAAGGAGGCCGTCGAGACCCTCGGCGCCGAGCGCGTCATCGGCGTCGCCGGCAAGGCGCACGACGAGGCCCACCAGGCCGTCGTCGTCGAGCGCACGATGGAGGCCTTCGGCCGCGTCGACTTCCTGGTCAACAACGCCGGTACGAACCCGGTGTTCGGCCCGATCGCCGACCTCGACCTGAACATCGCCCGCAAGGTCTTCGAGACCAACGTCATCTCGGCGCTCGGCTTCGCCCAGAAGACCTGGCACGCCTGGCAGAAGGACAACGGCGGCGCCATCGTCAACATCGCCTCCCTGGCCGGCGTCTCCGCCTCGCCGTTCATCGGCGCGTACGGTGTCAGCAAGGCCGCGATGATCAACCTGACGCTCCAGCTGGCGCACGAGTTCGCGCCCGGCGTGCGGGTCAACTCGATCGCCCCGGCGGTCGTGAAGACCAAGTTCGCCGCCGCCCTGTACGAGGGCCGCGAGGCGGAGGCCGCCGCCGCGTACCCGATGGGCCGGCTCGGCGTCCCGTCCGACATCGGCGGCGCCGCCGCGTTCCTGACGTCGGACCAGTCCGACTGGATCACCGGCCAGACCCTCGTCGTCGACGGCGGCATCCTCCTGAACGCCGGAGTCGGCTGACCGAACGACCCGGGCGCCGTTTTCTTTGCTGTTCCCTTGACGGAATCGGCGCCCGTGTCGAGACATAAAACGCGCACAGCCGGATGACAACGTCGTCATATAAGCGCTGCTCAACAGCCCCGTCCGAACCAGCTTTATCGGCCGGGGCACTGCGGTATGGTCTGCCGACCCTTGGTACGGCGGATCGAGGAGCGTGCGCGTGTTCATCCGGAACCGAGGCCTGCGCAGAGCCGCGGCGATCACATCCATATCTCTGGTGGCCGGATGCGGGGTGTTCTCGGACGGGAATTCCGACGACCGGGGACCCATCGTCGTCGGGACCACCAGCGCCCCCAGCACGCTCGACCCGGCCGCCTCATGGGACGGTTCCTGGGAGCTGTTCCGCAACATCTACCAGACGCTGCTCGCCTACCCGACCGGCGCGACCACGCCCGAGCCGGACGCCGCCAAGAGCTGTGAATTCACGGACAGTTCGAACACGGCGTACCGCTGCCAACTCCGCGCGGACATGAAGTTCGCCGACGGGGACACCCTCGACGCCCAGGCCGTCAAGCACTCCATCGACCGGATCCGGAAGATCAACGTGCCGGGCGGCCCCGCGGGTCTGCTGGGCAGCCTCGACCGGGTGCAGGTGCTGGGCGACCATGACGTCGTCTTCCACCTCAACAAGCCCGACGCCACCTTCCCGTTCGTGCTCGCCACCCCGGCCATGTCGATCGTCGACCCCGACGACTACCCCGCGAACTCCCTGCGCAAGGACGGCAAGGTCTTCGGCTCCGGGCCGTACACACTGAAGTCGTACGACGACGGCAAGCAGGCCCGACTCGTCCGCAACGACCACTACAAGGGCTTCGCCAAGCGTGAGAACAGCGCGGTGACGATCCGCTACTTCCAGGACTCCGGCACCATGGTCAAGGCGCTGCGGGCCGGGAAGATCGACGTCACCTACCGCGGCCTCGCCGCCGACGACATCATCGCCCTCCAGGGCCGCCCCTCGAAGAGCCTGCAACTGGTCGACGGCTCCGGAACCGACATCAACTACCTGGTGTTCAACCCCAAGGACAAGTGGGCCGGGAACCTCGCCGTCCGCAAGGCCGTCGCCCAGCTCGTCGACCGCGGGGCGATCACCCACAAGATCTACCGCGACACCGTCGACCCGCTCTACTCGATGGTCCCGAAGGGCCTCACCGGCCACACCACCGCCTTCTTCGACGACTTCGGCGACCCCAGCGTCCCCAAGGCACGCAAGCTCCTCACCGACGCGGGCATCAACCGGCGCGTCCCGCTCACCCTCTGGTACACGACCGACCGCTACGGCTCCGAGACCGCCCTCGAATTCAGGGAACTCAAGCGGCAGTTGGACGACTCCGGGCTCTTCACGATCACCCTCAGGAGCCGCCCATGGAAGACGTACGTGACGGGCTACCAGAAGGGCGAGTACCCGGTGTTCGGGCGCGGCTGGTTCCCGGACTTCCCCGACGCCGAGAACTTCATCGCGCCGTTCGTCGGGCAGCAGAACGCGCTCGGTACGCCCTACCTGTCGACCAGGATCACCGACGTACTGCTGCCCGAGTCCCGCCGGGAGAGCAACCGGGCCGACGTGGTCAAGGAGTTCGAGGACGCCCAGCAGGTCCTGGTGGACGACGCGCGGCTGCTGCCGCTGTGGCAGGGCCGGCAGTACGTGGCCGCGAGCGACGACGTCTCCGGCGGGGAGCGGGCCCTCGACCCGTCGACGATCATGATGATGTGGGAGCTGTACCGCAAGACCAGCTGGTGAGGCGCTCGCGGCGGCTGTTGTCAGTGGCCGCCTGTAGGTTCTGGGCATGGAAGCGACCGCACCTCGCGGTCGCCCCTCACCGCAGTTGCCGCACACGGTAAGGAAGTTGACGTGACCGACATCTCCATGCTCCCCGAGTCCTGGCGCGGGGTCCTGGGCGACGAGCTTCAGCAGCCCTACTTCAAGGAGCTGACCGAGTTCGTCGAGGAGGAGCGGGCGAAGGGTCCGGTCTACCCTCCGCGCGAGGAGGTCTTCGCCGCGCTGGAGGCGACGCCGTACGACCAGGTGAAGGTGCTGGTGCTCGGTCAGGACCCGTACCACGGCGAGGGCCAGGGCCACGGCCTGTGCTTCTCGGTCCGCCCCGGGGTGAAGACCCCGCCCTCCCTCCGGAACATCTACAAGGAGATGAAGGCGGAGCTGGACCTCCCGGTCCCGGACAACGGCTATCTGATGCCGTGGGCCCAGCAGGGCGTCCTGCTGCTCAACGCGGTGCTCACGGTCCGCTCCGGTGAGGCGAACTCGCACAAGGGCAAGGGCTGGGAGAAGTTCACGGACGCGGTGATCCGCGCGGTCGCCGAGCGCCCCGACCCGGCGGTCTTCGTCCTCTGGGGGAACTACGCGCAGAAGAAGCTCCCTTTGATCGACGAGGAGCGCCACGTGGTGGTCAAGGGCGCGCACCCCTCCCCGCTGTCGGCCAAGAAGTTCTTCGGCTCCCACCCGTTCACCCAGATCGACGAGGCCGTCGCGAAGCAGGGCCACACCCCGATCGACTGGCGCATCCCGAACCTGGGCTGACCTCACCGCGACGGGGGGACGGTGCCGCCTGACGGGGATTGTCAGTGCCGCCGGTTAGCGTCGGCAGGGACAGCCAAGGTGGCTGGCGAGTGCGGAGGACGCGGTGGCGGAGCGACAGGGGCAGGCGGCGCCGGACGCTCTGCTGACGCGGATCGGGCAGGTCGTCATGCTGCACCACGGCGGGGACCGCGAGGAGGCCCGGGAGCGCCTGCTGGGCATGTGGGCGGAGCTCGGTGAGGACGGCGACCCGCTGCACCGCTGCACACTGGCCCACTACCTGGCCGACACCCAGGACGACCCGACCGACGAACTCGCCTGGGATCTCCGGGCGTTGTCGGCGGCGGACGAGCTGACGGACGGGCGGGACACCGGCGACACCGGCGAGGAGGGGGCGATCGCGGTGCGCGCCTTCTACCCCTCCCTGCACCTCAACCTCGCCGCCGACTACGTGAAACTCGGCCGCGCCGACGCCGCCCGCACCCACCTCCACCGGGCCCGGGGCGCCTGCGCGGTCCTCGCCGACGACGGCTACGGCAACGGCGTGCGGGCCGCGATCAGTCGACTGGAGCTGCGGCTCGACGCCGAAGGGGGCTCAGCGGGAGACGGGACCTGGGGGCCGCCGAGACAGCGGCCCTGAGGTCCGGTCGTGACACCGGTGGTCTCAACGGCCGTACGTCTGCCCGCAGATGACCGACTGGGGGCTGTCCGACTGCCAGCCGCCGTACTTCCTGCCCAGGGCGCAGACGTCCTGCGTGTTCCTGGGCACCGACTTGACCACGTCGGGGATGTCCGCGCCCGGCTGCCGGGGGTGGCGCGGCTTCGGGTGCGGATGGGGATGCGGGTGTGAGCGGGGGACCGGTGCCTGAGCCGCCTGCGGGGGCTGGACCGGTGTGCGGTGCGGCGGATGCGTGGCCGGTTTCGGGCTGTGAGATGGGTTGATGAGGTCCAGTGCCTCTCGTGCCGGGGCCTGTACGACCTGTGGTTCCGCGCTGCCGTCAGGGCGCGGCACCGACGCTTGGGACGGTGCGGCCGGGGGAGCGGGGGCCGGTGGCCGCTGGACGGTCATACAGCCGGAGAGGGCCGAGACAGCCACGGTGACCAGGAGCGTTGCGGTGGTCGTCGTTCGATGCACCCTCGCAACTCTGCTGGTTCCGGCCCCGTTGGGGACAGCGGACGGCCGGATGATGCCCCACACGGGTGATCTCCGCCCCCTTACGGACGGCGCGCGCCCGCCCCGGGTGACGTGACGTCAGTCGCCGGTGCTGCCGTCGATCCGCTCACGGAGCAGGTCGGCATGGCCGTTGTGCCGCGCGTACTCCTCGATCATGTGCGTGTAGATCCAGCGCAGGTTGAAGCTCTCGCCGGTGCGCCGGTGCTTGCCGAGGGAGAGGTCGTCCAGGGTGAACCGGGCCGCGTGTTCGTTCGCCGCCTCGATCTCGGCCTGCCAGGTGGCGTACGCCTCCGCCCAGGTGTCCGCCTCGGTGAGATGGAAGTCGCCGTCCGGGTCCTCGTCGCTGAAGTAGATCGGGCCCATTCCCTCGTCCGCCATGACATTGCGGAACCAGCCCCGCTCCACCTCCGCCATGTGCCGCACCAGGCCCATGAGCGACAGCGTGGACGGCTCCGCGGAAGCGGTCCTCAGCTGCTCGTCGGTCAGCCCCTCGCACTTCCAGGCCAGGGTGTCCCGGTGGTACTTGAGCCAGCCGTCCAGCATGGTGCGTTCGTCGGCGGTCGTCGCGGGTTCACTGCGTTCGATGGTCATGCCCGCATCCTCGCGTGACCGGTCCGCCCGCACCAGCGGATATTCCCCCGCCGTATGCTTCCGAGGAGGTACAGGAGGTACCGCTGGGCGAGCGCTAGGGAGACTCCGTGAAGGTCGGCTGCATCGGGCTCGGTGACATCGCGCAGAAGGCCTACCTGCCGGTTCTCGGCGGGCTGCCCGGGGTCGAGCTGCATCTGCAGACCCGCACCCCCGCCACCCTCGCCCGGGTCGCCGACGGCCTGCACCTCCCGGCGGACCGGCGCCACACGGACCTCGACGCCCTCCTCGCGCAGAGCCTCGACGCCGCGTTCGTGCACGCGCCCACGGCCGTCCACCCCGAGATCGTGACCCGGCTCCTTGAGGCGGGCGTACCGACGTACGTCGACAAGCCGCTCGCGTACGAACTCGCCGACTCCGAGCGGCTGGTGCGGCTCGCGGAGCAGCGGAACGTGTCGCTCGCGGTCGGCTTCAACCGCCGCTACGCCCCCGGGTACGCGCAGTGCGTCGACCACCCGCGCGAGCTGATCCTCATGCAGAAGAACCGGATCGGGCTCCCCGAGGAGCCGCGCACGATGATCCTGGACGACTTCATCCACATCGTGGACACCCTGCGGTTCCTGGTGCCGGGCCCGGTCGAGGACGTGACCGTGCGCGCCCGTACCCAGGACGGACTGCTGCACCACCTCGTGCTCCAGCTCTCCGGCGACGGCTTCACCGCACTCGGTGTGATGAACCGGCTGAGCGGCTCGGTCGAGGAGATCCTGGAGGTCTCCGGCCAGGACACGAAGCGTCAGGTCCTCAACCTCGCCGAGGTCGTCGACCACAAGGGCCAGCCCACCGTACGGCGCCGCGGGGACTGGGTGCCGGTGGCCCGGCAGCGTGGCATCGAGCAGGCCGTGCTCGCGTTCCTCGAAGCCGTACGCGCCGGCAAGGTGCTCAGCGCCCGGGACGCGCTGGCGACTCATGAGCTGTGCGAGCGGGTGGTACGAGCGGTCGCGGACCGGTCCGCCGCAGCCTGAACGCCACCGCGCCCTCACCGGCGCACATGACCGCGAGCACCAGCAGCGCCACCCCCACCGGCCAGGCGCCGTAGCGGACGTACGGCGTGATGCCGTGGGCGAGTGGGACGTCGTAGACCTGGGTCGTGCTCTTGTTCGTGCCCAGCCAGGAGCCGATGCGCTGGCCGCTCGGGCCGTAGACGGCGGAGACGCCGGTCAGGGTGGCGTGGACCATCGGGCGGCCGGTCTCGGCGGCGCGCAGGGCAGCCAGGGTGGCGTGCTGCTCGGGGGCCCAGCTGCTCTGGAACGACGAGGTCGACGACTGGGCGAGCAGCACGTCGGCGCCGTCCTGGGCGAGATGGCGGCTCATGTCGGGGAACGCGGTCTCGAAGCAGATCAGCGGGCCGATGCGCAGCCCGTGCCCCACGTTCATCACCACCTGCTCGGTGCCGTGCCTGCGGTCCACGCCCGCCGCCTTGCCGACGGAGGTGGCCCAGCCGAGCAGCGAGCGGAACGGGATGTACTCGCCGAAGGGCACGAGCCGCATCTTGTCGTAGCGGTCCCCGGTGAGGCCGCTCGGGCCGACCAGGACCGAACTCTTGTAGATTCCGGGCTTGTCGGAGCGCTGGGCGTCCACGTTGACCAGGATGTCGGCCCCGGTCTCCTTGGAGAGGGCGGCGATACGACGCGCGAGGTCGGGCCGCTTCCCGAGGTCGAAGCCGACACTGCTCTCGCCCCAGGCGATCAAGTCGACGTGCTGACCGACCAGTTGGCGGGTCAGCTGCTCCTCGCGGTCGAAGCGCCGGGCCCCGCTTTCGTCGCCGTCGATGATCCCGGGCTGGACGACGGCGATCCGTACCCGCCCGTCGACGTCGGGGCGCGGCGACCACACCCAGGCCGCCGAGGTGACGGCGGCGGTGGCGACGAGCCCGGCGACGGCCGGCACCCGCACTTCGCGGACCGCGACCAGCACGGCGACCGCGACGTTCACGGCCACCACCAGGAAGCTCAGCAGCCACACCCCGCCGACGGACGCGAGCCGCAGGGCCGGTTCCACCTGCCACTGGGTGGAGCCGAGCAGACCCCAGGGACCGCCCAACCCCTGCCAGGACCGCACGAGTTCGACCATCAGCCAGCCCGAGGGCAGTACCAGGAGCGCGGCTGCACCCCGCCCGGGCGACGGCACACCGCCGAGGAAGCGGCGCACCAGCCAGCCCCACGGCGCCCACAGCACGCCCAGCAGCCCCGCGATGACCACGATGAACACACTCAGGCTCGGTACCAGCCAGCTGTGCACGGCCAGCATGAACCCGAGCCCCCCGAACCAGCCGTCGTAGACCGCCCGCCGCCCGGTCGGCGCCGAGCGCGTCAGCAGGATCCAGGGGACGAGCGCGACGTAGGCGAACCACCACAGGGACGGCGCCGGAAACGCGAACACGGGCAGGGCGCCCGCGAGCACGGCGAGCAGGGAACGCCGCCAAGGAGAGGCGAGCCAGTCGCCGAAGGTCTTCATACGGCACCTCCCTACCCGCTGGTGGCTCCAGTGTGCGTGCCGGGGACGATCTCGGACAGAGGACGTCGCCCGGCCGTCTCGGTCCGGTCGGCTCAGTTGATCACGGCTGCCGGGTGCCGCTGGGGAAGACGCCGCCACTTCTCCTCCACGACGACCTCGCGGAGCCGCCAGCCGTCGTGCGTACGCAGCAGTCCGAACGCGTACCGCCCGCCGCACACGAAGTCGGGTGTGGTGGAGAGGTCGCCGTCGCTGCCGTCGTCGTCCTTGGCGAAGCGCATCGGATTGACGTAGTCGGCCTGGACGCGCGCGGTGTCGTCGCTGTTCTGGTCCAGGCTTCCGAAGCGGATCCGCCGGTTGACGATCAGGTGCTGCCGCATCGGGAACAACCGCATGCTCTCGGCGAGCCACCCGGCGATCTCCTCCGCGTCGCCCTCGATTCCTCCGGCGGACCGGTAGTCGGCACGCCCGCCCGGTGCGAAGAGTTTCCGGTACGCCTCCCAGTCGCCGTCGTCCACCGCCACCGCGTACTCGGTGATCAGTTCGTCCACGGCCAGCCGGTCCATCACAATCGCCAGTTCCACACGCTGCGTCATCGGGCAAGTGTTGGTCACGCAGCGTGTCGCGCCAAGGGGTACGTGGGGACAACGTGGGGAACATTCGGCGGTGCTCGGACAGGTGTGCGCGCTGAGTACGGCCGGATCTCAGTCCGGATGCCTGTCTGCCGGTGCCGAAGAGGCCGGAAAGGAGCTGGATCGGTTGCTGGCCGAGAGACGTTGCGCGAGCCGTGCTGCGACCCTGCCCCAGGGGCGTGGGCAAGTGGGACGATGGCCGTGTGATCACCATCGGGCAGCCGGCCGGCGTTACGGCGCGCACGACGCCATCGGCCTGATCAAGATCCGCACGCTCGCCGAGGCGCATCGGGAACGCTACGGATCCGACGAACTGCCCGACCTGGACGCCGATTCCGAGATCCCCGCCCTCGTCCAGGGCACGGCCAACGCCCCGTCCCTGGCATGGTGGCGACTCGACATGCGCACGGACGGCGACGGTGGAGTCGAGCCGACGGGGCCGGCCGGGGACCTCAACTGCCGTGCCGTTGAAGGGGAGTAAGTGAAGGGGAGTAGTAACTGAAGGGGAGTACTCATGAAACGTCTCGTCACGGTCGTCACCGGAGGCAGTCGCGGCATCGGCGCCGCGACCTGTCTGCGGCTCGCGGAGGACGGGCACGACGTGGTGGTGGGGTATCTGCAGGACGCCCGGGCCGCCGAGCAAGTGGCGGACGGGATACGGCAGGTCGGGGCCCGTGCGGTGTGCGTGCGTGTGGACACCTCCGTCGAGGCGGACGTCGAGGGGCTGTTCACGGCGGCGGAGAAGCAACTCGGGCCGGTCACCGGGCTGGTGAACAACGCCGGGGTGACCGGACCGTTCGGCCGGCTCGCCGACACCGACCCCGCCGACCTGCGCCGGGTCGTCGAGGTCAACCTGCTGGGCACACTGCTGTGTTCGCGCCGTGCAGCGCAGGTCATGACGGCCCGGGGCAACGGCGTGATCGTGAACGTGTCGTCGTCCGCCGCCACGCTCGGCAGCCCCGGGGACTACGTCCACTACGCCGCGACGAAGGCCGCCGTGGACGCCCTCACGCTGGGCCTCGCCAAGGAACTCGGCCCCGACGGCATCCGCGTCAACGCGGTCGCACCCGGCATCATCGACACCGAGATCCACGCGAGGACGGGCGACCCGGACCGCGCCCGACGCGTGGCTGCGTCGATCCCGCTGCGCCGCCCGGGGCAGGCCGAGGAGGTCGCCGCCGCCATCGCCTGGCTGATGTCGCCGGACGCGTCGTACACGACGGGAGCGGTGTTGCGGGTGTCCGGCGGCCGGTGAGCCCTACGTCGTGGCCCGCAGCCGCTCGAACGCCGTCGGCCTCGGCCTGCCGGGCAGGAAGTCCCTGATACGTCGGGCACACTCGCCCGCGTCCCAACGGCCGGTGTCGCACTCGATGTCGTAGACGCCGTGCGCGTGCACCTGCTTCAGCTGGGCGGCGGCGAGGCCGCGCGGTCGGTCGGCGCGGTCGCGCTCACGGCGTTCCAGTTCCTCCGGCGGGCAGTGCACGCCGACGAGCACCACGTCCTCGGGGACGAACAGCGAGAGGCAGTCCCGCAGGCGCCACTCGGCGCTGAGGATGTGGTCCACGACGACGTTGTTACCGGCGGAGGCCATCCCGGCGATGGCCCGGTGGTAGCCCCGCCAGGTGCGGTGCAGCACCGTGTCGAGGTGACCGGGGTCGATCGGGACCGGTGAGCGCATCGCGTGGAACGCGTCGACCGGCAGGTGGAAGTACGGCTCGTCCAGGATCGGCAGCAGCTCGGCCGCGATGCTCGACTTGCCCGAACTGGACGTGCCGTTGAGGAAGATGACGAGCCCCTGGCGCGGCGGCACGCTGCTGAGATGCTCCACTCAGGCGGCCTCGATGACCTCGTGACGCATCGCCGCGGCCCACTCGACCACCAACAGCTCGTATTCCTCGCGCTCTTGGGTGGAGAGCGATCCGCCCGCACGCAGCCAGAGCGCCCGGATCTGCTCGTTCACGTCGTAAGCAGACCGCACGGAACCAGGGGCCACGGAATCGGGGGACATGCGAACAGCCTAGGGGCAAGGACTGACACTGCGCTACCGGACGGCTACTCAGACCGTATGGGGTTGGTCACGGGCGCGGTGAACCGGGCGCCCGGCGCGGGTTGGACGCTCAGTCCACCCACGTGACGACGCACTGGGTGTGATGTGCGGCGGTTCGGTAGAACTCCCGCACGGCGACGAAGTGTTCGGTCAGATGTTCCCGTACGTCGCCGTCGAATCCGGCGCCGAATCCGCAGCGGACGGCCGCGACCTCGGTGGACACCGGCATGTCCGCGAGCAGGTCGCCGAGTTCGACACGGTCCAGTGCGGTGGCGATGTCCGCGACCGCGGCGGGGGCGAGCAGCCGGGGCGGATCACCGAAACCGTCGTACACCTCGTCGTGGTCCAGGAATCCCACGTTCCCGTCGGGATCGCCCGAGACGGCCCGGTCGAGCAGGGCGATCACCTCCGGGTCGGCGCCGGTCGAGCGGCAGTAGCGGAGGAGGCCCCACAGCGCCCAGCCCGTGTCGAGCAGGTCGCCGTCCGGCGGGTCCCAGCCCGGGGACGCGCCGGACGAGGTGAGGGCCAAAGCGCGGCAGCGATCGAGGTACTCCGAGGTCACGCGGGCGAACTGCTGTGTCAGTGCCATGAGTTGGCTCACCCCCGCCGCTCGGCCCACACCCGCGACCACTCCAGCAGCGGCCCCATCGCCGTCACCAGATCCGTGCCGAGCGAGGTCAACTGCCAGGCCCCATCGGGCGCCTGCCCCGCGATGTCCGCCTCGCGCAGCTCCGCCAGCCGGGCGGACAGGACACTGGAGGACATGGCGTCGCAACGCCGTTGCAGGTCACGAAAGCCGATCGGAGCGCCGTGCCGGTGCAGTTCCCAGATCACGCGGAGAGTCCAGCGTCGGCCGAGCAGGTCGAGCGCGGCCATGACGGGCCGACCGGTGTCCGATCCGCGCACGGGGCGACCGGGAACGGGCGTGGAACCCGAGGGTCCGGGAACGGGCATGGATTCCGTGGGCGCGGATTCCGTGGGTGCGGATCCCGCGGGTGTGGATTCCAAGACCCCTCCTCCGCCGACTTCTTGTGACCTCGCGCCTCATCTTCGTACCTCACCCTTGCGCTTCGATTTCAGAAGCGCAAGAGTCGGTGGACATGAAACAGCGCATCGAAGGTGTCACCCCGCCCTACGCCCCCGAGACCGATCGCGCCCTGCACCGCTGGATGCCGCCCGGCGTCACCCTTGAACCCCTGATGCTCTTCAAGGTTCTCGAACGACACCCGGAACTCGCTTCCCGCATGCGGGCGTTGGGCTCCGGGCTGCTCGTCCACGGTCGCCTGGGCACCGCCGACCGCGAACTCGTGATCGCCCGCGTCTGCGCCCGCTCCGGCTGCGCCTACGAGTGGGGCGTCCACGTGGCGACATATGCCGAAGCCGCCCAACTCACCCCACGCCAAGTCACCTTGACCGCGATCGGCACTCCGGACGACCCGGCCTGGTCGCCCCGGCAGTCCGCGCTGCTCCGGGCCGTCGACGAACTCCACGCCGACGCACGCCTGAGCGACCCTGTCTGGGCCGGATTGCGGGAGCATCTCGACGAGCCCGAGGCCCTCGAACTCCTTGTGCTGGCCGGGTGGTACCGCACCATCGCGTACGTCGCCAACGGTGTCGGGATCGAGCCCGAGCCGTGGGCGCTTGCCCTGCCCAGGAGTTGACTCAGCCCGCCGACTCCGCCGCGTGCGGGCTCAGCGCGCCCGCCGTCACCAGCGCGATGATCACGATGCCGAGGGCGATGCGGTAGTAGACGAACGGCATGAAGCTCTTGTGGGAGATGAACTTCATAAACCAGGCGATTACGGCATATCCCACCATGAACGCGATCACCGTGGCGAACATCGTCGGCCCCCACGCGACATGTCCTTCCTCTGCCGCGTCCTTCAACTCGAAGGCGCCCGAGGCCAGTACGGCGGGCATGGCGAGGAGGAAGGAGTAACGGGCCGCCGCCTCACGGGTGTAGCCCATGAACAGGCCGCCGCTGATGGTCGCGCCCGAGCGGGAGACGCCGGGGACGAGGGCCATCGCCTGGCAGAGGCCGTAGAGCAGGCCGTCCTTGGCGTTCAGGTCCACCAGTGTCTTGAGCTGCTTGGGGGCACGGTGCCGGCCGCCGGTCTCGTCGCGGGCCGCGAGCCGGTCGGCGACGCCGATGACGACGCCCATGACGATCAGCATCGTCGCGGTGATCCGCAGATCGCGGAACGGCCCCTCGATCTGGTCCTTGAGCGTGACGCCGAGCACGCCGATCGGGATGGAGCCGACGATCACCAGCCAGCCCATCTGGGCGTCGTGGTCGCGCCGCATCTCCTTGTTCGTGAGCGACCGGAACCATGCGGCGAGAATCCGCCCGACATCCTTGCGGAAGTAGATCAGCACCGCCGCTTCCGTGCCGAGCTGTGTGATCGCCGTGAAGGCCGCGCCCGGATCCTTCCACCCCGAGAAGGCCGCCGTCAGCCGCAGATGCGCGCTGGAGGAGACGGGGAGGAACTCGGTCAGCCCCTGGACGAGTCCGAGGATGAGGGATTCAAACCAAGACATGGAGTTACGGCGTCCAAGTGCTGATCGTGGAGGGGCAAAGGACACACCAAAACGCCGCGCGCGGTGAACGAGTGTGTATACGGGGCAGCGTAGCGTCCCGGTGTGACAGGCCCGACACAGGGGTTTCACGGCGGTCGGTCGACTCCGCACGCGGAGGTTTCACGGCGGTCGGCCGCTCCCGACGCAGAGGTTTCACGAGTGGTCCGACGACTCCGGGTTCGCGGTGTTGACCAGCTGCGGGGGCGGCGCATACGTTGCAGCGGAGGAAAGCGCTTGCTGGACGCGCTCGCTGTCTCCGGAGGAGTGCTGATCACGCCCATGTCCACACCAGTCACCAACCCCGGGGCGTTCCAGCCCTTGCCGCCGCTCACCGGCCGACGCATCAGGGCCGCCGTGGTCGGCGCCGGTGCCATCGGCCGTGGCTCCCATTTTCCCGCGCTCGCCCGGCTCGCCGAGGAGGGTGAGACCGAGGTCGTCGCGGCCGTTGACATCGATGCCAAGTCGGTGGAGTCCTTCTGCGCCGAGGCCGGGATCCCGCACGCCTACACCGATCTGGAGCAGATGCTCCGGGAACAGCGACCCGACCTCGTCACCATCTGCACCCCGCCCACCCTGCACCGCGCGCAGACCATCGCCGCGCTGCGGGCCGGCGCCTGGGTCTGGTGCGAGAAGCCGCCGGTGCCGACGCTGGCCGACTTCGACGCCGTGGAGGACGAGGAAGGCCCGGCAAAGGGGACGGCCGGGGGACCGTACGCCTCGATCGTCTTCCAGCACCGCTTCGGCTCGGGCTCCCGGCATGTGCGCCGGCTGCTCGCCGAGCAGGCCATGGGCCGGCCGCTCGTGGCGCACTGCCAGACCACCTGGTACCGCGACACCGCCTACTACGCCGTGCCCTGGCGCGGTCGCTGGGAGACCGAGGGCGGCGGTCCCGCCATGGGACACGGCATCCACCAGATGGACCTGCTGCTCGATCTGCTCGGGCCGTGGAGCGAGGTGAAGGCCATGGCCGGGCGGCTGGTCCACGACGTGGAGACCGAGGACGTCTCGACCGCGCTGGTGCGTTTCGAGAACGGCGCGCTGGCGACCGTCGTGAACAGCGTGCTGAGCCCCGACGAGGTCAGCCGTATCCGCATCGACTGCGAGCGCGCCACCGTCGAACTCACCCACCTGTACGGGCACAGCAACGACAACTGGCGCATCACACCCGCCCCGGACGTGTCGGGTGACGATGCCGCCGCCTGGCAGGACTTCGGGCCGGACGTGCCGAGTTCGCACCTGGAGCAGCTGCGTGAACTCGTCGTGAGCATGCGGGCCGGCGAACGGCCGCGCAGCAGCGGCACCGACGGCCGCACCAGCCTGGAGCTGATCACCGCGCTCTACAAGTCGGCGTTCACGGACACGACCGTACGGGCCGGCGAGATCGGTCCCGGTGACCCCTATTACACGGCGCTGCACGGCGGCGCCCCCGGCTGGGCGCCCGTGGCGCGCGAGGAGGTGTCGGCATGACCGGCCTGCGTATCGTCCACGCCCACGGCGACCGCATCACGGTGACCGAACCGGCCACCGGCGTCGAGCTGTTCAGCTACGTCTACCGGCCCGAGGCGGCCTGGGAGGCGCCGAAGCCGTACCTCCACCCGATCAGGACGCTGGCCGGTGACGTCGTCACGGACTACCGGCCCAACGACCACCGCTGGCACAAGGGCCTGCAGTTCACCGCCTCGCATCTGTCGGGCCAGAACCTGTGGGGCGGCAACACATACGTTCACGGCGAGGGGTATCTCCAACTCCCAGAACGGGTCGGGTCGATGGCCCATGTCGGCTTCGACGAGATCGACATCCACACCGACTCGGGCGAAGAACGGCTCGTCATCGCCGAACGGCTGACCTGGCACCCGTACAGCGGTGAACTCTGGGCCGACGAGCAGCGCCGCATCGAGGTGCACGATGTGGACACGGAGTCGGGTTCGTGGGCGCTGACCTGGACGAGCGCCGTGACGAACCGCCGTGACGAGCCCCTGCGCTTCGGCAGCCCGACCACTCACGGACGCGAGGCGGCCGGCTACACGGGCCTCTTCTGGCGCGGCCCGCGCGCCTTCCGCGACGGCCGGATCATCGGCCCCGACGGCGAGGGCCCCGAGCTGATGGGCTCCCAGGGCCCCTGGCTCGCCGTCTCCGGCGAACACGACGGCACCGACGGCCACGCGACCATCGTCTTCGCCCACGCCCCCGAGAACGACCAGTCCGGCGCCCAAGGCACCCACCCCGCCCACTGGTTCGTCCGCAACGAGCCCTTCGCCGGGATCGCTCCGTCCTTCGCCTTCTACGACGAGCTGGAGCTGGCCCCCGGCGACACACTCACCCGGCGCTACCGGGTCGTCGTGGCCGACGGGGCGTGGGAGCGGGAGGAGATCGCCAAGTACCTGGAGGCGCGGCCGTGGTAAGTGGTTTTTCCGGGTTGCCGGGCGGGGTCGCCGTCTCGCATCTGTCGGTCTACGACTGGCCTGCCGAGGCCGGCAGTGGTGACGGATTGTGCGGCGGAACTCCCCATATGCACCTGACCTGTTCGGAGGGGTACGTCGTCACCGGCGGGCGGGGTGCGGTCCAGACGCTCACGACCTCCGGGTACGAGGTGACGCCGCTCGCGGCCGGAACGGTGGCCTGGTTCACGCCGGGCACCATCCACCGGCTCGTCAACGAGGGCGATCTGCGCATCACCGTCCTCATGCAGAACAGCGGGCTGCCCGAGGCGGGGGACGCGGTGCTCACGCTGCCCCCGCAGTACCTCACCGACCCGGAGACGTACGCCGCCGCCACGGTGATCCCGGCCGACGCACCCGAGGCGGAACAGGAACGGGTCGCCCGGGCCCGACGCGATCTCGCCCTGGAGGGCTACCGGGCGCTGCGCTCCGCCGAGGGTCCGGAAGCGCTGGCCGCCTTCCACCGGGCCGCCGCCGCGCTGGTACGACCTCGGCTGGGGGAGTGGCGCGAGCGCTGGGAGCGGGGGGCGCGGGCCGCCGCTGCGGCCACGGGGTCGCAGCTCGACCGGCTCGAAAAGGGTGACTTCTCGCACCTCGCCGACGCCGCGGTACGGGCCGAACAGCCGTCCGCGTACGGGAAGTTCGGGATGTGCGGGCGGTTGGACGTCTACGACGTCTACAAGGGGGCGTAGGCCCGGCGCATTTCAGGCCGCCGTCGGGCCTGTCACCGTCCAGCCGGGTGTCTGCGGGTGGGCCGTCAGGTCCTCATGATGCACCGAGGCGCCGCAGGCGGTGCAGGTGACGGCGGGGACCAGTTCGTTGCCGCAGATGTGCTCGATCACCATGGGGCGGTCGAGTGAGTCCTTGCGAAGATGGCGGTCGCCCCACGCCATGAGGGTCATCAGGACCGGCTCCAGTTCGAGCCCCGCCTCCGTGGGCCGGTACTCGAAGCGCTGCGGATGCTCGCTGTAGGTCCGCCGGGTGAGGATCCCGGCGTCGACGAGGCGGCGCAGCCGGGCGGCCAGGACATCGCGCGGGGCGCCGATATTGCGGACCAGCTGGTCGAAGCGGCGATTGCCGAGGCACACCTCCCTGAGGACGAGGAGGGAGTACTTCTCGCCGACGAGTGCGAGGGCGTCGGCGATGGAGCAGGGGCGCGGGGCTGTGTTTTTGGGGGCTTTGTCTTTGGGGGCTTCGGGGGCTGCCATAACACCTACTTTAGGGGAGGGTTTGATTTTCCAACTGACAGAGCTATGGTGAGTTTGGATTTCCTACTCACTGGTAGTTCTGGCTGTTGAGTTCTGGCTGTTGAGTTCTGGATGTCGTTGAGTTCTGGATGACATGGAGGCCCGTCCCATGCGTGACGCAGTGATCGTCGAAGCCGTACGCACGCCCGTCGGCAAGGGCAAACCGAACGGCACCCTCGCCCAGGTCCACCCCGTCGAACTTCTCTCGCACACCCTGCGCACCCTCGTCGAGCGCACCGGGATCGATCCGGCCCTCATCGACGACGTCATCGGTGGCACGGTCACCCAGGTCGGTGAGCAGGCCGTCAACATCACCCGGCAGGCCGTGCTGTCGGCGGGCTTCCCGGAGTCGGTGCCCGCGACCACCGTGGACCGTCAGTGCGGCTCCTCCCAGCAGGCCGTGCACTTCGCGGCGCAGGGCGTGCTCTCCGGGGCGTACGACCTGGTCGTGGCCTGTGGAGTGGAGTCCATGGGGCGGGTGCCGATGGGGTCGAGCGTGCTGCCCGGCACAGACCCCTTCGGCCCCGGTGTCGCCGGGCGTTACCCGGAGGGCCTCGTCCCGCAGGGCATCAGTGCCGAACTCATCGCCGCGAAGTGGTCGATGACGCGCGACCAGTTGGACGCCTTCGCGGTCTCCTCGCACCAAAAGGCGGCCACCGCCTGGGACGCGGGTCTGTTCGACGCTCAGGTCGCACCCCTGGCGGGCGCCTCGCGCGACGAGTGCGTGCGGCCCGGCAGTACGACCGAGATCCTCGCCGGCCTGAAGCCCGCCTTCTACGACGCGACGTACGCCGAGCGCTTCCCGCAGATCGAGTGGAACATCACCCCCGGCAACTCCAGCCCCATCAACGACGGCGCCTCCGCCGTCCTCATCACGTCGAGCGAGACCGCGGCCCGGCTCGGACTGCGCCCGCTCGCCCGGCTGCACAGCTTCGCGGTGACCGGCTCCGACCCGCTGCTCATGCTCACCGGTGTCATACCGGCCACCGAGAAGGTGCTGCGCCGCGCGTCGCTCACCCTCGACGACATCGACCTGTTCGAGGTCAACGAGGCGTTTTCCAGTGTCGTTCTGGCCTGGCAGCAGGAGACGGGCGCCGATCTCGCCAAGGTCAACGTGCACGGCGGGGCCATCGCGATCGGGCATCCGCTCGGCGCGAGCGGTACGCGTCTGACGACCACGCTGGTGCACGCGATGCGGGACCGTGGAGCGCGCTACGGGCTGCAGACGATGTGCGAGGCGGGGGGCCTCGCCAACGCGATGATCCTTGAGACCGTCTGACGTCTCACTGGGCTCGCCTTACCGGGCCCGTCTTACTGGGCTCGTATCACTGGGCTCGCAGGTGGTGGCGCTTCCTCCAGGCCACCACCGCGCCGCCCAGGGCCGGCAGGGCGATGCAGGCCATCGCGATCAGGAAGGCCGGTGACGTGGGGCTGGAGGCACGGGCTCCGGCGACGACGTACGCGGCCGTGTTCGGGATCGAACCGAGCGCCGTCGCGAGCAGGAACGGCGTCCAGCGCATGCGGGAGACGGCGGCGCAGTAGTTCACGCCCCAGAAGGGCAGTCCCGGGAAGAGCCGTGCCGCCATCATCGAACGGAAGCCGTGCCGGCTGAGCTGGCCGTCCGCGGCCTTCAGCCACCGGCCCCGCAGCAGCGGGCGCAGGGCGTCCTGGCCCAGCAAGCGGCCCAGGCCGAAGGAGATCCCGGCGCCGAGCACCGTGCCCGCCAGCGCCGAGACGGTGCCCAGCTGGGAGCCGAACAGCGCGCCCGCGGCGAGGTTCAGCAGCGGGCGCGGTACGAACGCCACGCTGCACAGGCCGTATGCCGCCGCGAACGCCAACGCCGCGGTGACACCGCCAAGTTGGGGCGGCCAGCCGTTGGAGAGCAGCCGCTGTGGATGGAACAGCAGCACGCTCGCCCCGGCCCCGGCGAGCAGCACGAGGAGCAGCGACAACCGCGACCACGGCGAGAGCAGCGCTCTCGTGCAGCGCGCGGCGAAGCCGGTCGGGACGACGGGCACCAGGAGCGCGACGGGCATGGCCGTGGCGGTGCCCCCAGAGCGGGTGCCCCCAGAGTCGGTGCCCCTAGAGTTCGTGGCAGCATCGGCGAGCATGTCGGCGACACTAACCGACCTGTGTATGTGATCGCCGTATGGTTCGTCTCATGAGCGTCACAGGTGCGGGCACCGTGCGTGTGCCGAGCAGCGGCCTCGCGGACACGGTGCTGGAGCGACTCACCGCCACGTACGCCGCCGCGGCCGACCCGGAGCGGGCTGTGCCCATGCGGGCGTACATGAAGGACATCGCGTCCTTCCTGGGCCTCACCACACCCGTACGCAGGGCGTTGTCCCGCACGGTCCTGGAGGGCACACCCCGCCCCGAGGAGACCGACTGCACCGCGATCGCCCTGCGCTGCTGGGAGCTGCCGGAGCGTGAGTACCAGTACTTCGCGGTGGACTACCTGCGGCGCCATGTGAAGCACTGCACATCCGGCTTCCTGCCGGTCGCCCGCCACCTCGTCTCGACGGTCCCCTGGTGGGACACCGTCGACGCACTCGCCTCCCACGTAGTGGGAGGCCTGGTCGCCGCCGACCCGAAGCTGGCCACCGACATGGACGTGTGGATCGTCGACGAGGACATGTGGGTCGCCCGTACGGCCCTCCTCCACCAGCTGCGCTACAAGGAGCGCACCGACACCGACCGCCTCTTCGCCTACTGCCTGCGTCAGTCCGGACACCCGGACTTCTTCATCCGCAAGGCCATCGGCTGGTGCCTGCGCGAGTACGCCAAGACGGACCCGGAGGCGGTACGGGGCTTCCTGACGCGGGAGAAGGGGCGGTTCGCGCCGCTGTCGGTGCGCGAGGCCCTGAAGAACATCGGCCCCTGAAGTCCCGGCCCCTGAAGTCCCGGCCCCTGAAGTCCCGACCCTGAAGTCCCGACCCTGAAGTCCACGTACTGATAAATCGTTCGACGCCGGGCAAAGCGTCGGCAATGATCGGCCTCATGTTCCGGTACGCCTTCCACCTCGCAGCATCCGCAGTCGCGGATGCCCCGAAGGCTGCCGTTCCCGTTCTCGTCGCCGCAGTCGACGGCGCCCGAAGCTGACCCTCTCCGGATCGTCCGGCGGACCCCGCAGGGGGAGGGTCGGCGAGTCCTCGGGGTCCCGTTTTTCACCACTGGGCTTTTCACCTCTGGAGAGGCTTCGAGGTACCGCCATGTCCAAAACTGCATACGTCCGCACGAAACCACATCTGAACATCGGCACGATGGGCCATGTCGACCACGGCAAGACCACCCTGACCGCCGCCATCACCAAGGTCCTCGCCGAGCGCGGCGCCTCCACCTTCGTACCGTTCGACCGTATCGACCGGGCGCCGGAGGAGGCCGCGCGCGGCATCACCATCAACATCGCGCACGTCGAGTACGAGACCGACACCCGGCACTACGCGCACGTGGACATGCCCGGTCACGCCGACTACGTCAAGAACATGGTCACCGGGGCCGCGCAGCTCGACGGGGCGATCCTCGTCGTCTCCGCGCTCGACGGGATCATGCCGCAGACCGCCGAACACGTGCTGCTCGCCCGGCAGGTGGGCGTCGACCACATCGTGGTCGCGCTCAACAAGGCCGACGCGGGCGACGACGAGCTCACCGACCTGGTGGAGCTGGAGGTCCGCGAACTGCTCACCGCGAACGGCTACGGCGGCGACTCCGTACCCGTCGTACGGGTGTCCGGCCTCAAGGCCCTTGAGGGGGACCCCCGTTGGACGGCGTCGATCGACGCGCTGCTCGACGCCGTGGACACGTATGTGCCCATGCCCGAGCGGTACCTGGACGCGCCGTTCCTGTTGCCGGTCGAGAACGTGCTCACGATCACCGGACGCGGGACGGTGGTCACGGGCGCGATCGAGCGCGGCACGGTTCGGGTGGGCGACCGTATCGAAGTGCTCGGGGCCGCCGTCGACACGGTGGTCACCGGCCTGGAGACCTTCGGCAAGCCCATGGCGGAGGCGCAGGCCGGTGACAACGTGGCGCTGCTGCTGCGCGGGGTGCCGCGCGACGCGGTACGTCGCGGGCACATCGTGGCGGCGCCCGGCAGCGTTGTGCCCAGCCGCCGTTTCTCGGCGCAGGTGTACGTCCTGTCGGCGCGCGAGGGCGGTCGTACGACCGCGGTGTCGACCGGCTACCGGCCGCAGTTCTACATCCGCACCGCGGACGTCGTCGGCGACATCGACCTCGGCGAGACGGCGGTCGCGAGGCCGGGGGACACCGTCACGATGGCGGTCGAGCTGGGCCGTGAGGTCCCGCTGGAGCCGGGGCTCGGCTTCGCGATCCGCGAGGGCGGGCGGACGGTCGGCGCGGGCACGGTGACGGAGGTCGGCTGAGCGGGAGGGGTGCCTGTCCCCACGGGGGCAGGCACCCCTGCGTGTCCGGGGTGCGCGGCCTCGCCCGTCCCACGCGAGTGGCCCGCATCCGTGATTGTCAGTGCCGTGCGCAAGACTTGAACGCGGAGGCAGTCGTGGAGAGCGGTGGAGAGGCGGGGGCATCATGGCGGGCAAGGCACTTGTACTCGGTGGTGGGGGCAGCAGCGGCATCGGCTGGATGGCCGGGATGCTGTACGGGCTGGGTGAGGCGGGCGTGGATCTCGGTGACGCCGATGTCGTGATCGGCACGTCGGCGGGTTCGGCTGTCGGCGCCCAACTGCTGGCGAGCACGCTCAAGGAGGTCTACGAGCGTCAACTCACCGTCCCCGAGGGCGAGATCCCCGGCCGGCTCGGCCCCGGGCTGCTGTTCCGCTACGTCTGGTCGGCGCTGACCTCGCGCACCCCCGAGGCGTACGGCCGGAAGATCGGCCGGATGGCGCGTGCCGCCAGGACACCCGATATGGCGGCCCGGCGCGCGGCGATCGAGAGCCGGCTCGTCTCACCGGAGTGGCCGGGCCGCGCCCTGCGCCTCACCGCCGTCGACACGGCGACCGGCGAGCTGCGGGTCTTCGACAAGGGCAGTGGGCTGTCCCTGACCGACGCCGTCGCGGCCAGCTGCGCGGTCCCCGGCGTGTGGCCCCCGGTCACCATCGAGGGCCGCGTCTGGATGGACGGCGGTATCCACTCACCCGCCAACGCCCACCTCGCCGAGGGCTACGACCAGGTCGTGGTCCTCGCCCCGATGGCCATCGGCGGCGGCCCCCTCGCCTCGGCGGCGGACCAGACCCGGCGGCTGGTGGAGCAGGGCGCCCGAGCGGTCGTCGTCGTACCGTCCCCGGAAGCGAAGCAGGCGTTCGGCCGCAACCCGCTCGACCCGACGGTACGGGCGCCTGCGGCGCGGGCGGGGCGGGAACAGGCGGTGGCGCATGTGGCGGAGGTGGGGGAGGTGTGGGGGGTCTGACAACCCGGCGGGGCTATGGCCCACGGGCTGCCGGCCGGAGCGCTGAGCGGAGCGCCGACCGGTCGGCTCGTGCTCCCGCGCACCCGCCGCCAACCCCTTCCGAACCCACCGCTCCCCACCGCCCCGGCACAATGGTCCCGTGAACGAGCCGATACCCGTGAGCCGGGACGTTGATCACGGGACTGCCAAGTTGATGCCCGACGTGGACCGGGCGCGGGCCTGGCTGCTGACTGTCGACGGGGCGCCGCAGTCGTATGTGGACCTGGACGCGCCCACGCATCTGGAGTTCGAGTACGCGCGGCGGCTCGGGCATGTACTGGACACCGTCGCGGAGCCGGGGCGTCCGCTGGACGTGGTGCACCTGGGCGGTGGGGCGCTCACGTTGCCCCGATATCTGGCGGCGACCCGGCCCGGTTCGCGGCAGGACGTCGTGGAGGCCGACCTTGGTCTGCTGGAGCTGGTCACGGAGCATCTGCCCCTGCCGGACGGCGCCGGTGTCACCGTGCACGGCGCCGACGCCCGTGCCTGGCTGGAGGCGGCGCCGGACGGTTCGGCGGACGTGGTCGTCGCCGATGTCTTCGGCGGCTCACGGGTACCGGCCCATCTCACCTCCGTGACCTACGCGCGTGAGGCCGAGCGGGTCCTGCGGGGTGACGGCGTCTATCTCGCCAACCTCGCGGACGCCGCCCCCTTCGCGTTCCTGCGCGCCCAACTCGCCACGTTCGGCACGGTGTTCGGGGAGTTGGCACTCATCGCGGAACCGGCTGTGCTGCGCGGACGCCGGTTCGGCAACGCGGTGCTCGTGGCCGCCCATCAGCCGGTCGACACGGCGGCCCTGACCCGGCTCGTGGCCTCGGACGCCTTCCCCGCGCGGCTCGAACACGGGCCCGCGGTACGGGACTTCATCGGCGGTGCGCGACCTGTCCGGGACGAGGACGCCGTACCGTCACCCGAGCCCCCCGACGGCGCGTTCGGTATCGGCTGACTCGTTCGGGATCCCCCGGTTCTCCTGGGCCGGTGATCCGGTGCGTCGCCGTAGGTTCCGTACCTCCGGCACGCACAGCACCGCCGCGGTGACCAGCGTGACCAGGGCCGCGCACCCCCACAGGGCCGCCGTACGGCCGAAGGCCGACTCCGCTGGGCCTGCCGCGGCGGCGGCGATGGGCATCAGGGCGATCGAGCCGAACCAGTCGTAGGCCGAGATCCGGGAGAGTTTCTCCTCGGGGATCTCCTGGTGCAGTGCGGTCATCCACGAGACCCCGAACACCTCCACCGTCGCGCCCGCGACGAACATCACCGCGAAGAGGACGCCGATCGGGACCGGTACCGCGAGGGCGGCGGACGGCAGGGCCAGGGGGAAGATGCCGAGCATGCCCGCGAGGAGCAGCCTGCGGGGTTTCCAGCGGGTCATCAGCAGGGCGCCGGCGACCGTGCCCGCGCCGAACGCGGCCAGGGCCAGGCCCCAGGGGCCCGCGCCGCCGAGGCTGTCCCGGGCGACGAGTGGGCCGTAGACCGCGTCCGCCGCGCCGACCACCGCGTTGGCGACGGAGAACGCCACGACGATCGACCACAGCCAGGGCCGGCCGATGAACTCCCGCCAGCCGTCCCGGAGATCGGCCAGCATCCCGCCGCCCGGTGCGCGCGGCGGGATGTGGCTGACGTCGAGGAAGGAGCGGAGTCCTCCGGCCACCGCGAACGCCGCCGCGTCGACCGCGAGCACCCAGCCCGGTCCGACCGCCGCGACCAGCGCGCCGCCGAGGGCCGCGCCGCCCAGCGACGCGCCCTGCATGGCCATCCGGAAGACCGCGAACGAGCGGCCGGCCTGTTCGCCGGTCACCGTGGACATGAGCATGCCCTCGGCCGCCGGGCCGAAGAACGCCTGGCCGGTGCCGCCGAGCGCGGTCAGCGGCATCATCTGCCAGAGGCGGGGCTCGCCGGTGAGGACGAGTACCGCGAAGGCCGCCTGCGAGACGCAGCTGAGGGCATTCGCCGCGACCATGACGTGGTGCCGGGGTACTCGGTCTGCGATCGCACCGCCGATCAGCAGGAACAACACCAGCGGCAGTGTGCGCGAGGCGGCCACCAGACCCACGTCACCGCTGTCGCCGCCCGCGTCCAGCACGGCGAACGCGGAGGCGATCAGCGCACCGTTCCCACCGAGGCCGGTCGCCACCGCGGCGGCGGTCAGCAAGGTGTAGTTGCGGCCCGCCCAGTCGGGTCGGCGTGGTCGGCGGGGCGCGGCGGTGACGTTCACCGGCCGACTATCGCCGCCCATGCCACACCCTGCCAAACAGATTGCCGCCAGAATCAAGCCAAACGGGCAACAGTCAATGGGCAACAGTCAATGGTCAGCGCGTCAGCTGGTGCTGCCCGTCGGGTCCCCGTGCAGTCGTACGGTGCTGAGGATCTTCTGCACCGTCGCGTCGGGGATCTCCTCGCTGACGCCCTTCGCGCCGTAGAGCGTCCAGGAGACGAAGTCGTCCGCCGAGTTCTTGAAGGCGAAGGTGGTCGCCTTGCCGTCGGAGGAGCACTTGCCGGACTTCGGCACGCCGGACGTGTACGAGGTGGCGACGCTGCCCGTGACTCCGGACTGTGTTGTGTAGGGCTTGGCCGCGCCGATCTTCAGGTACTTCTTGGACGAGTTCTTCTGGTCCGTGTACCCGCCGAACGCGAACGCCGCCGCGTCACCGCGGGCGGTGCTCGCGGTGTCCTTCGCCCCGTCCTCGCCCTTGGTGCCGCTCGACGCCAGCGACGAGGTCTCCTTGGTGCCGTCCTTGTTGTCGTCGGACTCGCACCAGTTCTGCTTCAGGTAGGCGGGCGCCGAGAAACCGATGTACGGGGAGCCGTCGCCCTTCACCTCGTCCTCGAAGAAGGTGAAGGTGCCCGGCGTGCCGACCTCCCAGTCGGCGGGGACGTCGAAGGCGGTGCCGTACTTCTGGTTGACGACGACCTTCCAGCCCGCGATCGTCGGCTTCTCGGTCTCGTTGCCGCGCGGGTTGTCGTCCGAACCGGAGGAGGAGGCACTCGGGTCCGCGGACGCCGACGGCGACTGGCTCGACTTGTCCTTGCCGCCGTCCGCCTTGTCGTCCTTGTTGCCGCCCAGGACCAGGAATCCGGTCACACCGGCGGCCACGACGACGGCCGTGGCGGCGACGATCGCGATCAGTTTCGTCCGGTTCCCGCCGCCCCCGCCCTGCGGCGGCTGCGGTCCGCCCGCGGGGCCCGGAGCGCCCCACTGCGGTTGCTGCCCATAGGGGTTGGGCTGCTGGAAGCCGGGCTGCTGATACGGATTCGGCTGTTGGTACCCCGGCTGCTGGTACGGGTTGTCCTGCGGGTTCTGCTCGCCCCCGGGCGGCTGCTGTCCTGGCCACATGGGCAGTAACCCTAGTGCGGCGTGGGACACGGTGGGGTCACCGCCCCTTGTCAGGGTCGTACCAACTCGATGGCCAACCGGTGCGTGGCTGGTGTGCGCGTCCGCACACATCTGGCCAGACCTGGCTACCCGTGAGTAACATGCCTGTCATGAGCGCAGATCAGATGTCCATAGGCGAGTTGCTGGCCGCCACGGTGCCGATGGTTCGCACGCTGAACCTGGAGTACCTGGAGACCAGTCCGGAGCGGGCCGTGCTGTCCCTGCCGGACCAGAGCGAGTACCGCAACCACGTCGGCGGGCCGCACGCCGGTGCCATGTTCACCCTCGGCGAGTCCGCCAGCGGCGCGATCGTCCTCGCCGCCTTCGGCGACCAGCTCTCGCGAGCCGTGCCGCTCCCGGTCAACGCCGAGATCGCGTTCAAGAAGATCGCCCTCGGCCCGGTGAAGGCCACCGCGACCCTCGGCCGCCCCGTCGCCGACGTCGTCGCCGAACTCGACGCGGGCGAGCGCCCCGAGTTCCCGGTCACGGTCGCCATCCAGCGCGAGGACGGCGCCGTGACGGGCGAGATGACGGTCACCTGGACACTCCGGCCGAACGGCTGATCACCTCAACTCCGCTACGAGGGCCCGGTCATCGCCTACGGATGACCGGGCCCTCGTGTGCGTGGGGTCAGGCCGCGATCCGCGCGCCCTCACTCTCGCCGCTGTCACTGTTTTCCAGCCCGGCCACGAACTCCTTGAGCCACGCGACGAATTCGGGTCCCAGGTCCTGTCGGTCGCAGGCCAGGCGGACCACCGTGCGGAGGTAGTCGGCCTTGTCGCCGGTGTCGTAGCGCAAACCCTTGAAGACGACCCCGTGGACCGTGCCGGCGGCGGCCAACTCCTGGAGGGCGTCGGTCAGTTGGATCTCGCCGCCGCGGCCGGGCGGGGTGCGTTCCAGGGTGGGGAAGATCGCCGGGTCGAGGACGTAGCGGCCGATGACGGCGTAGCGGCTCGGCGCGTCCTCGCGGGACGGCTTCTCGACCAGGCCGGTGACCCGTACGACGCCGTCCTCGCCGGTCGGTTCGACGGCGGCGCAGCCGTACAAGTGGACTGATTCTTCCGGGACTTCCATGAGGGCGACCACGCTGCCGGCGTAGCGCTCGCGGACCTCCAGCATCTGGCTGAGCAGGGTCTCGCGGGGGTCGATCAGGTCGTCGCCGAGGAGGACGGCGAACGGCTGGTCGCCCACGTGGTGGCGGGCGCAGAGCACGGCGTGGCCGAGGCCGAGCGGGTCGCCCTGGCGGATGTGGTGGATGTCGGCGAGGCGCGCGGGGTCGCGTACGGCGTCCAGGCGCACGGTGTCGCCCTTGGCGGCCAGGGCCTGCTCCAGCTCGAAGGCGTGGTCGAAGTGGTCCTCGATGGCCCGCTTGTGCCGGCCGGTGACCATCAGGATGTCGTCGAGCCCGGCCGCCGCGGCCTCCTCGACGACGTACTGGATCGCGGGCTTGTCGACGACCGGGAGCATCTCCTTCGGCGTCGCCTTCGTCGCGGGCAGGAACCGCGTGCCGAGCCCGGCGGCCGGTACGACCGCCTTGCGGACCGTGGGGGCGGGGGCGGGTGCGGGGGTGGCTGAAGAGTGGGGGGCGATCATGCGGTTCATGGTGGCCCACGGCGATGAGAGCACCCCGAGAGAAACATCGGAGTTCCCTGTGTGCCGCCCTTGGTTTGCAGGGGAGTTGGAGATTGTGTGGAGGCGCCTGTGGATACCGCCGGTAACCAATCTGAATTTTCTACGTTTTGAACATCGGTCACTCGAACTCCTTGTTTCCTGTCAGCCGCTTGTGCGAGTGTGAGCCACCCCGTGAGGCCGGCTGTCAGAAGGCATCAGAACGCAATGGTCAGGGTCGCTTCTGACACCTCATAGGTATGCACCAATCAAGCACCTGCTTTCCGAGGGCGGGCATTCCGTGTGCCGTCCTGCGGCTTGGAAGGAAATGGTTCCGTGCAATCCCCCTACCCCCCGCGCCCGCCGTTCCCGCCCCGCCCCGGTTCGGGTCCGGAGGAGTCCGACCGCAATCTCTTGGCGCAACTCGGCGATAAGACCGCGAGCACCCGTGCCGTCGCGCTGCTGCTCACGCGTCACTGGCAGGCGACAAGCGAATATGCGGTCATCTGCCTGGCCTCCGCCGAGAGTTCGGCGTCCATGGTGGCCTCCGCCGCCTTCCATCAGGTACTGGCGAACCGCGCGACCGGCGGCGCCCTGCGACCCCAACTCCTTGTAGCAGTCAGGGAGATGGTGAAGAAGTGGGCCGCGGAGGAGCGAATTTCCGTGCTGCTGCCGGAACTTCGTAAACCCACCGGCGCCCGAGGTCTACGCGCGGCGAGGCCGGGGACACCCGAAAGGCGACGGCTCGCCGAGCGCGCTTTCGGGGCGCTCCCGGGTGCTTCCCAATGCCTGCTGTGGCACACCGAGGTCGAGGCCGACCCCATATCCGTACCGGCCGGTCTGCTGGGCGTGGACGAGGTCACCGCGACCGCGGCGCTGGAGCAGGCGCGTGAACAATTCAGGACGGGCTGTGTCCGTGCCCACCAGGAACTCGCACCGACCCCGGAATGCCGTTTCTACAACCGACTCCTGGACGTCCCGATCCGCCGCGGCGGCGGCCTGTTGCCCGATGTGCAACGGCATCTCATGACATGCCGTTACTGCCGTTTCGCGGCGGAGCAACTGAGTCATTTCGACGGCGGCCTCGAAGTGCTGCTCGCCGAGACCGTCCTCGGCTGGGGTGCCCGCCGCTACCTCGACTCGCGGCCCGGCCGCGCGACTCCAGGGACCGCCGCCCATGCCGCCCGTCGTCCGGTGGGCCGCCACCGTCCCATGCCGGACGGCCGACTCGCGTTTCCGCGCAGGCACCCCAAGGCCGCGCTCGTGGGCGTGGGCCTGACCTCCCTCGCCCTGCTCGCGACGGTGCTCGTCACCAAGGGCTGGACCGAAGGGGACAACGCGCCCGATCCGCACGCCACTTGGGGCGCGCCCAGCGGCAGTTCGACCCGCCCGAGCCCCGTCGCCGCACCTTCGTCCGACGGTTCCGCGTCGGCCGCCGTTGCCGGAGTCGTCCAACAGGGCGTGCTGCGCAGCCTCGCCTCCGGCCTGTGCCTCGACATTCAGGGCGGACGGGTGGCGAGCGGCGCCGGTGTCGCCCTGGCGGCGTGCTCGACCGCCGGATCCCAGCAGTGGTCGTACGACCAGGACGGCCTCCTGCGCAGCCTCACCGACCCCGGACTCTGCCTCGCCTCCGACACCACCGCGGGCACGGTGACGCTGGCCGGGTGCCTGGTGCACGCGGGCGAGGTGCACTACGACCTGACGGTCCGCGGCGAACTCCTGCTCCGCTGGAGCCAGGGGCTGGCCGTCGCTCCCGAGGACGGGAAGAAGGGGGCGCGTGTCGTGGTGGTGGGCCGGGACGGGTCCGCCGGTCAGCAGTGGGTGCTGGAATCGGCCGCCGACTCGCGGGCGGCGAAGGGCGGGCCGACGGACAACGGTGATGCGGACGAGAAGAGCGTGAGCGCGGGCGGCGGCAAGGAGGACGGCGGCGCACCGGACGCGCCCGAGCCACCCGAGGGCGCACCCTCGGGTGACGTACCGCCGCCTCCCGCGGACCTTCCGCAACAGGGCCAGCAGCAGTACGCGCCCCGCGCCGCACAGGTCGCCTGCTGCGGCGAGCCCGCGCCGGAGCCCGAGCCCTCGGGGGGCGTCGACGGCGCCGTGCAGCCGCTGACGGCCGTAGGAGATGCCGTGGAGGATGTCGTGGGAGACGCCCTGGGTACGGTCGCCTCGCTCGTCCCCTCCCTCGGCTGAGCGCCGGGGCCGCCCCCGCCGGGGTGGCCCCGCACTCATCTCACCCTTCGGTTCTTGTCCCACCCTTCGGTTCTTGTCGACTCGCAGCCGATTCCTGTTCGGATCGTTGACACGAGTCAGTGGCGGTCATAGTTTTCCCGCCGCGCCAGTGGTTCCCAACGGGTCGTCAAGTTCGGTTCGACGCGCAGTGCGTTCAGATACCGAACACAGACGGACACCGAAGACGGTCCGGGGCATCGAGGCGCACCTGCGGTCCACAACGTCGTGCCCGCACACCGAAGGAGTGACGGCTCATGACCGACACCGTGTCCCGGCGATCCGCCCTGCGTCTGCTGGGCGGAGCGATCGCGGTCGCCACCGCGGCCACCACCGGACTCGTCTCCCCGTCGCTGGCGTACGCGCAGGCCAGACCCGAGGCGGGGGCCGGCCCCCGCGTCGAAGGACTCCTGGTCAAGCTCACCCTCGACGAGAAGATCTCCCTCCTGCACGGCGCCACCGACCCGAACTCGCTCGGCCAGGCCGGATACATCCCCGGCGTCCCCCGCCTGAAGATCCCGCCGCTACGGCTCACCGACGGACCGGCCGGCGTCCGCGTCACCGCACACGCCACCGCCCTCCCGGCGCCCGTCCTGCTGGCCTCCGCCTTCGACCCCGAACTCGCCCGCCGCTACGGCCAGGTGGTCGGCCGCGAAGGCCGCGCCCTCGGCCAGGACGTCCTGCTGTCCCCGATGGTCAACCTCATCCGCACCCCGTACGCGGGCCGCAACTTCGAGACCCTCAGCGAGGATCCGAAGCTCGCCGGTGACCTGGTCGCCGCCGAGATCAGGGGCATCCAGGGCGAGGGCCTCATCGCGACCGTCAAGCACTTCGCGATGAACAACCAGGAGAAGGACCGCAACACCATCGACGTGCGGGTCGACGAACAGACCATGCACGAGATCGAGTTGCGCGGTTTCGAAGCGGCCGTCGGCGCCGGCACCGGCGCGGTGATGGGCGCGTACAACAAGGTCAACGGCACCTTCGCCTGCGAGAACAAGACCCTCCTCACCGACATCCTGCGTGGCCAATGGGGCTTCGCCGGCTGGGTGATGACCGACTGGTTCGCTGCGCACAGCACCGTCGCCGCGATCACAGCCGGCCTCGACATGGAGATGCCGGACGGGACGTACTTCGGCGCGCCCCTCAAGTCGGCTGTACAGAACGGGAGTTTGCCCGAGCGGTATGTCGACCGCGCGGTGCGCCGCGTGCTCGGCGTCATGGACCGGTTCGGGCTCCTCGACGGCAGTGTGCCGCCGCGCCCCGCCCGCGACGCGAAGGCGGGCGCAGCCGTCGCCCTGGAGGTCGCCAAGGCGGGCGCGACCCTGCTCCGCAACGAACACCGCACCCTTCCGCTGACCGACGGCTCCCTCGCGGTCATCGGCCCCACCGGCAGCCTGCCCTTCGTCAGCGGCGGCGGCAGCGCGCATGTCGTACCGGACCACGCGGACAGCCCGCTCGACGCGATCAGGGCGCGGGCCGGTGCCGGCGTCGGCGCGGGTGCGCGGGTCACGTACGCGCTCGGAGAGGACCTGTTCGGCAAGGCCATCCCCGCGTCCTCGTTCACGCCCGCCTTCGACAGTGAGGGGCAGGGGGTGGATGCCGGAAAGACCTGGGAGTACGACGGCTCGCTCACCGTGGCCGAGTCCGACGAGTGGACGTTCGTCCTTCACTTCTCCTCGGCCCCGACCGCGCGCCCCCAAGTCCTCCTCGACGGCCAGGAGTTGTTCCCCCTCGCGGCCGGATACGGCGAGTACTTCTCGGGCGGCCTGGTCTCGGTCGACCCCGACGGCCTCTCCGTGCGCCGCAAGACCCTCACCCTGACCAAGGGCGCCCACACCCTGAAGATCACCGCCGCGGGCGGCGACGCCGGACTGCTGTTCCGGCTGCGGCGCATCACCGGTGAGACCCGCGCGCAGGATGTCGCCGAGGCGGTCACCGCGGCGCGCGCCGCCGGCAGTGTCGTGCTGTTCGCCTACGAGGACGCCACGGAGGGCCTCGACCGCGCGACCCTTGAACTCCCGGGAAACCAGGCTCAGTTGATCGACGCGGTGACGGCCGTGAACCCGCGCACGACGGTCGTCCTCAACACCTCGTCCTCCACGTCGATGCCGTGGCTGGCCCGCGCCGGTGCCGTGCTTCAGATGTACTACCCGGGCCAGGAAGGTGCTGCCGCCACTACCGCCGTCCTGTTCGGCGACTGCGACCCCGGCGGGCGGCTCACCCAGTCCTTCCCGGTCGACGACGCCCACCATCCGGTCGCCGGGGACCCCCGCCGCTACCCCGGTGTGAACGGCACCGAGGAGTACTCCGAGGGCATCCACGTCGGCTACCGCTGGTACGACGCGGAGGGCGTACGGCCCCTCTACCCCTTCGGGCACGGGCTCTCGTACACCTCCTTCTCCTACGAGGACGCGTCGGCGCGGTGGAACGGGCACGGGCTGGACGTGACCTTCACGGTCCGCAACACCGGGCGGCGGGACGGGATCGCGGTGCCTCAGGTCTACGTGGGGCGCTCGCCTGACCTCCAACTTGACCAGGCCGTACGGGTGTTGGGCGGTTATCGGCGGCTCGCGCTGCGGGCGGGGGAGCGGCGGCGGGTCACTGTGCATGTCGATGCGCGGACGTTGTCGTCGTGGGATGCGCGGCGGCACGCGTGGGTGCTGGGGACGGGGCGGCGGTCCGTGTGGGTCGGGGCCTCGGCGGGGGATCTGCGTGCGCGGACGAGTGCGGGGGTGAAGCGGTAGATGGGGTGAGGTGGTGCGTCGTCGTCGGCCCTGCGGGTGTGGTTGGTGGGGCCGATGAAGGGGCGATGGGCGGTCGTGTCACCCTGTCCTGACTACGGCGGACTTCGCGGCGCACGAGGGGGAATCATGGTCGACAGTCGTGCTCGGTGGCGGCTGCGAGCCTGTGCGGTGGCGTTGCTCCTGCTCGGCGGCGGCACGATCGTGGCTTCCCTGCAGGACAGCGATCCGTGGTGGTCCTGGTTGCCGCATCTGTGGCAGGGCGTGCTGTCGGTCGCCCTCGGCCTCCTCCTGTTCGCGGCTGGTGGTCGTCGCCGTCGGTGGAGAGTGAAGAAGCGCAGCCTTCCGCCGTTGTAGGGCCGCCCGTGTGTGCGTGCGGGCGTGGACAGTTGGAGATGGCCGAGCGGGGGACCCGGACACGGCCCGCGAGGTAAGGTAAGGCTTACTTTACTTAGTGGATTCGGTTGAGGGGTGCCCCCTCGGCGTTCCCCCTGTGTGGGGCGATGGAGGCTCATATGGCAGACAACGCAAGCGCCCCGGCGCCCGCGCTGACGCTCACCCGGGTGCGGCTCGGGGCCGGCGGGCCGCTCACCCGGCTGCGGGTGGCGGACGGACGGATCACCTACGTCGTCCCGGAAACGGAAACGGGCACGGGTGCGGACGCCGTGGCCAGCGGTGAGCGGGTCCTCGATCTCGGCGGGCGCGTGTTGTTGCCGGGACTGTGGGACGCCCACGTCCACCTCGCGGAGTGGGCGGGCGCCCGGCACCGGCTGGACCTGGCCGGTACCGCCTCCGCGCGGGCCGTGGCGGACCTCGTCCGGGAACGCGCCGGGGCGTCCGAAGGCACGGTGCTCTACGGGTACGGGTTCCGCGACGGACTGTGGCCCGACGCCCCGCACAAGACGCTGCTCGACGCGGTGCTGCCCGACCGGCCGGTCGCCCTGGTCAGCGCCGATCTGCATGCCGCGTGGCTCAACTCCGCCTGCCTGGCCCTCGTCGGCCGGGGCGACCACCCCACCGGACTGCTCAGGGAACACGAGGCCCACGAAGTCCTCTCCGCCCTCCCCGCAGCACCGGCCGAGGTCGTCGACGGCTGGATCGAAGAGGCCTGCCGGGCCGCCGCCGCGCGCGGGGTCACCGGCGTCATCGACTTCCAGTTCGGCGACACGGTGGGGGACTGGGAGCGGCGCTCGGCCCAATTCCGGCCCGCCGTACGGGTGTCGGCCGCCGTCTATCCGAGCCGCCTGGACGCGGCGGTCAAGCGCGGGCTGCGCACGGGGGACGCCGTCGGTGAGGACGGCGGCTTGGTCCGGGTGGGGCCGCTGAAGCTCTTCACGGACGGTTCGCTCAACACCCGTACCGCCCTGTGCCGCGACCCCTACCCGGGACTTGAGGGCACGGACGGCGCGCACGGCATCGAGGAGACGGCGCCCGACGAGCTCGTACGGCTCATGCGGCACGCCGCCGCGCATGGCATCGAACCCGCCGTGCACGCCATCGGCGACCGCGCCAACACCGTTGCCCTGGACGCCTTCGAGGCGGTGCGCTGCCGCGGCCGGATCGAGCACGCGCAGTTGCTGAGCCCTCAAGACCTGCCGCGATTCGCCCAGTTGGGGGTCGTCGCGGGGGTGCAGCCCCGGCACGCGACGGACGATCGCGATGTCGCCGACCGGCACTGGGCCGGACGTACCGAACGCGCCTTCGCCTATGGTGATCTGCTCGCCGCCGGGGCGCGGCTGGAGTTCGGCTCGGACGCTCCGGTCTCACCGCTCGACCCATGGCTCGCCATCGCGTCCGCCGTCGTCCGCACCGACGACGAACGCCCCGCCTGGCACCCGGAGCAACGCCTGTCCGTCCCGGACGCGTTGGTCGCCGCGGCGCGCGGACGCCGGCTCATCAGGGTCGGCGATCCGGCCGACCTGGTGGTCGTCGACGTGGACCCGCTGGACGCCGACCCGGACACCCTGCGCGCGATGCCCGTGCACGCCACGATGACGAACGGCCGCTGGACACATGGGCCTTACTGAGGCGGTCCGGTGTCCCGAGTTCCCCACGACGTCCGACGACCGGTGAGAGGCCGACGCGCATGCCGTCATCCGACCTGATCCCGTACGACATGCCCGGCGCCGCCGCGCTGCCCCCGGACCGCACCGGCTGGTCCGTCGACCCGCGCCGTGCCGCCCTGCTGGTCCTGAACGTCCAGAACCACTTCCTGCACGTGCTGCGCGAGTGCTCCGCACCCGTTGGGCAACTCCTGGGCGGAGTAGTCCTGTTGGCGGAGTCGGCTCGGGCAGCGGGCATCCCCGTGCTGTACACCCTCAAGACCGCCGAGCGTGAACCGGACGGGCGCGAGACCAGTTTCGGTCACCCGCGGCTGCCCGGTGGCGAGGACTCCCGGGACGTCGTGGACGCGATCCGGCCGCAGGTCGGCGACAGCGTGCTGGTCGCCAAGCGGTTCAGTGCCTTCGCGGGCACTCGACTACGGCGCAGGCTCGCGGAGTTGGGGCGCGATCAGCCGGTGATCGTCGGTGTGTTCGCGCGCACGCAGGTACTGCTGACCGCCGCCGACGCGTGGATGCAGGACATGGAGCCCTTCGTCGTCGCGGACGCGGTGGCCGACCGGGCGCACGAGGATCACCGGATGGCCGTCGACTGGATCGCGGCGACCTGCGGGGCCGTGAGGACCGTGTGGGGTGTGGCGGATGTGTTCGGCGGGCCCGAGTCCTCGACGCGGGTGGCCTGAAAGTCGTACGACGAACCCCGGGCCCGGAAGGGACCGTACCCTCCGGGCCCGGGGAGTTGTGGGGCGTCAGACGGGCAGTTGCGCCGCCTGTACCGAGCGGTGGATCTCCTCCGCCCGCACCGCGACCGTCGACAGCAGGGTGCTGGTCAGACCGTGGGTGTGCTCGGTGCCGCCCTGGAGGTAGAGGCCGGCCGTCACCTCCGGGACCGTCTCGACCCGGTGGTCCCGGCCGACGCGGACCTCGTCGCCGTCGTCCCGCAGGCAGAGCTTCGCCGCCTCGCCGAGCAGCGAACTCAGGTCGCGGGGCCGGTAACCGGTGGCGAGCACCAGCACGTCGGCGGACAGCACCTGCTTCTCGCCGGTGGGCAGGAACTCCACTGCGACGTCGAGACCGCCGTCCGTCGCGGGGTCGACGGCGCGGATCCGGGAGACGTTGAGGAAGCGCAGCCGTTCCCGTCCGGCCACCTTCTCCCGGTAGGCGGTGGCGTACAGGGACTCGATCAACTCCATGTCGACCACGGAGTAGTTGGTGGAGCGGTGGTAGTCGATGAGTGACTGCTTGACCTCGGACGGGGCCGAGAAGTAGACGTCCACCGCCTCCGGGTCGAAGATGCGGTTCGCGAACGGGCTGTCGTCGGCCGGGGTGTAGCCGTATTTGGCGAAGACCGAGCACACCTCGGCGTCCGGGAAGGTGCGGTGCAGGTAGTCCACCGCCTCGGCGGCACTCTGTCCGGCGCCGAGCACCACAGCACGCCGCACCAACTTGCCCGCGTCGGCGAGTTCGGTCGCGCGGGGGATCAACTCGCTGTTGTGCCAGATCCGTTCGGCCAGTTCGAGACCCGGCGGAACGTGTGGCTCAAGGCCCATCGCCACGCTGATGTTGCGGGCCCGCCGGGTCACCGTCGTACCGGAACCGGCAGGGTCGTGGCTGGTGACGTCGAAGAAGGCGACCTCGCCGTCGTCGCCGCGCACCGGGTCGACCGAGACGACCTCACTGCCGTAGGAGACCAGGTGGGAGACCCGATCGGCCGCCCACTCGAAGTACTCGTGGAACTCCACGCGCAGCGGGAAGAGGGTCTTCTGGTTCAGGAAGTCGATCAGTCTGCCCTGTTCGCGCAGGAAGCAGAGGAAGCTGTAGTCGCTGGTCGGATTCCGCAGCGTGACCAGGTCCTTGAGGAACGACACCTGCATCGTGGCGTCGTCGATCAGCATGCCCCGGTGCCAGCCGAAGCGCGGCTGGCGTTCCAGGAACAGGGCGTTGAGACGGCTGTCTGCCGGAAGGCTCTTGTTGTGCTCCTCAACCGCTATGGACAGAGCGAGATTTGACGGACCGAATCCGATTCCGAGTATGTCGTGGACCACTTCGGAATCCATGAGCGGTGACTTCACCGTGGCATCGCCTCCCTCAGGCAGCCCAATGCTAGATAAGGTAAGGCTTACCTTGCAATGAGTCGTTGAAGGGAAGGACCGTCATGCGGGTCGTCATGCTCGGCTATCAGACCTGGGGTCACCGCACGCTGCAGGCGCTGCTGGACTCCGACCACGAGGTCGTGTCCGTCGTCACCCACCCGAAAAGTGAGCATGCCTACGAGAAGATCTGGGACGACAGCGTCGCCGAACTCGCCGAGAAGAACGACGTCCCCGTCCTGCTCCGCAACCGCCCCGACGACACCGAACTCCTCGACGCCGTACGGGAAGCACGGCCGGACATCATCGTCGCCAACAACTGGCGGACCTGGCTGCCCCCGGAGCTGTTCGACCTCCCGCCGCACGGCACCCTCAACGTCCACGACTCGCTGCTGCCGTCGTACGCGGGCTTCTCGCCGATCATCTGGGCGCTCCTGAACGACGAGCCGCGCGTCGGCGTCACCGCGCACCGCATGAACGGCGAACTCGACGCCGGGGACGTCCTGATCCAGCGCTCGGTGCCGGTCGGACCCACCGACACGGCGACCGACCTGTTCCACCGGACCGTCGACCTCATCGCCCCCATCGTGCGCGAGTCGCTCGACCTCATCGCCTCCGGCCGCGACGCCGGCCAGTGGGTGCCACAGGACCGCGGTCGCGCCAGTTTCTTCCACAAGCGGTCGGCCGAGGACAGCCGTATCGACTGGAGTTGGCCCGCGGAACGCCTGGAGCGCCTCGTCCGGGCCCAGTCGGACCCGTACCCGAACGCGTACGCCTTCCACCGCGGCGAGCGGCTCAGGATCGTCTCCGCGGCCGTCTCGGAGGGACGCTACGGCGGCACCCCGGGCCGGATCTTCATCCGCGAGGGCGACGGCGTGGTCATAGTGGCGGGCCCCGAAGCCCATACCGGGCGCGGTCGGGGGCTGTTGGTACGCCGGGTGCGTACGGACGACGGCACCGAGTACGCGGCCGGTGACTACTTCCGCACGATGGGTGGGTACTTGACGTCCCGGCCCTGAACGACCCTAGGGGCCCTGCCAGTTGAGGTGGGGCCCCTCATCGGGTCGTGACGGCGTCCTCGGCCCGCGCGTTGCCGTCGGAGTTGCCCTCGGTGTTGCCGTCGTGGTGGTGCCGTCCCAGCGGGATCACCAACGGCGTGCCGCTGACCGGGTCGGGTGTGATCCGGCAGCGCAGGTCGAAGACGTCCTCGACCGTGGCCTCGGTGACGACGTCGGCGGGCGCGCCCTCGGCGACGATCCGGCCGGCCTTCATGGCGATGACGTGATCGGCGTACCGGCAGGCCTGGTTGAGGTCGTGCAGCACCATCACGACCGTGCGGCCCTCACGCCGGTTGAGGTCCGTGATCAGGTCCAGTACGTCGATCTGGTGGGCGAGGTCGAGATAGGTCGTCGGCTCGTCGAGGAGCAGCACCGGGGTGCCCTGGGCGACGGCCATGGCGATCCACGCGCGTTGCCGCTGGCCGCCGGAGAGTTCGTCGACCGGGCGCTCGGCGAGCTCCGTCAGGTTGGTCGCCTCAAGGGCCGCGTGCACGGCCTCCTCGTCCGCCGCCGACCACTGTCGCCACCAGGTCTGGTGCGGGGAACGGCCCCGGCCCACCAGGTCGAGGACGGTCAGCCCCTCCGGCGCCACCGGCGTCTGCGGCAAGATACCCAGTTTGCGGGCGAGTTCACGGGTCGGTACGGAACGCAGTGCGACGCCGTCCAGCTCCACCACGCCCTGACGCGGAGCGAGCAGCCGGGCGAGCGCCCGCAACAGGGTCGATTTCCCACAGGCGTTGGCGCCGACGATGGCCGTGATCCGGCCGGTCGGCACGGTGAGGTCCAGGTTCTCGACGACCGCCCTGCCGTCGTAGGCGAGATGCAGGTTCCGCGCGCGCAACTCGGGCCCCGGGACCGGTGGTTCGGACGTCCGCGGGGCGCGCGGGTCAGTGGTCGACATGCGATCAGCCTCCAGAGCCCGCGCGGTTGACGCGGATGAGCAGCCACAGCAGGACCGGCGCGCCGAGGGCACCGGTGACGATCCCGACCGGTAGTTCCGTCCCGGGGATCGCCTCGCGGGCGAGGAGATCGGAGCCGAGGACGACGAACGCGCCGGTGAGACCGGAGACGAGCAGGGGCGGCGACGAGGTGCCCGCCAGCCGCTGGGCGATCTGCGGGCAGGCCAGCGCGACGAAGGCCACCGGACCGGCCGCCGCCGTACCGAACGCGACAAGGCCCACACCGGCCAACAGCAGTGCCAGCCGGACGGGTTGGACGGGTGTGCCGAGTCCGGCGGCCACGTCGTCGCCGAGCATCAGCGTGCGCATCCAGCGGCCCATGCCCAGGGTGATCGGCAGCAGCACGGCCAGGGCGATGGCCAGCGAGTCCACCTGGCTCCAGGTCCGGCCGTTGAGGTTGCCGACCAGCCAGCCGAGGGCCGCTTCCGCCTCGAACCGACTGCCGCGCGCCACAAGGAAGTTGGTGGCACTGGAGCAGATCCAGGACACCCCGATGCCGACGAGGATGATGCGGTACCCGGTGGCCCCGCCCTTCCATGCCAGCGCGTACACGAGCAGCGCGGTGGCCAGCGCCCCGAGCAACCCCAGCGTGGACAGCCCGAGTCCGCCGGTCCAGCCCAGAACGACCGCCGCCACGACGGCGGTTCCGGCGCCCTCGGTGAGCCCGATCATGTCGGGGCTGGCCAGCGGATTGCGGGTCATCGTCTGGAACACCGCCCCGGAGACCCCGAACGCGACGCCGACCAGCAGCCCGACGAGCGCGCGTGGCAGCCGTAGATCCTGGACGACGATGACCGTGCCCGCGTCGCCCGCGCCCCAGAGTGCCCTGATGACGTCGGTGAAGGCCACGGGATAGTCGCCGATGGTCAGACCCCAGCAGAACAGCAGGAAGGCGCCGACACCGACGCCAACTCCCGTGAGGAGCAGGCGCGGACGCAGTACGCCGGACACCGGAGGGACGGCCAGCCGGAACGGCCGGTTGCCCAGAGTGGCTGGTGACGGTGGTGCGGGCACGCTCATACCTCCGCGAGCTTCCGGCGGCGGACCAGGACGATGAAGAACGGGCCGCCGAGGAAGGCGACGAGGACACCGGCCTGGATCTCGGTCGGGCGGTCCACCATCCGGCCCAGGATGTCGGCGGACAGCAGCAGGACGGGCGCGAGCGCGGCGGACAGCGGCAGCAGCCACCGGTAGTCGGGGCCGATGCCGACCCACTGCGCGAGGACCCGGGCGATGTGCGGGACGACCAGACCGAGGAAGACCACGGGACCGATGACGGCGACGGACGCACCGGTCAACAGCACGACGGCGGTGACCCCTTGGAGCCGGACCAGACCCAGCCGCCGTCCCAGGGAGGCGGCCACGTCGTCGCCGAGGGCCATGCTGTTGAGGGCGGGCGCGCAGGACAGGGCCAGTACGGCGCCGACGGCGAGGAAGGGCAGGATGCGTACGAGGTCGCCGGAGTCCTGGTCGGCCAGCGTGCCGGCGGACCAGAAGCGGTAGCGGTCCAGCGCGTCCTCGTCGGTCAGGACGATGGCGCTGGTGAACGACTGGAGCAGCGAGGTCACGGCGACCCCGGCGAGCGCCAGTTTGACCGGTGTGGCCCCGGACCGGCCCAGCCGGCCGAGGAAGAAGACCACGACACTCGCGACGAGCGCCCCGCCGAACGCGAACCACACATAGCCGTACAGCGAGGTGGCCCCGAGCACGCCGACCGCCAGGACGATCGCGAAGGACGCCCCGGCGCTCACCCCGAGGATCCCCGGGTCCGCGAGCGGATTGCGGGTCAGGGCCTGCATCAGCGCGCCGGACAGGCCGAGCGCGGCGCCCGTCGTCAGGCCGAGCAGGGTGCGGGGCACGCGTACCGACCAGATGACGTTGTCGATCAGGCGGCTGGGTGGATGGCCGAGGACCGAGCGCACAACCTGGTCGAGCGGGACGCTGAGCGCGCCCAGTGCCACGGACAGCAGGGACAGCAGGACGAGGAGGGTGACGACCAGTGCCACCAGCACCGTGGTGCGGAGCCTTCTGCCTGAAGCCACGTGCCGGTCTCCATGTCGTCTTCCGGGCCATCTTCCGTGCTCCGGAGCCCTGTTGGCGGATCACCGGACAGCCCTCTCGGCAGCTTAGGTGAGCATAACCTCAGTGGCTGTGACGTGGACCTGTGGTTCCGAGGCGGGTCTATCAAGTAAGGCAATGCTTACCTTACTATGCGAGCGGTCGCGGCTCCGCTGAGCCGTTCCACACGCATTGGGAGGCACGGGCAGCTGTGGCGGGCAACACGCTTTCTTCCGCACGGGCAACGGCGACGAACGATTTCTGGCGACGGCTGTTCGCGTCACCGGTACCGGAGACGTCCCTGCCGCTGGACTTCGCCCGTCCGCCGCTTGCGGAGGGTGCGGTCTCCCGCGCGCAACGCGCGGCAGTCCTCGCCGTGACGGCCGACGCGGCCACCCAACTCGCCGCCTTCGTCTCCCTGTTGCACCGCTACGGCGGCACCACGGCCACCGAGACGGCAGTGGCCCACGAGGGCCTCCCGCTGCGCGTCACGATCGACGGCGACACCCCGTTCACCCAACTCCGGGACCAGATGGCGTCCATACGCGCGGAGGCCGCCGCCCACCACCTGCCGACCACCGAGCTGCTACGGCTCCTCGCCCCCGAACCCTTCCGCGGCGGCGGCCTGTTGTGCGCCACGGGCTTCGGCCCCACGCCCTGGGACGAGAGCGGCCCACTGGACCTGGCCCTGACCGTGACCGAGGGCGAGGTGTCGGCGGACTACCGCACCGACCTCTTCTCACCCGCCACCGTCGACCTGATCCTCGGCCACTACGGCACCCTCCTCGCCGACGCCCTCGCCCGCCCGGACACCCCGGTCGCCGACCTCGAACTCCTCGGCACGGACGAACGGCACCGCATCCTGCACGGCTGGAACGACACCGAGCACGACGTCCCCGCGGTCACCTGGCCCCGCATGTTCGCGGACCAGGTCGCCGCCCGCCCGCACGAGATCGCCCTCGTCCACGAGGACGTCCGCCTCACCTACGCCGAACTCGACGCCCGCGCCGCCAAGTTGGCGCACGCACTTGTGGCCCGAGGTGCCGGTCCCGAGCAGGTCGTCGCGCTCGCCGTGCCGCGCTCGGCCGACATGATCGTCGCCGAGGTCGCCGTCCTGAAGTCGGGCGCCGCCTATCTGCCCGTCGACACCGACTACCCGGCCGACCGCATCGCCTACATGCTCGCCGACGCCCGCCCGGTCTGCCTCGTCACCACCGCCGAGATCGTGCCCGATCTCCCGCCGGACCTCGACCCGCTGGTGCTCGACGCCCCGGAGACGGTGGCCGAGCTGGCCGCACACCCGGCCCAAGGCCCGTCCACCGACGACGAGTTGACGACCGCGCACGCGGCCTACGTCATCTACACCTCCGGCTCCACCGGCCGCCCCAAGGGCACGGTCCTCTCCCACGCGGGCGTCGCGAAACTGGTCGCCACCCAGCAGGAACGCTTCGGGATCGGCCCGCACAGCCGTGTCCTGCAGTTCGCCTCGCCCAGCTTCGACGTCGCGTTCTGGGACCTGTGCCTCGGCCTGCTCTCCGGTGGCCGCCTGGTCGTCGTACCGGCCGACCGCCGCGTCCCGGGCGCACCCCTCGCGGACTACGCCGACGAGCACGGCATCACCTTCATGATCCTGCCGCCGGCCCTGCTCGCCGCCATGCCCGAGGACGTCCAACTCCCGCCCGAGGCAACCCTGTTGGCGGGCACCGAACGCGTCTCGCCCGAGCTGGTCGGCCGGTACGCGCGCGGCCGGATGATGTTCAACGCCTACGGCCCGACCGAAGCCACCACCAACTCCACCCTGGGCCTGTGCGACCCGGACACCCCGGCCGGCACCATCGTGCCCATCGGCGTACCCGACCCCGGCACCCGCGCCTACGTCCTCGACGACCGACTGCGCCCCGTTCCCGCCGGTGTCACAGGAGAGCTCTACCTCGGCGGCGCCGGACTAGCCCGCGGCTACCTCGGCCGCCCCGCACTCACCGCCGAACGCTTCGTCGCCGACCCCTTCGGTACACCGGGTGAACGCCTTTACCGCACCGGCGACTTGGTGCGCTGGAAGGCGGACGGCCGACTGGAGTTCCACGGCCGCGTGGACACCCAGGTCAAGATCCGCGGCTTCCGCATCGAACCCGGCGAGATCGAGTCGGTCCTGCGCTCCCACCCGGCCGTCGACCAGGCCGCCGTGATCGTCCGCGAGGACCGCCCCGGCGAACGCCGCCTCGCCGCCTACGTCGTGCCCTCGCTGGACGCCGAAGCGAGCTCCGACGAGGGGGTGGCCGACTGGAAGGACCTGCACGAACTCCTCTACTCCGCCGCCGGATCGGACGGCTTCGAGGAGAACTTCGCCGGCTGGAACAGCATGTACGACGGCCTGCCCATCCCGCTCGCCGACATGCGCGAGTGGCGCGAGGCCACCCTCGACCGCATCCGCGCGCTCCGACCCCGGCGCATCCTGGAGATCGGCGTCGGTTCCGGCCTACTGCTGTCCCGGCTCGCCCCGGACTGCGACGAGTACTGGGGCACGGACCTGTCCGAGGAGGCCGTACGCGCCCTGGACACACAGGTGTCCGCCGTACCCGAACTCGCCGACCGCGTCACCCTGTTGGCCCGCCCCGCGCACGACCTCACCGGACTGCCCGAGGGCCACTTCGACACGATCGTCGTCAACTCCGTCATCCAGTACTTCCCCGGCGGCGACTACCTCACCGGCGTACTCCGTGACGCGGCCGCTCTTCTCGCCCCCGGCGGCGCGGTGTTCGTCGGCGACGTGCGCAACCTGCGACTGCTGCGCACCCTCAGCGCGGCCGTCGAGAGCGGGCGGGTGCGGGAGGAGGGAGACGAGACGGGCGCGGACAAGGAAGCACTGCGCGCCGCCGTGGACCGGGCCGTCGCCTGGGAGGGCGAACTCCTCGTCGACCCCGACTACTTCACGACCCTCGACGGTCTCAGCGCCGACATCCGGGTGAAGCGCGGCACGCACCACAACGAACTCACCCGCTACCGCTACGACGTTGTGCTGCGACCGCAGCAGCCCGGGTCCGAGGAGATGCCCGAGTCGCCCTGGCCCGCGCCGGGTTCGGTCCAGGCGCTGGACGAGCTGCTCGCCGGACGTCCGGACCGGCTGCGGATCACCGGCATTCCCAACTCCCGTCTCGCCGACGACCTCGGAGCACTCGACGCCCTCGCCGACAGCAGCAGGCCGGCCGCAGGCTCGTACGGCGTGGATCCCGAGGCCCTGTACGAGACCGCCGCGCGGCACGGTTACGAGGTGGCCCTCACCTGGAACGGGGACGCGGAGGACGGCAGCCTGGACGCGGTGATCGCTCCCGAGGGAGACGGGCAGGCGCTCGTCCGGTACCGCCCCGGCGGCGGCCACCCGCTCACCAACCGCCCCGCACCCTTCCGCAACGTCAACGCCCTGATGTCGACGCTGCGGACACACGCCACCGAGTACCTGCCGGACTACATGGTCCCGGCCGCCTTCGTCCCGCTGGACCGGCTGCCCGTCACCCCCAGCGGCAAACTCGACGCCGCCGCGCTGCCCGTCCCCGACCTGACGCGGCTGCTCAGCGCTGGCCGGGCCCCCGAGACGGCCCGCGAGCGGCTGCTGTGCGACCTGTACGCACGGGCGCTCAAAGTGCCCTCCGTCGGCGTCGACGACGACTTCTTCGCACTCGGCGGCGACAGCATCGTCGCCGTCCAACTCCTCATCCTCGCGCGCAGGGCGGGCCTGGAACTCACCCCGCGAGACGTCTTCCGGCACCGCACGGTCGCCGAACTGGCAGGCGTGGCCCGCACGGAGACGGCCGACGATGTCGATGCCACCCCGTGGCACACCCTGACCGAGGACGAACTCGCCTCACTCCAGGACGAGGTCCCGATCACCGTCGAGGAGGCGCTGCCCCTCGGCCCGCTCCAGGAGGGCTTCTTCTTCCACGCCCTGGTGGACGGCGCCGAACACGACGCATATGTCGTACAGCAGGTCATCGAACTGACCGGGCCGGTCGACGGCACCCTCCTGCGCGGGGCCGCGCAGCGGCTCATCGACCGGCACGCCCCGCTGCGCGCCTGCTTCCGCCAGACACCCGAGGGCCGCCCCGTCCAGCTCATCGCGTCCGGCCTCGAACTGCCCTGGCGCGAAGTGGACTTGGCCGCACAGGACGACGTCACGGTCCGCCGCGCCCTCGCCGAGGCCGTCGCCGCCGACGAACGCGCCCACCGTTTCGACCTCGCCCGCCCGCCGCTGGTCCGCTGCGCCCTCATCCGCTTCGGTGAGGACCGCAGCCGACTGGTCCTGACGTTCCATCACATCGTCGCGGACGGCTGGTCCCTGCCCGTCCTCCACCGCGAACTCCTCGCGCTCTACGGCGAGAACCCCACCCCTCTCCCCGAAGTCGCCCCCTACCGCGGCTACCTCCGCCGCATCGCCGGCGCCGACCGTGACGCAGCCCGAGCCGCCTGGAGCACCGCCCTCGCAGGGGTCGAGGAGCCCACCCGGCTCGTCGAGGCCCCCGTACCCGCCGGACCGCTCGAACCCGCCCAGATCCGCGTCGAGTTGACCGAGCGGATCACCTCCCGGCTGGCCGCCCGCGCCCGCGAACGCGGAGTCACCCTCGGTACCCTCGTCCAGAGTGCCTGGGGCCTGCTCGTCGGCCGTATGACGGGCCGCGAGGACGTGCTGTTCGGCACCACCGTCGCCGGACGTGACGCCGCCGTCGACGGCATCGAGTCGATGATCGGCCTGTTCATCAACACCCTGCCCACCCGGCTGCGTTGGGCCCCCGGCGACACCCTGGGCGAGCTGCTGGACCGGCTCCAGGAGGAGCAGAGCGCGCTCCTCGACCACCAGCACCTCGGACTCGCCGACATCCAGCGTGCCACCGGGCACGCGGGCGACGGCGAACTCTTCGACACCCTCGTGGTGTTCGAGAACTACCCCGGCGGCGAGGGCGCCCCGGGCATCACCGACCCCACCGGCACGATCACCGTCGCCGGACACACCTTCCACGACGCCGTGCACTACCCCCTCGCCCTCATCGTCAAGCCCGGCCGCCGTCTCGACCTGCGCCTCAAGCACCACGCCCGGCGCCTCGACGCCGACACCGTGCAGTCCCTCGCCGACCGGCTCACCCTTGTCCTGCACGCACTGGCCGACGACCCCGGCGCCCGCGTCGCGGACCTCGACCTGCTAACGCCCGACGAGTTGGCGAACGCGCATCCGGCGGGGGAGACGCGGCCGGTTCCGGCCAGCACGCTCGCCGACGCGTTCGCCGCGCAGGTCGAGCGAACCCCGGACGCCACGGCTGTCGTCTTCGACGGTACGACCACGCTCACCTACGCCGAACTGGACGCGCGGTCCGAGGCGTTGGCCGCACGACTGCGGGCCAAGGGCGCCGGCCGGGAGCGGTTCGTCGCCGTCGCCGTACCCCGCTCGGCGGAGCTGATGGTGGCGCTGCTGGGTGTCCTGAAGTCGGGGGCCGCGTATCTGCCCCTGGACCTGGATTACCCGGCCGAGCGACTCGCGTACATGCTGGCCGACTCGGGGGCGACGACGGTCGTCACGACCGAACACGACGCGCACCGGCTGCCGTCGGTCGAAGGCCTGGACGTGCTGCGCGTGGACGCGGAGGGCGACGAGGCTCTGTTCGGCGGAACTCCCGACCCCGCCCGCCCCGACGACCCCGCCTACCTCATCTACACCTCCGGTTCCACCGGCCGCCCCAAGGGCGTCGTCGTCACCCACCGCGCCATCGGCAACCGGCTGGCCTGGATGCAGGGCGAGTACGAACTCGGCGCCGACGACCGGGTGTTGCAGAAGACGCCGTCCAGTTTCGACGTCAGCGTCTGGGAGTTCTTCTGGGCGCTGTGCGAGGGCGCTGCCGTCGTCCTCGCCGCCCCCGACGGACACCGTGACCCCGCCTATCTGGCCCGCCTGATCCGGTCCGAGGGCGTCACGACGATGCACTTCGTGCCGTCGATGCTGGAGGCGTTCCTCGCCTCCGACGAGGTCACCGCCGACCCCGCGTGGGCGGGCGGCCTGCGCCGCGTGTTCAGCAGCGGCGAGGCCCTGTCCGGTTCCGCCGCGAACCGCTGGCGCGAGCTGACCGGCGTCCCGTTGCACAACCTCTACGGACCCACCGAGGCCGCCGTCGACGTCACGTACCACGCCTACGACGGCGCGTCCGACACCACCGTGCCCATCGGCCGACCCGTGTGGAACACCGGCCTGCGCGTCCTCGACGCATACCTGCGGCCGGTCCCCGACGGAGTGCCCGGCGAGCTGTACCTGACTGGCGTCCAGCTGGCCCGCGGCTACCACCGGCGCCCCGCGCTCACCGCCGACCGCTTCGTCGCCGACCCGTACGCCACCGAGCCCGGCGCCCGTATGTACCGCACCGGCGACCTGGTACGCCGCCGCCCCGACGGCACGATCGACTACCTCGGCCGCACCGACCGCCAGGTCAAGCTGCGCGGCAACCGCGTCGAACTCGGCGAGATCGAGGCCGAGTTGACCCGCCTCCCGGCCGTGGCCCGGGGAGCGGTCGTCATCCGCGAGCAGCGACTCGTCGCCTACGCCGTCCCGGTCGCCGGAGCCACCGTGGACCCCGCCGAGCTGCGTGCCGCCCTCGCGGACGCGCTGCCCGCGCCCCTGGTCCCGGAGGCGTACGTCGTCCTGACCGACCTCCCGCTCACCCCGAGCGGCAAGCTCGACCAGGCCGCGCTGCCCGCCCCCGAGTCCGAGCGTGCCGAACGCCGGGCACCCGCAGGGCCGTTGGAGCTGCAGCTCACCGAGATCTTCGCGGCCGTCCTCGGTGTCGAGGACGCGGGCCCCGACGACGACTTCTTCCGTCTCGGCGGCGACAGCATCAGCTCCATCGGCGTCGCCAGCCGGGCCCGCGCGGCCGGCCTGGACCTCAGCCCGCGCGATGTGTTCACCCACCGCACACCGGCCGCCCTCGCGGCGGCAGCCGGCACCACAACGGTCAACCTCGTAGCCCCCATTGAGGCGTTCACCCTCACCCCCGCCGAACACGCCCGCGTCCGCGCCGTCGCCGCCCCGGCGGAGGTCGCCGACGTATGGCCGCTGGCCCCCCTCCAAGAGGGCCTGTTCTTCCACTCGGCGTACGACGAGGGCGCGTTGGACGTCTACACCGTCCACGAGACCTTCGACTTCGCGACCCGCCTCGACGCCACCCGTCTGCGCGCTGCCGTCCGCACGCTCCTCGACCGCAACCCGGGCCTGCGCGCGGGCTTCACCAGCGATGGTCTCGACCGGCCGGTGCAGTTCATCGTCGAGGACCCGGAGGTCCCCCTCGAAGAGGTCGACCTCTCCCTCCTCCCTGCCGCCGAACAGGACGTACTGCTCCGGGAGTTGACGGACGCCGAACGCAACCGCCGCTTCGACCTCTCCGCACCCCCGCTCTTCCGGTTGCTCCTGTTGCGCCTCGGCGCGGAACGCGGCGACCGGCTCGTCATCGGCCGCCACCTGATCCTCTGGGACGGCTGGTCGGCCTGGCTGTTCCTCGACGAGCTGTTCGCGCTCTACGAGACGGGCGGTGACGCCAACGCCCTCCCCGAGCCCGGCAGTTACCGCGACTACCTGACCTGGCTGGAGGAGCAGGACGACTCCGTCGCCACGGCCGCCTGGCGCACCGCACTCGCCGGTCTCGACGAGCCGACGCTGCTCGCGCCCACCGCCACCGACGGCCTCGAACCGGTCATCCCCGACCAGCTCGACATCCGCCTGTCCGCCGAACTCGGCGACCGACTGCGCGAGTTGGCTCCGGCGCACGGTCTGACCCTCAACACGATCCTCAACGCGGCCTGGGGACTCACCCTCGCCTCCGCGACAGGCCGCGCCGACGTCGTGTTCGGCACGACGGTCGCCGGTCGCCCCAGCGAGGTCCCGGACGTCGGCAACATCATCGGTCTGTTCCTCAACACCGTCCCGACCCGCATCGCCCTCGACCCCGCCGAACCGGTCCTCGACCTGCTCCGCCGCATCCAGGGCGAACGCCTCGACCTCATGCCGTACGAGCACTTGAGCCTCGGCGTGCTCCAGGCCGAGACCGGGCACCGCAAGCTCTTCGACACGCTGTTCGTGCTGCGCAACAACGACACCGAGGAGCGACTGGCGGACCTGAAGACCAGGCACGGCGCCACGGCCGTCGCCAACGTCGACGCTACTCACTACCCGGCCAACCTCGTCATCACCCCGGGCCGCGAGATCGACGTCACCCTCACCCACCGCCCCGACCTCGTCCCAACTGACCGCGCCCAGGCCCTCCTTGACCGCTTCGCCCTGCTCGTCGACCGCCTCACCGTCGACCTCACGGCACCGGTCGGCTCCCTCGATCCGCTCCTGCCCGCCGAACACGAGGCGCTACGACGGGAGTCGGCGGCGAGCCGTGTCCCCGACCCCGAGGACACCATCGCCGACCTGCTGGCCGCACAGGCCGAACGCACCCCGGACGAACGGGCCCTCGTCTTCGGCGAGCGCAGCATGACGTACGCCGAACTCGACGCGGCCGTCAACCGGATGGCTCGGCTGCTGCTCGACCGGGGCGCGGGTCCGGAGAAGGTCGTCGCCCTCGCCCTGCCGCGCTCCCTCGACATGGTGGTCGCGCTCTTCGCGGTCCTGCGCACCGGAGCGGCTTACCTGCCCCTGGAGTTGGACCACCCGGCCGACCGGCTGTCCCTGATGCTGGCCGACGCCCGCCCGCTGCTCCTGCTCAGCACCACGGCCGTATCCGCCACGCTTGACGGCGAGATGACCCGTGTCCTGCTCGACGACCTGGAGATCAAGGGGGAGTTGGCAGGTCAGTCGGCCGCTCCGGTCCGCCTCCGCTTCAGCCTCGAACACCCCGCCTACGTCATCTACACCTCCGGTTCCACCGGCCGCCCCAAGGGCGTCGTCACCCCCTACCGGGGTCTGACGAACATGCAGTTGAACCACCAGAAGGAGATCTTCGAGCCCGCCATCGCCTCGGCCGACGGGCGGCGGCTGCGCATCGCGCACACCGTGTCCTTCGCCTTCGACATGTCGTGGGAGGAGCTGCTGTGGCTCGTCGAGGGCCACGAAGTGCACGTCTGCGACGAGGAGTTGAGGCGTGACGCCGAGGCACTGGTCGCCTACTGCGAACGCCACCGCGTCGACGTCGTCAACGTCACCCCCACCTACGCCCGACTCCTCATCGAACAGGGCCTGTTGGAAGGTCACGTCCCGCCGCTGGTACTGCTCGGCGGCGAGGCCGTCCCCGAGACGGTGTGGACGGCACTGCGCGACACCGAGGGAACGTACGGCTACAACCTGTACGGGCCGACCGAATACACCATCAACACCCTCGGCGGCGGCACCCTCGACAGCGACACCCCGACCGTCGGCAAGCCCATCCGCGGCACCCGCGCCCACCTCCTCGACGCCTGGCTGCGCCCGGTGCCCGACGGTGTCCCCGGCGAGCTGTACATCGCCGGAATCGGCCTGGCCCGCGGCTACTTGGACCGCCCCGCGCTGACCGCCGAACGCTTCGTCGCCGACCCGTTCGGCGAACCCGGCGAGCGCATGTACCGCACCGGCGACCTGGTCCGCCGCAACCCCGACGGCAACCTCGACTTCCTCGGCCGCACCGACGACCAGGTCAAGATCCGCGGCTACCGCATCGAACCCGGCGAGATCGAAACCGCCCTCAGCCGCCACCCGTTGGTCGCCCAGGCCGCCGTCGTCGTCCGCGACGAACGCCTCGTCGGCTACGTCGTCCCCTCCGACGCCGACTCGGCCGAACGCACCGCCGCCGAGGCCGCGCAGGTGGGGGAGTGGCAGGAGATCTACTCCGACGAGTACGAGGAGATCGGCACCGCCGTCTTCACCGAGCAGTACGACGGCTGGGACAGCTCCTACGACGGAACGCCCATCCCCTTCGAGGAGATGCACGAGTGGCGCGAGGCCACCCTCACCCGCATCGGCGCCCTCAAGCCCCGCCGCATCCTCGAAATCGGCGTCGGCTCCGGCCTGTTGCTGTCCCGGCTCGCCCCGGACGCCGAGGCGTACTGGGCGACCGACTTCGCCGCCCCCGTCATCCGGAAGATCGGCGAAGAGGTGCGGCGCGACCCCGCACTCGCCGCCAAGGTCGAACTGCGCTGCAGCCCGGCCGAGGACCTGAGCGGCCTGCCCTTCGCCTACTTCGACACGATCATCATCAACTCCGTCATCCAGTACTTCCCGAGCATCGACCACCTGACCGCCGTCCTGCACGGCGCGATGGAACTGCTCGCGCCCGGCGGCGCCCTGTTCGTCGGCGACGTCCGCAACCTGCGCCTCGCCGGCACGTTCCACACCGAGATCCAGCGCGCCCGCGGCACCGCCGAAGCGGACCTGGAGCGCGCGGTGGAACGCGGTCTGCGCCTGGAGAAGGAACTCCTGGTAGACCCCGACTACTTCACCACCCTCGGCTACGGCGTCGACCTGCGCACCAAGCGCGCCCACCACCACAACGAGCTGAGCCGCCACCGCTACGACATAGTCCTCTACGCCGACGAACCGGACGTACGCCTGGACAACGCCCCGTCCGTCGACTGGGCCACCGGCAACACCGTCGGGGAACTCCTGCGCGGCGACTGGTCGTCGGCCGAGGCCATCGGCCAACTCCTGGACGGCAACTGGTCCGCGACCGGCGCCACCGCCGAACGCCCGCGCGGCGAACGCCCCGAGGCGCTCCGCTTCACCGGCATCCCCGACGGCCGTACGACCGAGACGGGCGTCGACCCCGAGCACCTGCACGAACTCGGCACGGCGGCCGGATACCGCGTGCTGACGGCCTGGTCGGGGGAGACGGGGACCTACGACGCCGTATTCCTGAAGTCCTCTGAACTACGCGTCACCGGCGGCCTGTTCCGGCCCGGCGGCGGTACTCACCCCTACGCCAACGACCCCACCGCCGCCCGTGAGGCGAGCGCGCTGGTACGCCGGCTCCGTGAGGACCTGGGTCGCGAACTGCCCGACTACATGGTCCCGTCGGCCTTCGTCACTGTCGACGGTCTGCCCATGAACGCCAATGGCAAGCTCGACGTCCGCGCCCTGCCCGACGCCGAACCCGCCGTCGCCCTCGGCGGCGGACGCGGCCCGCGCACCCCGCAGGAAGAGGTGCTCTGCCGCCTGTTCGCCGAGGTGTTGGGCCTGCCGGAAGTCGGCGCCGAGGACAACTTCTTCGACCTGGGCGGACATTCACTGCTCGCGACCCGCCTGGTCAGCCGCGCCCGCACGGAACTGGGCGCCGAACTCGCCATCCGTGACCTCTTCGAGGCACCCACCCCGGCACTGCTCGCGGGCCGCGCCGACCAGGCGAGCCCGGCCCGCCCGGCAGTGACCCCGGTCGCCGACCGGCCCGCCCGCGTCCCGCTGTCGGCCGCCCAGCGACGGCTGTTGCTCGTCGAGCAGATCACCGGCAGCGGCGTCGCCTACAACTTCCCGCTGGTCTTCCGGCTGCGCGGCACCCTCGACACCGAGGCCCTGGCCGCCGCTCTGCGGGACGTCGCCGGACGCCACGAGGCGCTGCGGACGGTGTTCCCGACGCACGAGGGCGAGCCGTATCAGCGGATCATTCCGGCCGCCGACGCCCACCCCGTCGCCACGGTCGTCGACTGCACCGAGCCCGATCTGCCCGCGCTGATCGAGTCCGCCCAGCGCCGCCCTTTCGACCTGACCACCGAACTCCCGCTGCGCTGCGAGGTGTTCAGGCTCGGCCCGGACGAGCACGTCGTGGCCGTCGTCCTGCACCACATCACCACCGACGAGTGGTCCGACCGCCCCTTCCTCGCCGATCTCGACATCGCCTACGCGGCCCGCCGCGAGGGGCGGGCGCCCGAGTGGGCGCCGCTGCCGGTGCAGTACGCCGACTACACCCTCTGGCAGGACGACCTGCTCGCTCGCGCCGGCGACGCCCAACTCGCCCACTGGGCCGACGTGTTGCACGGTCTGCCCGACGAACTCGCCCTGCCCACCGACCGACCGCGCCCCGCCGAACCGACCGGCCACGGCGGCAAGGTCCGCCTGGAGCTGCCCGCCGCCACCGGCCACGCCCTGCGCGACCTCTCGGGAGCCACCGGCACCAGCATGTTCATGCTGTTCCAGGCGGCCACCGCCGCGCTGCTGCACCGGCTCGGCGCGGGCGACGACATCCCCCTCGGCGCCCCCATCGCGGGCCGCACCGACGAGGCGCTCGCGGACCTGGTGGGCTTCTTCGTGAACACCCTGGTGCTGCGCACCGACGTGTCCGGCGACGAGCTGACCTTCCGTGAACTCCTGGGCCGCGTAAGGGAGTCGTCTCTCGCCGCCTTCGAGTACCAGGACCTTCCGTTCGACCGCGTCGTGGAGGAACTCAACCCGCCCCGCGTGGCCGGTCGCAACCCGCTCTTCCAGGTCATGCTCGGCTACCACCACCGCCCCGACGGCGACCCGGACGTGCTGGGCCTCACGACCGAGTGGTTCGACATGGACACCGGCATGGCCAAGTTCGACCTGCACTTCACCTTCGTCGACGAGACCGGCCACGACCGTGTCGTCCTGCTCCTGGAGTACGCGACCGACCTCTTCGACGAATCGACCGCCGAGCGCATCGCCGGCCGCATGGCCCGCCTCCTGGACCACGCGGCGGCCGAACCCGACCGCTCGGTAAGGGACTTCGACCTCCTGGAGGACACCGAACGCGCCCTGGTCCTGGGGGAGTGGAACGCCACCGAACACCCCGTCCCGGCCGCCACCCTCCCGGAACTCTTCCGCGCCCAGGCGACCCGCACCCCCGACGCCACGGCCCTCGTCTTCGAGGGACAGCAGCTGACGTACGCGGAGCTGGACGCCCAAGTGGAGCGAACCGCACGGGTGTTGGCCTCGCTCGGCGCAGGCCCCGAGCAGACCGTGGCCGTGGCCCTCCCGCGCTCACTCGAACTCGTCGTCGCCCTGCTCGCCGTCCACCGTGCCGGAGCCGCCTACCTCCCGCTCGACCCCGACTACCCGGAGGAACGCCTCGCCCTCATGGTCGAGGACGCCCGCCCGGTGTACGTCATCCGCGATGCGCTGCCGACGGGTCCCGAGGGTGAACTCCCCACGACCTACGATCCGTTGCACCCCGCGTACGTCATCTACACCTCCGGTTCCACCGGTCGCCCCAAGGGTGTCGTCGTCCCGCACGAGGGCATCGTCAACCGGCTGCTGTGGATGCAGGACGCGTACGGCCTGACGGCCGCCGACCGGGTGCTGCAGAAGACGCCGTCCAGCTTCGACGTGTCGGTGTGGGAGTTCTTCTGGCCCCTCATCACCGGGGCCACCCTGGTCGTAGCCCGGCCCGAAGGCCACCGCGACCCGGTCTACCTGTCCCGGCTGATCCGCGAACAGGACGTCACCACCGTCCACTTCGTGCCCTCCATGCTCCAACTCTTCCTGGAGGAACCGGCCGCAGCCGACTGCACCGGTCTGCGCCGGGTCATGTGCAGCGGCGAGGCGCTGCCCGTCACCCTCACCCACCGCTTCCAAGAGGTCCTGAACACCGCCGAGTTGCACAACCTCTACGGCCCGACGGAGGCCTCGGTCGACGTGACGGCCGTGGAGATCGGACCGGACGCGACGAGCGTGCCGATCGGCCGCCCGGTGTGGAACACCCGCACCTACGTCCTCGACGCCGCACTGCGCCCGGTCGCGCCCGGTGTCCCGGGCGAGCTGTACCTCGCGGGCGTCCAGCTCGCGCGCGGCTACCTCGACCGGCCGGGCCTGACCGCCGAGCGGTTCGTCGCCGACCCGTACGGTGCGCCGGGCACCCGTATGTACCGCACCGGAGACCTGGCCCGCTGGAACGCCGACGGCACGATCGAGTACCTGGGACGCACCGACGACCAGGTGAAGGTGCGCGGCTTCCGCGTCGAACCTGGCGAGATCGAGGGCGTGTTGACCGCGCACCCGTCCGTCGCCCACGCCGTCGTCGTGGTCCGGGAGCAGCGCCTGGTGGCGTACGTGGTCCCGGCCGGGGACGGCAGTGGATCGGTGGACGTGACGCCCCTGCGCGCCCACACCGCCGCCGCCCTTCCCGCCCACATGGTCCCCGCTGCCTTCGTCACCCTCGACGCGCTGCCCCTGACCCCCAACGGCAAGCTCGACCGCGCCGCCCTGCCCGCCCCCGACTTCACGGCCGTCACCGGTACGGACGCGGGCACCGCACCCCGCAGCCCGCGCGAGGAGATCCTCGCCGGACTCTTCGGTGACGTCCTCGGTCTCGAACGCGTCGGCGCCGACGACGACTTCTTCACCCTCGGCGGCCATTCCCTGCTCGCCATGCGCCTGGTGAGCCGCGTCCGCACGGTGCTCGGCGCCGACCTCACCGTCCGTACCGTCTTCGAGGCGTCCACCCCGGCACTGCTCGCGGCCCGCCTCGACGACCGGGCCGGCGGACTGCCCGCCCTCGTCCCCGCCGAACGGCCCGACGAACTCTCGCTGTCCTACGCCCAGCAGCGACTGTGGCTGCTGCACCGCATCGAGGGACCGGGAGCCACGTACAACATCCCGGCCGCCTGGCGGCTCACCGGGAGGCTCGACCGGGCCGCGCTGGCCGCCGCGTTGGACGACGTCGCCGTACGGCACGAAAGCCTGCGCACGGTCTTCCCCGAACGGGACGGCCGCCCTCGTCAGGTCGTGCTGGACGAAGCCTCCGTGTCTCTCCACCACAGCCACGTCACAGAGACCGAACTGCCCGACCGGCTCGCCGAGGCCGCCGCGCGAGGCTTCGAGATCGACCGTGAACTCCCGTTGCGTGCGCACCTGTTCGAGGTGAGTGAGGACGAGCACGTCCTGCTGCTGGTGCTGCACCACATCGCCGGGGACCAGTGGTCCGACGGCCCCCTGTGGCGGGACCTGGCCACCGCCTACGACGCCCGCCGCGACGGACACGTGCCCGCGTGGGCGCCGCTGCCCGTGCAGTACGCCGACTACGCCCTCTGGCACCGCGAGGCGCTCGGCGACCCCGACGCCTCGGACAGCCGCCAGTCCCGCCAACTCGCCTACTGGCAGGACACCTTGGCGGGCCTGCCGGACGAACTGGCACTGCCCGTCGACCGGCCCCGGCCGCTGGAGAGCAGTCACCGGGGCGGTGCGGTCGGCGTGACGCTCGACGCCGAACGGACCGGCGCCCTGCGTGCGTTGGCCCGCCGTCAGGGCGTCAGTATGTTCATGGTCACCCAGGCCGCCGTCGCCGCCCTGCTGCACCGGCTCGGCGTCGGCGACGACATCCCGCTCGGCGCACCGATCTCCGGGCGGGCCGACGAGCACCTCGAAGACCTGGTCGGGTTCTTCGTCAACACCCTTGTCCTGCGCACCGACCTGTCCGGCGACCCCACGTTCGCCGACCTGCTCGCCCGCGTCCGCGCCACCGACCTGGCCGCCTACGAGCACCAGGACCTGCCCTTCGAGCGCCTGGTGGAGGCTGTCAACCCGGCCCGCTCGCTGGCCCGGCACCCCCTGTTCCAGGTGATGGTCGTGCACCTCGACGACGCCGGTGCCACGCCCGCCCTGCCCGGCCTCACCGCCCGCCGCGAGGAACTCGGCCAGCAGGGCGCCAAGTTCGACCTCAGCTTCGACTTCGTCGAGCAGGGCGAGGACGGCATGCGGTGCTGGATCGAGTACAGCGCCGACCTCTTCGACGAGTCGACCGCCGAACTCCTCGCCCAGCGGCTTGAGTTGCTGCTCGCTCAGGTCGCCACCGACCCCGACCGACACATCGGCGCACTCGACGTCCTGCGCGACGACGAACGCGCCCTCGTCCTCACCGACTGGAACGACACCGCCCGGACCGTCCCCGACCTCACCCTCCCGGAACTGTTCCGCGCCCAGGTCTCCCGCACCCCCCATGCCACCGCGGTCGTCTTCGAGGACACCGCCCTGACCTACGCCGAACTCGACCTGCGCGTAGAGCGGTTGGCCCACACGCTCGCCGCGCACGGGGCACGGGCCGAGGCCGTCGTAGCCGTAGCGCTGCCGCGGTCGCTCGCCCTGGTGGTGTCCTTGCTCGCCGTCCATCGCGCGGGCGCCGCCTACCTGCCCCTCGACACCGGCTACCCGGCCGAACGGCTCGCCTACACGCTCGCCGACGCGCGCCCGGTCTGCCTGGTCACCGCCGAGGGCGTCACCCTCCCGGACACCGACGTACCCACGCTCGCAGTGGACGCGGACGGTACGTCCGACCACCCGGCGTACGCGCCGCTGCCCACTTCCCACGACCCCCGCCACCCCGCCTACGTCATCTACACCTCAGGCTCCACCGGCCGCCCCAAGGGCGTCACCGTCCCCCATCAGGGCATCACCAACCGCCTGTTGTGGATGCAGGACGCGTACCGTCTTGACGCCGACGACCGGGTCCTGCAGAAGACGCCGGCCGGCTTCGACGTGTCGGTGTGGGAGTTCTTCTGGCCGCTCATCACCGGCGCCACGCTTGTCGTGGCACGCCCCGAGGGCCACCAGGACCCGTTCTACCTCGCCGAGCTGATCCAGCGTCAGCACATCACCACGGCCCACTTCGTGCCGTCGATGCTGCGCGCCTTCCTCGACGAGCCCGCCGCCGCCCGCTGCACCGACCTGCTCCAAGTCATGTGCAGCGGCGAGGCGTTGTCCGCCTCACTGGCGGCCCGCTTCCATCAGGCCCTCCCGGGCAGCCGCCTGCACAACCTCTACGGCCCGACTGAGGCATCCGTCGACGTCACCGCCCGCGAGGTCCCCGCCGACCCGGCCACCGTGCCGATCGGCCGCCCGGTGTGGAACACCCGCACCTATGTCCTCGACGCCGGACTCCGCCCCGTACCGCCCGGTGTGGCCGGCGAACTGTATCTGGCGGGCGTCCAGTTGGCGCGCGGCTACCTGGGCCGCACCGGCCTGACCGCCGAACGCTTCGTCGCCGACCCGTACGGCACCGAGCCCGGCGCCCGTATGTACCGCACCGGCGACCTGGCCCGCTGGACCCGGGGCGGCGAACTGGAGTACCTCGGCCGCGCCGACGACCAGGTCAAGCTGCGCGGCTTCCGCATCGAACTCGGTGAGATCGAGAGCGTGTTGGCCGCCCACGCGAGCGTTGCGCACGCCACCGTCGTCCTGCGGGACGAGCGCCTCGTCGCGTACGTCGTCCCGAGCGGCGAGACAGCGGATTCCGCCGAACTCCGGTCCCACACCGTCCGGTTGCTGCCCGATCACATGGTCCCGTCGGCCGTCGTCACCCTCGACGCCCTCCCGCTCACCCCCAACGGCAAGCTGGACCGCCGCGCCCTGCCCGCGCCCGACTTCGCTGCCGAGGTCACCGACACCCGGCCGCGCACACCGCTGGAGGAGACCCTCTGCGCGCTCGTCGCGGACGTCCTCGGTCTCGAACGGGTCGGTGTGGAGGACGACTTCTTCTCCCTCGGCGGGGACAGCATCGTCGCGATGCAACTGGTCGCCCGGGCCCGCGCCGCCGGGCTCACGTTCAGCCCGCGTGACGTGTTCCGGCACAAGTCGGCAGCCGGCCTCGCCGGAGTGACCACCACGATCACCGCCGAGCGGAACGACGACACCGTCGTCATCGACCTCACCCCCGACGAGCGCACCGAACTCGCCGCCCTGCCCGCCGGAACCGAGATCCTGCCCGTCTCCCCGCTCCAGGCCGGCCTGCTCTTCCACGCCGCCCTCGACTCGGGCGACGACGGCCCGGACGTGTACACCGTCCAGGTGTCCTACGACCTCGACGGCCCGCTCGACCCCGACCGACTGCACACCGCCGCACAGGCCGTGCTCGACGCGCACGAGAACCTGCGCAGCGGCTTCCGGCACCTGTCCTCCGGGCGGCCCGTCGCCGTCGTACCGCGCACGGCCGTACTGCCCTGGCGACAGCTCGATCTGGCCGACGACCCCGAGGAGTGGGAGCGGCTCCTCGTCCAGGAGCGGCGCCGCTTCGACCCCGAACGGCCGCCGCTGCTCAGGCTGTTGCTTGCCCGGCTCGGCCCGGACCGGCACCGGCTCGTGCTCTCGCACCAGCACCTCCTGCTGGACGGCTGGTCGCTGCCCCTGCTCACCGCCGAACTGTGGGCACGCTACGAGGGCCGCACCTCGGCCGCGTCCGCCCCGTACCGCGAGCACCTGCGGTTGCTGGCCGCCCAGGACCCGGACGTCTCCACCGCCGCGTGGGCCGAGGCCCTCGGCGGGCTGGCCGAGCCGACGCGCCTCGCGCCCGTCGACCCCGACCGCACGGCCGTCGTGCCGTCCACCCACGCCGTGGAGTTGGACCCGGACCGTACGGCGGAGCTGGAGGCGTTCGCGCGCCGACAGGGCGTCACCGTCAACACCCTTGTCCAGGCAGCCTGGGGCGTGCTGCTCGGTCGGCTCACCGGCCGGGACGACGTGGTGTTCGGCGCCACCGTCGCCGGCCGTTCGCCCGAACTGGCCGGGGCCGAGCTGATGATCGGCCTGTTCATCAACACCATCCCTGTACGGGTGCGGGTCCGCCCGGAGGAGAGCACGGCCGCACTCCTCGACCGGCTCCAGGACGAGCAGTCCCGGCTCATCGCCCACCAGCACCTCGGCCTCGCCGACATCCAGCGGGCCGCCGGACTCGGCGAACTCTTCGACACACTCGTGGTGTTCGAGTCGTACCCCGTCGCCGAGACGGAAGGGGAGGGCGACGGGCCGCGCGTCACCGTCCGCGATCACGAGGACTCCACCCACTACCCGTTCGCGTGGGCGGTCGAGCCCGCCGAACGGCTGCGGCTCACCGCCGAGTTCAGGCCCGACCTCTTCACACCGGCCGTCGTACGACGGATCACGGACGCGCTCGCCACCCTCCTCACCGGCATGGCGGCCGACCCCGACCGTCCCGTCGGCCGCCTCGACCTGCTCGGCCCCGCCGAGCGGCACACGGTCCTGGAGAGCTGGAACGACACGACGCTGCCCGAGCCGGAGACCGAACGACTCGGCACCGTACCGGCGTTGTTCGCTGCGCAGGCCGCCGCCGGCCCCGACGCGGTCGCCGTCACCGACGGCCGTACGACGTGGACGTTCGCCGAACTCGACGCTCGCGTCGACCAGTTGGCGCGCACCCTCGCCGGACACGGCGCCGGACCCGAGCGGATCGTGGCCCTCGCGCTGCCCCGCACCGCCGACCACATCGCCGCGATCCTCGCCGTGATGAAGGCGGGCGCCGCCTATCTGCCCCTCGACCCCGACCTCCCCGAGTCCCGCCTCACAGGCATGCTCGACGACGCCCGCCCCGTGCTGATCCTGGCCACGGGCGACACGGCCGCCGCGCTGCCCGCAACCGACGTACCGGTCCTGCGAGTTGACGCCCCGATCGACGGACTGCCGCAGGCGGAACCCGTCGCGCCCGACCCTGACCACCCCGCCTACGTCATCTACACCTCCGGCTCCACCGGCCGCCCCAAGGGCGTCGTCGTCACCCAGCGAGGCATCGCCAACCTCTTCCACAGCCACCGCCACGACCTGCACGAGGTCGCCAGGCAGCGCACCGGACTGAGGCGCCTGCGCGTCGGCCACGCCTGGTCGTTCTCCTTCGACGCCTCCTGGCAGCCGCAGTTGTGGCTGCTGGACGGGCACGCCCTGCACATCGCGGACGACGAGACCCGGCGCGACCCCGAACTCCTCGCCGCCTTCATCCGCGACCGGGGCATCGACTTCATCGAGGTCACCCCGTCACTGCTCGCGCAGATGGCGGACAGCGGGCTGATCGGCGCCGAGGGCGACTGCCCCCTCGCTGTGGTCGGCTTCGGCGGCGAGGCCGTACCCGAATCGCTGTGGACACGGCTGGCCGCACTGCGGGACACCGAGTCGTTCAACCTGTACGGCCCGACCGAGGCCACCGTCGACGCGCTCGTCGGCCGGGTCCGCGACAGCGCAACCCCGGTCGTCGGACGGCCCGTCCACGAGTCGCGCGCGTACGTCCTCGACACCGCCCTGCGCCCCGTCCCGCCCGGTGTCACCGGCGAGTTGTACCTGTCCGGCCCCGGCCTGGCCCGGGGTTACCTCGACCGCCCCGCACTCACCGCCGAACGCTTCGTCGCCGACCCGTACGCCAACCGTCCCGGTGAGCGCATGTACCGGACCGGCGACCTGGCCCGCTGGACCGAGGACGGCCTGCTGGAGTTCGCCGGCCGCACCGACGACCAGGTGAAGATCCGCGGCTACCGCATCGAACTCGCCGAGATCGAGGCCGCGTTGGACACCCACCCGGCCGTCGCGCACACCGTCGTCGTGGCCCGCGAACACCGGCCCGGTGTACGGCGGTTGATCGCCTACGTGGTCGCCGACGAGGCGGACGGGGCCGCTCTCCGCGCCCACGCCGCCGCCGCGCTGCCCGACTACATGGTCCCGGCGGCCGTGGTCGTCCTCGACAGGCTGCCGCTGATGTCCAATGGCAAGCTCGACCGATCCGCCCTGCCTGCACCGGACTTCACCGCGCAGGGCGGCGGCCGGGTCCCCGAGAACGACACCGAGCGCAGCCTGCGTGACCTGTTCGCGGACGCTCTCGGGCTGCCCGTCGAGGCCGTCGGCACCGACGACGACTTCTTCACCTTCGGCGGTGACAGCATCGTGGCCATGCAACTCGTCGCCCGGGCGCGCGCCGGTGGGCTGCGGGTCACGCCTCGGCAGGTCTTCCAGCACCGAACTGTGGCCGCCCTCGCGGCCGTTGCCGTCCCCCTCGGCACCGCCGAACGGCACGCCGTCCACGACGACGGCACTGGCACCGTCCCGCTCACCCCGATCATGCGCGCCCTGCTGGAACGCGGCGGCCCCATCGCTGCCTACCACCAGGCGGCCCTGGTCCAGACCCCGGCCGACCTCACCGAACCCGGACTGCTGACCGTACTCAAGGCACTCGCCGACCGGCACGACATGCTGCGGGCCCAACTAGTCCGCGAGCCCGAGTGGTTGCTGCGGGTGCCGGCCGCACAGGACACCGACGTCAGCACCTGGCTCACCCGCGCCGACGTGCGCGGGGCGGACACCGACGAACTGCGCGCTGCCGTCTCCCGCCACGCCGAGACGGCCCGGGCCGGGCTCGACCCGGACGCCGGGGCGATGGTGCGCGCGGTCTGGTTCGACGCCGGACCCGGACAGCCCGGCCGGCTGCTGATCCTCGTCCACCACTTGGTGATCGACGGCGTCTCCTGGCGCGTCCTGCTGCCCGACCTGGCCACCGCCTGGGCCGCGGTCAGGGGCGGCCGTACGGCCGAACTCGCCCCCGTGGAGCTGTCGTTCGCCCGCTGGGCCAAGCTCCTCGGGACCCGCGCCACCGACCCCGCCGCCGAGGACGAGCTGCCGTGGTGGACCTCCGCCCTCGCCGAGGGCGCCGAACTCCCGCTGGCCCGGCCGCTCGACCCGGCCCGGGACACCGTCGCCACCACCCGCTACCTCTCCCTGACCCTGCCCGCCGATGTCACCGGCCCCCTGTTGAGCCGGGCCCCGGCTGCCTTCGGCGCCACCGTCAACGACGTCCTGCTCACCGCGTTCGCACTGGCGGTGGGGGACTGGCGGACCCGGACGCCGGGCGCGGAACAACCCGGCGGGCCCGTCCTGGTCGACCTGGAGGGGCACGGCCGCGAGGAGCAACTCGCGGGCGACGCCGACCTGTCGCGTACGGTCGGCTGGTTCACCAGCGTCGTGCCCGTACGACTCGACCCGGGTGCGGCCGACCCGGCGGACGTCTTCGCGGGCGGCCCCGCGCTCGACGCGGCCGTGGCCCGGGTCCGCGCCCACCTCACCGCCCTGCCCACGGCCGGGATCGGACACGGCCTGCTGCGCCACCTCAACGCCGAGACGGGTCCGCGACTCGCCCAACTCGGCGAGCCGCAGATCGAGTTCAACTACATGGGTCGCTTCGACCGCCCGGAGGCAGCCGACTGGTCCTACGCCGCCGAGGACGACGCCGCCGACCTCGACGCCGACCCCGGTCAGCCGATGTCGCACGCCCTGACCCTCAACGCCATCACCGAGAACCGCCCCGAGGGCCCGGAACTCAGCGCGCACTGGGCGTACGCGGCCGAACTCCTCACCGAGGAGCAGGTGCAGGACCTGGCCCGCACCTGGTTCCGCGCGCTGGAGGCGGTCGTACGACGAGCGGCCGTACTGAACAAGCCCTGAACAAGCCCTGACCGCACCCCACTTACTCACCCGTCCGCATCAGAGAGGCAAGGAACCCCCGACATGAGCAACCCGTTCGAGAACCCCGAAGGCGTCTACTCCGTCCTAGTCAACGACGAGGGCCAGCACAGCCTCTGGCCCGACTTCGTGGACGTACCGGCGGGCTGGACGGTCGCCTACGGACCGGCCGCACGGCAGGAGTGCCTCGACCACATCGAGACCAACTGGACGGACATGAGGCCGAAGAGCCTGGTCGACGGGGCCTGAGCACACGAAAAAAAGGGGGGCGGGTCCGAACTACCATGGACCCGCCCCCCTTTCACATATCCGTGGGTCAGGACGCCGGCTGTTCCACCTTCGTCGACGTCTTGCCGTCCACCGCCGCCGCGAGCTGCGGCACCATGCGGTCCAGGACGTAGGGGATGCTCAACACCGTAGACAGGGATACGGCGTTGCCGTAGTCACTGGTCTCCTTGATGAAGACCTCGCGGCCCTGCTTCACCACGTTCAGGTCGCCGTAGATCTTGTCGCTGTGCAGCTTGGTGACGGCCGTGGTGGTGTCCGGCACGATCCACACGGCGACCTTCTGGTCGAGCAGGTCGTAGCGCTCCTTGCTGATATTGGCGCCGAACGTGTCCCCGATGACCTTGTCGAGGTCCTTGGGGAGCGAGAAGCCCAGGTCGGACAGGAGCCGGGAGCGCGGGTCCTGGCTGCCGTAGACGAACACGCCCTCGTACGGTGTCGCCATGACGGCCGAGGCACCGGCGAAGGCGGGGTTGGCCTTCTTGGCCGCCGCGAACTTGGCCTCGACGCCCGACACCAGGGTCTTGGCCTCGTCGGCCTTGCCGAGCGCCTTGCCTATCTCCTCGGTCTGCTGCTGCCACGGCACGCCGTAGTCGTTGTAGGCCTTCGGCTGGGCGACGACCGGCGCGAACTGCGACAGGCTCTGGTACTGCGCCTTGGTCAGGCCCGAGTACACGGCGAGGATCAGATCCGGCTTCAGGGCGGCGATCTTCTCCACCTGCGGGCCGGTGCCGGTGTCCTTGAGGACGGTCGGCGCCGCCGCACTGCCCAACTTGTCTGTGGCCCAAGGGCCGATGGCACCCTTGTAGCCGCCGAGCCACTCGGTCGTACCGACCGGCACCTTGCCCAGGGCGAGGACGGCGTCCTGGTCGGTGAGACCGACGGTGACGATGCGCTTGGGCTCGGACTTGATCGTCGTACTGCCGAACTTGTGGGCGATCGTCACGGGGAAGGCGTCCGCGGAGGCCTTCGCATCCGACCCCGCCGTATCCGAACTGGACGCATCGGAGCCGGTGTTGGAGGAACCGCAGCCGACCGCCGTGACGGCCAGCAGGAGTACGGAGGCGAGCAGGCCGGACAGCCGGGAGGCTCTGGTGACGCGGGGCATCGGATGATCCTTCTGTTCGTCGCGATGGGGTCGGCGGGGGGTGACAGGTCTAGTGGGCGTCGGGGGTGGCCCCGGCGGAACGGCTGTCGGACCAGGCGTGCCACAGGGTCGCGTACGGGCCCTGGGCGGCGAGGAGTTCGTCGTGCGTGCCGTTCTCCACGACCCGGCCGTCGCTCAGGACGACCACCCGGTCCGCGGAGGCGGCCTGGCTGAGCCGGTGCGCCACGACCAGTGCCGTCCGGCCGCGCAGGGCCTGTTCGGCGGCCTCGTCGAGCTGCCGGGCACCCGAACTCCCCGCCTCCGCCGTCGCCTCGTCGAGGACGACGACCGGCGGGTCGGCCAACAACAGCCGGGCCAGGGCGAGTTGCTGCGCACGGTCCGCGGTCAGCCGGTGACCACCGTCACCGACGACCGTGTCCAGGCCCTCCGGCAACGCCTCGGCCCAGCCGAGCGCGCCCACCGTGGCGAGCGCCTCGCGCAGTTCCTCGACATGCGCGTCCGGGCGGGCCAGCCGCAGATCGTCGGCGAGCGGCCCGGCGAAGACATGGACCTCCTGCGTGACGAGCCCGACCAACTGCCCTGCCTCGTCCGGCTCCTGGCCACCGACGTCGATCCGGCCCGACTGCGGGCGGTGCAGCCCCGCGACCAGCTTGGCCAGGGTCGTCTTGCCCGCACCGGTCGTACCGACCAGCGCGACCCGCTCCTTGGGCCGGATCTCCAGGTCGACGTCGTGCAGCACCGGGCGGCCCGGGACATACGCGTGGGAGACACCGGTCAGTGTCACGGACGGGGGTCCGCCGGCGGTCGTACGGTCGGCGACCACGGGCGCGGGTTCGTCCACCACCCCAACGAGCCGTGCCAGTCCGGCAGTTGCCGACTGGGCGTCGTCGAGGAGCACCAGCGCGGTGTTGACCGGGCCGAAGAGAGTGTGGAAGTAGAGCGCGGCGGCGGTGGCCGTGCCGACCGAGGCGGAACCGTCGCGCACCAGCAGGAACCCGGTGGCCAGGACGGCGGACAGCCCCAGGTACTCGGCGATGTGCAGCCGACTGTAGAAGCGGAGCATCAACTGCACGCCGCTCATGGTCAGTTCGACCGCCGAGCGGGAGCGCTCGGTGACCCGCCGGGTGTGGCCCTTCTGCAGCCGGTACGCCCGCACGGTCCGGGCGCCGCCGATGGTGTCCAGGAGCTGCTGCTGCTGTGTCCCGGTGGCGATGCGCTCCTTGGCGTACAGCGGCACGGCGTTGCGCACGTACCAGCGGGCGGTGTGCGCCTGCACGGGCACCGCGATGAGGGCCGCGAGCAGGAACCGCCAGTCCAGCAGGGCGAGGGCGCCCAGTGTCAATACGATCGACAGCGCGGACCGCGCCAGTTCGGGCAGCGCGCCACGCACCGCGTCGGCGACCCGCGAAACGTCGCGTGTGACACGGGAGTTGAGATCCCCGGAGCCGGCCTTCTCGACCCGGTCCAGCGGCAGCGACAGGGCACGTTCCACGAACAGTTCGCGCAGCCGGGCGAGCGCGGTCTCGCCGAGCCGGGACACGAGTGACATGCCGAGCGCGGTCGTCACGCCCTGGACCACGGCGACGCCGGCCAGGGCGACCACCGGCAGGGTGAGCGCGTCGGCGGAGCGGTGCTCGGTGACCACGTCGACGATGTGTCCCAGCAGCGGCTGGGTGAGCAGCCCGATCGCGGTGGCGACCACCATCAGCCCGAACCCAGCGGCGGCCAACCCCCGCTGAGGGCGTAGCAGTTCACGGACCGCGGCGCGGGTGCGGGCGGCGGTGGCGGTGGGGAGGAGAGCGCGCTCGGCGTCCACCCGCCCTGCCCCTGTCCCCTCGGCTTCCGTCGTCATGCCAGCACCGCCGTCCGGTAGGTCGCGTCGGTCCGTACGAGTTCCGCGTGGGTGCCCTCGGCGCCGACCCGGCCGCCGTCGAGGAGGATCACGCGGTCGGTGACGGCGAGGAGCGCGGGGCTGTTGGTCACCACGACCGTGGTGCGGCCCCGCCGGAACTCACGCAGGCCCTCCGCGATGCGGGCCTCGGTCACCGTGTCGACAGCCGTCGTCGGATCGTGCACGACCAGGACGGGCGGACCCGCGCGCAACGCCCTTGCCAGCAGGACGCGTTGACGCTGCCCGCCCGACAGGGACCGGCCGCCCTCGCCGACACCGGTGGCGGCGCCGTACGGCAGGGAGTGGGCCACCTCGTCGGCGCGGGCGGCGGCCATGGCGCGCTCGGTACGGAGGTCGGGCTCCAGGTCCGCCGTGCCGTCCGCAGGACCGCGCCCGGAGTCGTCCTCCTCGTCGTCCTCCGCGTCGTCCTCCGGAATCACGTTCGCCGCCAACGAGCCGTCGAACAGGGCCGCGTCGTGCGCGGCGACCAGCACCGCCGCCCGAAGTCCCGTCGGATCCAGCCGGGTCAGCGGTACGCCGTCCAGTTCCACCGAACCCGACTCGGGGTCCGTCTCCCGGCCCAGGCAGCGCAACAGGGCCTCGGCACCAGCAGGGTCGGTCACCGCGATGCCGGTCAACTGCCCGGCGGGCAGGTCGAGATCGAGGCCGTCGAGGCCGTCGAGCCGTACGCCGCGCAAGCGGAGTTCCCCGCGCACGGGCTCGGCGACCGGGTCGTCGCCGTCCACGACGGCGGGCCCGGTGGCGAGCACCTCCGCGACCCGCGCGGCCGAGGCACGGCCCTGCGCCAGCTCGGCGTTGACCCACGCGAACGTCTCCAACGGCCCCAGCAGGAACAGCGCGAGCCCCACCGCCGACACCAACTGGCCCAGAGTGAGAGTCCCGTTGAGTGCCAGCCGGCCGCCGACGAGGGCGATCAGCGCGATGAACCCACCCGTCAGGGCCAGCACGAGCCCGGTCTGCCAGGACTCGGCACGAGCCGAACGCAGCGTGGCGGCAAGGGAGATGCGACTCCTCCGGCGATACCGCTCGACGGCGGCCTGCTGCGCACCGAGCCCCTTCAGCACGCGCAGCCCGGCCACCAGGTCTGCGGCCACGCCCGACGCATGAGCGGCCTTGTCCTGCTCGGCCTCGCTGCGACGCTCCAGCGGCTTGCTCAGCAGATGCCCCAGCCACAGCAGCACGGGCGTGCCCAGCAGCACGATCAGCCCGAGCGTCACGGACGTCAGCAGCAGTGCCACGGCGCTCACGACGACGCCTGCGACGGCCCAAATGCCCGCCATGAGCGCCATGTTGACCGCGCCGACCCGTTTGGCGTCCTCTGTGGCGACGTTGGCCAGCTCACCGGGCAGCCGTCCCTCCTCGGCACCGCCACGGGCGTCGAGCACCCGGCTCACGATCGCCAACCGCAGTGTGTGCGCGGCCTCTTCGGCACCACGTTCACCGGCCTTGGCGCCCAGCCGGAAACTCCACGAGAGAGTCACGTACATGACGGCCAGCACGCCGAGCCACAAGGCCAGACGTCCGGCGTCCTGCCCGGCGACGGCCTGGTCGATCACGACACCGATGAGCACCGGCACCAGGGCTTCCCCCAGTTGGTGCACGCTTCCGAGCGCCGAGCCGAGAGCGACGCGCCGTATCTGTCCCCTGACCGAGCGCGTCAGGACGTCCCGTCCCGACAGTTCCCCTGCTCCCACCAGCCACCCTCCGGAAACCGGCCAACTTAGGCAAGGCTACCTTAAGTGAATCTCCGGCAGTCCATGCGCTTTCGGCCCGTCCGGCACGTAACGGAGCGGTCCCGATGCGGTCGTCGCGCGGGGCGTCGGCGCGTGATGCCGGGCGGTACCCTTCCCGGAGTGGGCCCTTTTTTGCGGCGCACGGCAGTACGCGAACTCGGGAGGACCGGCGTTGCACGTCCAGGAATGGCTCGACACGGTGCCCGCGGTGGCCGTCTACGCCCTGGTGGCACTCGTCATCGGGGTGGAGAGCCTGGGTATTCCGCTGCCGGGCGAGATCGTCCTGGTCTCGGCGGCACTGCTCTCCTCCCAGCACTCGGACATCAACCCGATCGTCCTCGGTGCCTGCGCCAGCCTCGGTGCCGTCATCGGCGACTCCATCGGCTACGCGATCGGCCGCAAGGGCGGACGCCCCCTGCTCGCCTGGCTCGCGAACAAGTTCCCCAGACACTTCAGCGAGGGCCATGTCGCCACCGCCGAGCGGTCCTTCGAAAAATGGGGCATGTGGGCCGTCTTCTTCGGCCGCTTCATCGCCCTGCTCCGCATCTTCGCCGGCCCCCTCGCGGGCGTACTCCGCATGCCGTACTGGAAGTTCCTGATCGCCAACGTCCTCGGCGGAGTCATCTGGGCGGGCGGCACCACAGCGGTCGTCTACTACGTGGGAATCGTCGCCGAGGACTGGCTCAAGCGCTTCTCGTACTTCGGCCTGGCGGCAGCGGTCCTGGTCGGCCTCGCCTCAATGCTGATCGTGCGCCGAAAGGCGCAAAAGATGACAGCCAAGAAAAACGAGCCCGAACCGGTAAACGCCGCCGAGTAAGGCGCCCCAAAGGGGCGCGGGGAACGGCGCGACCAGCCACATCCGACCCGCACCCGCCAAACGACCTACTCATGCACCCCGCGATGCGCCTTGGCCAACTCCGCATACATGGTGCCGTTAAGGGTCAACCCCTCCCGCTCCTCACCGCTCAGCTCCCGCCGCACCTTCGCAGGCACACCCGCGACCAGCGATCCCGGCGGCACAACCATCCCCTGCGGCACCAACGCCTGAGCCGCAACCAGCGAACCCGCCCCGATCACCGCCCCGTTGAGCACCGTAGCCCCCATCCCGATCAGGCAGTCGTCCTCAACGGTCGCCCCATGCACAACGGCGTTGTGCCCGACGGAAACCCGCTCCCCGACACTGACCGGAAACCCCGGATCGGCGTGCAGCGTGCAGTTGTCCTGAATATTGCTGCTCGCCCCCACCGAGATCCGCTCGACGTCACCCCGCAACACGGCCCCGTACCAGACACTCGCCCCCGCCCCCAACGAGACGTCCCCGATCACAGACGCCGTAGGAGCCACGAATGCCGACTCATCGACCTCCGGCTCCCTGCCACCAATACCCACGATCAACGCCCTGTGCGTCATAAGACCCTCCCAACCGTCGGAGACACCCGCACCGTACGTCATCGGGTAGGGCGAAGATCACAGCGGCCGGACCTCATGGCCCCGGCTCTCGCTGAGTACCGTGGCCGGGTGCCCAAGCGCAAGAACACGTTCTCAGAATGGCGGCGCCACCTCGCGCAGCGCGCCGTCCACGCGGGCTGGGCCTGGGTGCAGCGCACGGGCTCCGTCACCGCCGCACACCCGGGACGGTTCCGCTTCGGCGCGATGGGAACAGGTACCAGACTCGCCTTCCCGCTGGGCACGGTCTTCGGCGAGCCCTGGATCCATCTCGGCGCCCACTGCATCGTCGGCGAACAGGTCACCCTCACCGCCGGCCTGATGCCCGACCTCGACCTCGGCCCCGACCCCATCCTGCGCCTCGGCGACGGCGTCGTCCTCGGCCGCGGCAGCCACGTGATCGCCGACACGACGGTCACCATCGGCAGCGACTGCTACTTCGGGCCGTACGTCTACGTCACGTCCACGAACCATTCCTACGACGATCCGCACCAGCCCATCGGCAAGCAGTGGCCGCGCATGGAACCCGTCGAGATCGGCTCGGGCTGCTGGATCGGCACCGGCGCGGTGATCCTGCCGGGCGCGCGGATCGGCCGGAACGTGGTGGTGGCGGCCGGTGCCGTGGTCCGCGGCGCGGTGCCCGACCATGCCGTGGTGGCGGGGGCGCCCGCACGGGTCGTACGGCGCTGGACGCAGACGGAGGGCTGGCAGCCGCCGCTGCGCACTCCCGCACCGGTGCCGATCCCCGCGGATGTGACACCGGATCAGCTGCGGGCGCTCGCGGGCCTGGACGGTGCGGGCGCGGCGCGGCTCGCCGAGCTGGACGAGAGCACGATCGCCCACCTCGCCGAGCTGGACGCCGAAGCCTGACCCCTCACCCCGTCGCCAGCAGCAAGGTCCCCACCAGCGCAAGTCCCGCTCCCGCGGCCTGAACCATGCGCAAGCGCTCACTCAGGAACCCGCGCGCGGCCAGCGAGGTCACCACCGGATACAGCGACGCGAGCACTGCCGCCACGGTCACCGGCCCATGCTGCGCGGCGACCGAGTACGTCCCGTTGGCCGCCACATCGGCCAGCCCCACGAAGGCCAGCGCCGGCAGCGAACCCCAGCGGAACCCGCCCTCCGGGACCGCGGCCCCGCCCCGCCGCACGGAGACGTAGAGCGCGGCACCGCCCGTGGCCACGTTCGTCACGCGCTGCACGAACAGTGCGAGGAAGAGGCCGGTGACGCTGGTGGACGCCTCCGCGATCAGCGCGAACACCGTGCCGAAGCCGAGCGCCGCGATCAACGTCAGCAGGATCGCCCGCCGTTGCACGGGCGCACCGCGCAGCTGCGGGCCGCCGGCCAGGACGACCCCGGTGACGGCGACCGCGATCCCCGCCACCTGCATCAGCCCGGGCCGCTCCCCGAGGAAGAGCCCCACGCCGACCGGGACGGCCACGCTCAGTGTCGCGAGCGGCGAGACGACGCCCATCGGGCCCAGCGCGAGCGCCTTGTAGAAGGAGAGGAGGGCGACCGGTCCCACCAGTCCCGCCGCGAACGCGAACCACAGCCGCGGGCCGGCCTCGCTCCAGCCGCCGGTGGCCACCACGACCGCGCCGAGCACGGCCGCCGCGATCCCCTGGGACACCACGACCACCGTCAGCGCAGGGGATCGTCGGGTCAGCAGACCGCCGCCGAAGTCGGCCAACCCCCACAGGAGGCTGGTGGCCAGGGCGAAGAATGCTGTCACGGGTCGCCTCGCAGTACAGTTCGGTGAACGATCGGGTGCACCACACCGTAGTTCACTGCATTGCACTCTGTCATTCAGAATATTGGCCTGAAGGTATTGGACGGAATGTGTCGGACCTCGACCTGCTGACCCAGTCCCTGGCGCGCAACGTCAAGCACTGGCGCTCGGTGCGTGGCTTCACCCTGGACGTGCTCGCCGCCCGGGCCGCCGTCAGCCGGGGCATGCTCATCCAGATCGAGCAGGCCCGCACGAATCCCAGCATCGGCACGGTCGTCAAGATCGGCGACGCCCTCGGCGTCAGCGTCACCACCCTGCTCGACTACGAGCAGGGGCCGAAGGTCCGAGTCGTCCCCGCCGAGCGCGCCGTGCGGCTCTGGCACACCGACGCCGGCAGCTACAACCGCCTCCTCGCCGGCACCGAGGCGCCCGGACCGCTGGAGCTGTGGGACTGGCGGCTGATGCCGGGGGAGAGCAGCCCCTCCGAGCCGCATCCCACCGGCACGGTCGAACTGGTCCATGTCACCACCGGCGAGCTGACCCTCACCGTGGACGGCGAGGACCACCTCGTCCCGGCCGGGGCGAGCGCCACCTTCGAGGCCAACACCCCGCACACGTACGGGAATCGGGGCGAGGTGCCGATGGAGATGATGATGACGGTGTCGGTCCCGCCCGTCCGCGGAGACACCCCGTGAGCAGCCGCCGTACGACTGTTAGCGTGCCGTCATGCGCGCACCGATCGGACACTTCGACCACGCCACCCCCGCCCCGGACTGCCTCGACGAACTGACCCGCCCGGTCGCCGACGCCGTGCGCGCCTGGCGCGGCAGCGTCCCCGCCGAGCAGATCGTCTACGTCGACACCGACCCGGAGTGGGCCGACACCGCCACCTTCGTCGAGCACTACGGCCGTGAACTCCTGGACCAGTCAGCGAACTGCGTGGTGGTGGCCGGAAAGCGCGGCGGCGAGACCATGCTCGCCGCCTGCGTGGTCCTGTCCACCACCCGCGTCGACGTGAACGGCGTGGTCCGCCGCCAACTCGGCGCCCGCAAGGCCTCGTTCGCGTCGATGGACACGGCGACCGGCGAGAGCGGCATGGAGTACGGCGGCATCACCCCCGTCGGACTCCCCGACGACTGGCCGGTGTTGGTGGACTCCGCCGTCGTCGACCTGCCGTACGTCCTGGTCGGCAGCGGACGCCGACGCGGCAAACTCCTCGTCCCCGGCAAGGCGTTCGCCGAGCTTCCGGGCGCGGTGGTACTGGAGGGACTGGGCGTCGCCTGACCCGACTTCTCGAACTCAGGTCATGCTGTGGTGGGCCAACTCCCCATGCGGGTCCGCCTCGCCCGGCACCGGCGCCGGGTCGGCGTGCACCAGGGCAGCGGTGAGCCGCGGCACCGTGTGCAGCAGCGCGTGTTCGGCCGCCACGGCGATGGCGTGGGCCTGCCGTACCGTCGCCTCCCCGTCCACGACCACCGCCACCTCGGCGCGCAGCCGGTGCCCGATCCAGCGGAGCCTCAACTCGCCCACCCCGCGCACCCCTTCGACCTTCCGCAAGGCGTGCTCGGCCCGGTCCACCAGGGCCGGATCGACGGCGTCCATCACGCGCCGGAACACCTCGCGCGCCGCGTCCCGCAGCACCAGCACGATCGCTGCCGTGATCGCCAACCCCACTATCGGATCGGCGAGTTGCCAGCCCAGCGCCGAACCACCGGCCCCGACGAGCACGGCCAGCGAGGTGAACCCGTCCGTACGGGCGTGCAGTCCGTCGGCGACCAACGCGGCCGACCCGATCTCCCGGCCGACCCGCATCCGGTAGCGGGCCACCCACTCGTTGCCCACGAACCCGACGAGCGCCGCGACGGCGACCACCGGGACGTGTGACATGGGACGCGGATCGAGCAGCCGGTCCACCGCGGCCCAGGCCGCGAAGGCCGCGGACGCGGCGATCGTCAGCACGATCGCGATACCGGCCAGATCCTCGGCGCGCCCGTAGCCGTACGTGAAACGGCGGGTGGCGGCCCGGCGGCCGAGTACGAACGCGATGCCGAGCGGTACGGCGGTCAGCGCGTCCGCCGCGTTGTGCACCGTGTCGCCGAGCAGCGCCACAGACCCGGACATGACCACCACGACCGCCTGCACCAGCGCCGTCGCACCCAGCACCGCGAGCGAAACCCAGAGCGCGCGCATGCCACGGGCCGAGGACTCCAGCGCGGAGTCGAGCTTGTCGGCGGTCTCGTGGGAGTGGGGGGTGAGGAGGTGGCCGAGGCGGCGACGGATTCCCTTGGGGGAGTGGTCATGGGGATGCGGGTGGTCGTGTCCGTGGTCGTCGTGCGGGTGTGCGTGCTCGTGCTCGTGGTGGTGCTGGCCGCTCACGTTGGTCCCCTTCCGGTGCGTGGGTGGACGTACGGCGCCCACAGGGCCATTATGTGCGTATGAGCGCACGCATGCACCTATCAACTGCGCATGATGCGCACCCGCGTACCCCCGGCGAGGAGCAGTTCGCGCTGGCCGCCGAACTCCTCGCGCTCCTCGGCGACCGCACGCGGCTGACTCTCCTGCACGCGCTGACGGCAGGGGAGTCCGACGTCAGCACGCTCACGGAGGCGTGCGAAGCGGCCCGCCCGGCCGTCAGCCAGCACCTGGCGAGGCTGCGCCTCGCGGGACTGGTGACCACGCGCAAGGAGGGCCGTCGGGTGATCTACTCACTGAGCGACGGTCATCTACGACGGCTGGTCGACGAGGCGTTGAACGTGGCGGACCACCGGCTCACCGACCGCCCGCCGCACGCCTGACGGTTCGTCAGCAGGCGGGGTCCTTGCCCAGGTACGACTCCGCGAACGCGAGCCCGGCGGAAGGGGACGCGAAGACGCGGCGCAGCCGGGCGAGGGTGGTGCCCGCGCGGTACGGGTCGCCGGACGAGGCGCCGTGGTACACCTCGGAGAGCCACTGGGAGAACTCCTGGTACTCCCACACGCGGCCCAGACAGGCCTCCGAATAGCCGCCCAGGCCCGCGGAGTCGCCCTTCGTGGCATACGCGACGAGTGCGTCGCCGAGCAGGAACGCGTCGTGCAGGGCGAGGTTCATGCCCTTCGCGGCGATCGGCGCGGTGAGATGGGCTGCGTCGCCCGCGAGGAAGAGGCGGCCGAAAACCATCGGTTCGACCACGTAGTTGTGCATGTCGAGCACGCGTTTCTCGATCAGCCGGCCCTCGGTGAGCGGCGGGGCGCCGGTCGCGGCGAGCCGGTGCTGGAGCTCGGACCAGACGCGGTCGTGCGACCAGTTGTCGGGGTCGTCGCCGGGCGGGCACTCCAGGTAGTAGCGGGTGACTTCGGGACTGCGCGCCATGTGCCCGGCGAACCCGCGCGGATGGACGCCGAACAGCACGCAGTCCGAGGACGGCGGCGCCTCGGCCAGCAGCGCGAGCCAGCCGATGCCGTAGTCGTGCCGCGCGACACGGGCCCGCTCCGGCGGCAGCGCGGCCCGGGTCACCCCGCGCGCGCCGTCGCAGCCCGCCACGAAGTCGCAGTGCACGAGCTGCCGTTGACCGGTCTCCGGGTCGGTGTACGACACCGCCGGGCGGTCGGTGTCGAGGTCGTGCAGCTCGACGTCCTGGACGCCGAAACGGATCTCGCCGCCCCGCACGTCCGCGTACTCCCGCACCAGGTCGGTCACCAGCAACGGCTGCGGATAGACGAAGTGGTGATGCCCCGTCAGATCGGTGTACGGCAGCCGGTGCCGCTGCCCGCCGAAGCGGAACTCGCACTCGGTGTGCCGCTGCGCACGCGCCAACAGGTTCTCGGCGAGCCCCCGTTGCTCCAGCCCGCGCACGGCCCACTCCTCGATGACGCCGGCCCGGGGCCGCCGCTCGATGAACTCCCTGGTCTCGGTCTCCAGCACCAGGCAGTCGATCCCGGCCGCGCGCAGGATGTTGCCGACGGTGAGCCCGGCGGGACCGGCGCCCACGACGACAACCGGAAAGCGTTGTGGGGACGCGGAGTTGGGGTGGGGGGAGGTGAAGGTCACCCGGCCATTATGACGGTGTCCGGACAACCGAAAACCGGCCACCTGGACGGCGGCCGGTTCGGATTTCGCTGGGGACGGTTCGGGTCAGTGCGCGGGCGCGTCCGTGACCACGACCTCGTCGATGCTGCGCTCGATGTCCTCGACCGTGGACGACGTCGCCCTGGCCCAGTAGTAGATGCCGATCGAGAAGACGGCGATGAGCAGGATGTCCCACCACAGCGGGATGTTGCCCTGGCCGCCGAAGCCGCCCTGCCAGGAGATCACGCCCATGCCCAGCAGGTAGACCGGCAGCCACTGCGCGGCGCGGAAGTCCAGCCGGGGTGCGTCGGGCCGCCCGCCGGCCGTGGCGTACCAGGCGTAGGAGCCGAGCAGCAGGTAGCCGAGGATGATGGCGATGCCGAGCCGCCACAGGGTGTCCCAGCCGGCCCAGTAGATGATCAGGTTGGCGACCACGAACGACAGCGGGGAGATCACCTTGCCGGCCGGCAGCCGGTACGGGCGCTCCAGGCGCGGCAGCTTGTCGGCGAAGACGCCGTAGGCCAGCGGGGCGCCCGCGTACATCAGCACGCTCGCCGAGGTGATGAAACCCACCAGCTTGTGCCAGCTGGGGAACGGCAGGAAGCAGATCACGCCGGTCACGAAGGACATGATGAGGCCGAACCACGGCACACCGCGCTTGTCGGTCTTCGCGAAGATCTTGGGGGCGTAACCGTTCTTCGCCAGGCCGTAGGAGACCCGCGAGGTGGCCGTGGTGTAGATCAGGCCGGTGCCGCCGGGGGAGATGATCGCGTCGACGTAGAGGACCACGGCCAGCCAGCCGAGGCCCACCACGGTCGCGAGGCCGGCCCACGGGCCGCTGTCGCCCTTGAACGCGAGGTGGGCCCAGCCGTTCGCGAAGGCGGCGTGCGGCAGTGCGGCGATGAACACCACCTGGAGCAGGACGTAGATGACGGCACCGATCGCGACCGAGCCGAGCGTGGCGCGCGGCAGGTCCCGCTTGGGGTTGCGGCTCTCGCCCGCCAGCTGGATGGCCTGCTCGAAGCCGAGCAGCGCGAAGATGATGCCGCTGGTGCTGATCGCGGTGAGCACGCCCTTGGCGCCGAACGGCGCGAAGCTCTCCGAGTGGAAGTTGGCCGGGTGGAAGTTGCCCACGGCGACGACGAAGATCGCGCCCAGCGGAACGGCGATCTTCCACCAGGTCGCGGCGCTGTTGGTGTGCGCCAGCACCCGTACACCGAAGAAGTTCACACCGACGAAGACCGCCATGAGCACGACCGCCACCAGCAGACCGCTGGTCGTCAGGGTCTTGTCGTGGTGCTGGAAGTGCTTGGCCCACGACCAGTGACCGGCGTAGCCGATCATGGCCTCGACCTCGATCGGCGCCACGGTCGCGGCCTGGAGCCAGGAGAACCAGCCGAACGACATGCCGGCCAGTCCGCCGAACGCGTAGTGCGGGTAGCGGGCCGTACCGCCCGCCACCGGGAACATGCCGCCGAGCTCGGCGTGCACCAGGGCCAGCAGTACGATCGCGACCGCACCGATCACCCACGAGATGATCGCCGAGGGACCGGCCTGGATGGCGGCGTCGTGCGCGCCGTACAGCCATCCGGAGCCGATGATCGAACCGACCGATGCCCATGTCAGCCCGATCAGGCCGACGTCCCGCCGCAACCCGCTCGGATCCTTGGAGGCCTCCGGGACGAGTTCGTCAACACTCACCATGTCAAGGGGCCTCTCGAAGTCAGCACGCATGCTTAACGGGCAAGAGGCCTCAGGCTAGGAATGAATGAATATTTACAGAAGTCTGTTGCCTGAAATTTGACTCGACTTCTAGGGCTTCTTTGGCATGTTCACAGATTTCTTACCCTGTCAGCCGGAGCTGCGGCCGAGCCTCGGGATCTCGATCGCCGGGCAGCGGTCCATCACCATCTCCAGGCCCGCCGCCCGGGTCCGCTCGTACGCGGTCTCGTCGATCACGCCGAGCTGGAACCAGACGGCCTTCGCGCCCTTGGCGACCGCCTCGTCGGCGACCGCTCCGGCGAGGTCGCTGTTGACGAACACATCGACGACGTCCACCTCGAAGGGGATGTCGGAGAGGGAGGCGTAGCCCTGCTCGCCGTGCACCGTCTCCGCCTTCGGATGGACGGGCACGATGCGCTTGCCGTAGAGCTGGAGGACGTCGGCGACGCCGTGTGCCGCACGCCGTTCGTTCGCCGACAGGCCCACGATCGCCCAGGTGTCGCCCAGCTCGGTGAGGATCTTGCGGATCGTTGCTGAGTCGCCGTACACGCTCGGCCTCCTTAGGGATCGTCCGCCCGCTGCTGTGTGCGACAACAGTGGGCGGAGTGCCGTGATTCCTCAGTCCGTTCCTCAGTCCTCGACCACGGACGTGTTGAGGCCCTTGTCGTAGTGGTTGTCGGCGATCTTGATGCCCGTGCTGCCGTGGAAGACGAACAGCGGGGAGGTGTACGGCGGTTCGCCCGGTCCGGCGAGGCGGCGGACCGTGTTGCCGGTGAAGGTGAAGCCGCCGACGCTCTTGGCGTTGACGACCGTCACGTCGCTGATGTCGAAGGAGTTGTGCTCGACCTTGATGTTGTGGTGCACCGGGTTCGCCGGGTCGACCACCTGGTTGGTCGGCTCGACGAAGATGACGGGGCCGGTGGGGCGCGTGAAGGAGTTGTCGCGGATCGTGAGGTCGGCGACCGGGCCGGACTCGTACCACTGGTAGGCGTCGGCGGAGACGTAGATGCTGGCCATGGACATCGCGTCGAAGCGGTTGCCGGCGATCAGGACGGGCTTGCGGGTGGTGACCAGGATTCCGCGCGTCGGCACGTTGCGGAACGTGTTGCCGGTGATGACGACCGACGGGGTGGCCGTGATGTTCTCGACGACCGTGCCGCCGATCTCGACCCCGGCGGGCACCGGCCGGTCGAAGGTGACGTTCATGGTGGTGAGGGACTTGGTGTGGTCCATGCCGCTGGGGCCGTCCACCGCCGTGACCTTCGCATGCGGGTCCGCCACCGGAGTCATCGTGCGCTGCGTCGTGAACTCGACCTCGTCACCGGGCGCGAACTGCGGGAAGCCCGCGGTCTGCGGGTGTTCGTAGGCGAGGGTGAGGGTGTTCGGGCCCGGCTGTCCTACGACTTCGAGATACGTGCCGTGGATGTTGATCGGGTCGTCGTGCGGGCCGTCGAAGAGGCTCCGGGTGATGGAGACCCTGCCCTTGACGCCGGACATCTGCACGAAGTCCGCGAACGACGCCGTCGACCGGCCGGACTTCGGATCGGGCGCGAAGTTCACCTTGTCGATGGAGATGTTCTCGCTGAACTGCCCCACCACACCGAAGGATTGGAGGTAGTAGGCGTTCATCGAGCGCATCGTGACGTTCTTGGACTGCCAGATGAAGGCGCCCGGTTCCGTCCGCTCGATCAGGCGCATCTGGTAGACGAGCCCGGCGTCCGACGGCTGCGTCGCGGTCATGTAGTCGATCCGGATCCGGCGGTCGCCAAGATCGGTGACGGAGGAGACGTTGTTGAAGAGCGGGTTGTCCCCGCGCCAGGTCTTCTGTGCCTTGGGGTCGTGGATCTGGGTGTACTGCAGTCCGTCCGTGCCCGACCAGTACGGCTGTCCGGTGGCCGGGCTCTTCTCGCCGAGCCAGGTGATGTGCGTGCCGTTCACCTCGTACGGGCTGCCGGCCGGGATCTTCAGGACGCGGTAGGCGTGCGCGTCGGCGCCGTCGGTGACACCGGCGGTCGCGACGGTCGCGTCGATGACCTCGGGGGCCGCGTAGTCGAACGAGAAGTTCTGGAACGTCACATTGGTCGAGCGGATCGACGCGAACGCCGTCTGCAGACCGTGGTAGACGAGCTTCGCCCCGCCGCCGTCGACGGTGACGTCGTGCATGTCCTCGATGAGCAGCCCGATCTTCTTGTCCCGGTAACGCTGGTCGGCGCCAACGGTGTTGGAGACGTACAGCTCCCGCGTCTCGGCCCGCTCGGGGTAGAGCTGATAGGTCCCCTTGGAGAAGACGATCCTGACCGGCCGGCCGTGATCGACGCTCTTGGCGTGCCGTATAGCCGCGACGACGGCGGGCGTCGAGTCCGTCCGGCCCGAGGGGTCGGCGCCGTACGCGTCCACGTCGACCACCGCGACCGGCGTCGCTCTCTGCGCCGCGGCGACAGGACCGCCGCCGCCCACGAGCAGCGCGAGCGCCACCCCGACAAATATGAACCGAGACCGAGACATAGCCCCTCCGGAGCATTCATGAGTCACAAAACACCCGATGAATAGGGGGAGTTGCCGCCGATCGCCCGGTCGGATCTCCGACTGGAGTGTCCTTAGATCCGACCTCTGGGTCAATGGTCCGGACGAATCGGGGGAGTTGATTGCTTCGGCGATGCCGTGCTCGCGCGGATCACCAGTTCGGGGTCGAAGAGGAGTTCCCCGACCGGGACATCGCGGTTGCCGACCAGGGCGAGGACGCTGCGGCCCGCCTCCGAGGCCAGCCGGTCGGCCGGCTGGCGGACCGTGGTGAGCGGCGGATCGACGAAGTCCATGATCATGGAGCCGTCGTAGCCGACGACCGACACGTCCCCCGGGACGTCGTACCCCTGTCGGCGCGCGCCGCGGATCGCGCCCAGCGCCATGTAGTCGCTGGCGGCGACGATCGCCGTGGCGCCGCGGCCGAGCAGCGAGATCGCGGCGGACTGGCCGCCCTCCACGGTGTAGGACTGTCGGACCACCCACTGTTCGGCGTCCTCGACACCACGCCTGGCGAGCGAGTTGACGAAGCCGCTGACACGCAGGTCGGCCGGGCGGTTGCCGACCGGGCCCGACGCCATGCCGATACGGCGGTGCCCGAGCCGGTGGAGGTGGTCGACGGCGAGTTCGGCGGCCAGCAGGTCGTCGGTGGAGAAGACCGGCGCCTCGCTCACCCCCTCGAACCGGCCGTTGATCCCGACGAACGGGATCCTGCGGGAGCGCAGCAGTTCGTACGCCTGCGGGTCGGCGCCCTCGATCGTGTTGCTGGCCGAGAGGAAGACGACGGCGGCCACGCCCCGGTCGGCGAGGGAGGTCACGAAGTCCAACTCCTGTACTCCGCCCGGGAAGCAGGGGCACAGGACCGTCTTCAGGCCGTGCGGGGCGAGGACGGACTCGATGCGCTCGGCGACATCGGCGAAGAACGGGTTGGAGACCAACTCGGTGACGACCGCGACGAGTTGCCCTCGCGTCTGGCGCTCGTAGCCGAGGTCGGCCATCGCCTGCTCGACGGCCTCGCGGGTCCTGCGGGACACGCCCTGGCGCCGGTTGATGACCCGGCTGACCGTGGCCTCGCTCACCTGCGCCCGGTCCGCGACCTCGGTGATGCCGACCTTCATCCGCTTCCCTCCACCCCGACTTGCAATGGTTGGACGAAAACTTTCAGTCCAACCTCCCACGCAACATAGCAGCGAGACTGCATGTCTTCCATGTTTCTTGCGCATGACCATTGAATCGCCACTTCGGCCCCTGCTAGCTTTCCGGCCACCACGCGGCCCCATCCCGCAGTGACCGAAGACCGGGAGACCCGATGAAGCCCTCAAGGCTCATGCTGCTCACCGCTGTTGCCCTGCTCGCCCCGATGGCTCCCGCTCTGTCGGCCACCGCGTCCGCCGCCCCCCGCCCCCAACTCGCCATCCCGGACCCCGGGTTCGAGAACGGTGGCACGGGCTGGACCTTCACCTCGGGGGCCGGCGTCGGCACCGGCAACAGGCACGGCGGCGAACGCTTCCTCTACCTCGACGCCGGAGCCGGCAAGAGCGGGGAAACGACCATCGTCGCGCCCCGCGACGGCAGTTACGACTTCTCCGCCTGGATCGGCAGCGCCGGCACCGGCGGCACGTACACGGTCCGGCGCAACGGCGAGACCGTGCAGACCATCACCCTGCCGCAGCACCCCGGGTACGCCCGCTACACCATCAGCAACGTCACGTTGAAGACCGGCGACCGGCTCCAGATCGAATTCGGCTCCGGCACCGCCTGGGTCAACGCCGACGACCTGATGATCTCACCCGCCGCGCCCGCCGACCCCAAGGTCACCTCGTCCGACCCCGAGGTCGTCGCGATGTTCGACTGGGCCCAGAAGAAGGCCAACAGCTGGGTCCAACTCCCTGGCACCGTAGGCCCGGTCAACGTCGACGAATACCAGACCGGCGGCACCGGCACCGCGTCGTACGAGCCCACCTACTGGGCCGGATACGCCAACCGCAGCGCCTACTACTCCCGTGACATGACCCACCAGCTCGCCGGCGCCCATCTCATCGGGCTCGACGCCGAGAACGAGACGATGCTCCGCTCGTACGCGGCATCGGCCACCGCCGAGCACAAGTACTTCCCGGTGTGGTCCCTCAACTTCGACGCCAAGACCTACCTGAGCATCGACTACAAGAGCCCGGACAATTTCGTCCGCGAGGTGCCGGCCACCTTCGAACTCGTCGAGAAGGCGGCCCAGGCGTACCTGTGGACAGGCGACCGCAGATACGTCGACGACCCGGTGCTGTGGGACTTCTACCGGCACGCCACCGAGCAGTTCATCGACCTGCACAACTCGGCCAAGGACAACGGCAAGGTGAAGGTCGCCGAGGGCACGGGCCAGGGCATCTTCGCGGGCGCCGCCAGCTACAACGAACAGGACGGCGACGGCCTGGCCGAGGCCGGGGACGGCATCGCCTCCGAGTACCAGGCGTACCTGGCGATGGCCGTCCTCGCACGCGGCAAGGGCGACACCGAACTTGCCAAGACGTACGACAAGAAGGCCGCCGACCTGAAGACGTACTTCAACGACGACTGGAGCGGCACCGGAAGCGGCGCCGACATGGTCCGCGCGTACACCCTGTCCGGCACCCCGGTCACCGGCTGGGGCAAGGAGAACAGCGTCTTCATGCCGATGAAGCAGATCATCGACCCCGGCCCGCGCAACGACGCCTACCTCGACTACATCGAGGCACAGGAGCTGGGCCCGGACGGCTCGCCCAACATCGAGTCGACGACGTACCTGCCCGACATGTTCTTCAAGAACAACCGCGCCGACACCGCCTGGCAGTGGATGCGGAAGATCTACGGCGAGCGGGAGATCCAGCACGTCAACTCCAGCCAGGGACCCGACGGCGACTACCCCGAGGTGTCGTTCACCCTGGTCAGTCAGACCGTTCAGGGCCTGATGGGCATCACGCCGGACGCGCCCGCCCACAAGGTGACCACCCAGTCGCAGCTGCCGTCCGGCATGAAGTGGCTCCAGGTGGCGGACGTCCCCATCGGCACGGGCACGGTCACCGTGCGGCACGACGGTGCCACGAAGACCACGCTGACGAACAACGCCCGCAAGGGCTCCTACAGTTGGGAAGCCCGTTTCCCCGGCGTCCACAAGAAGATCAAGGTCAACGGCGTTCCGCAGCGCGTGCGCACCGAGGTGGTCAACGGCGTGACCTACACGTACGCGACGCCGACGGTGCGGGCGGGGGCGACCGCGGTGGTGCAGGTGAGCGACTGACGCGCAGGCTCACCGAGGGTGTCGTAGCGCCGCGGCGAGGTCGTCGAGGTGGCGCGCGACCGGGCCCAGGGTGAGCAGGCCACTGCCCGCCCCGGCCAACTCGGCCGCGGCGGGCGTCAGTTCGGCGTGAGCGCGCTCCATCGTCTCCCGGTCGTCAACGGCGAATGCCGCGCGGGCGGCCAGGCACCACAGGGCCTCGAACAGCAGGTCGCGGGGCGGGTCCGGGAGCGAACGCAGCGCCGCCCGGGCCTCGGTGGGGCGGTCGCGGGCCAGCAACACCAGGGGCCGGGCCCACGGTTCGTACGGTCCCCAGTCGATGTGCTCGTCGCTCGGGGCGGGCCGCCCGTGCCGCAGCCGCAGGCACAACAGGGCCAGCGGCAGCAGCCCGCCCTCCAGCCCGGGCATACCGGCTCCGTCCAGCCGAAGTGCCGCGTCCCGGTAGGCAGTTGCCGCCTCGGTCGGCTGAGGGTTGCCGGTCGCGGTGAGCCGTAGGACCCGGTACCAGGTCGTGAACACGCCTACCAGCGGGAGTTCATGACGGTCCGCCAGGTGGTCGGCCGCCGTCGCGTGAGCGTCGGCTCCGGTGAAGTCCGCGAGCGCGCTGCGGGACTGGAGCCGGACGAGATGTCCGAGCACTTCGTACGTGACCATGCCGTGCCGGGCGGACAGGGCGACCAACTCGGCGCCGATCCCGTCCCGTTGCGGGGCCAGGCCTGCGCGGTGGAAGGTCTGCATGAACGTGCCGTTGAGGGCGAAGGCCAGCAGTGCGGGGTCGTTCAACCGGCGGGCGATCTCCTCCGCCTGGCGGGCTGCCTGGGGTCCGCATGCCGAGCGGGTGCCGCGTGACTCCAGGGCGATCGTGGCCAACAGGCGGGCGCGCGTGGCGAGATGGGCGTCCGGCGGGAGTGCGGCAAGGGTACGCTCGGCGGCGGCCACCGTGTCCGCCGCCTGTCGCGGGTCATCGGCGCGGGTCCAGATCGCGGGGACGTCGTAGGCGCCGATCACGCGGGCGGTGAGCTCCGTGTCGCCCAGTTCCGCCGCCGCCGTGATCGTCGTCGGACGGTGCCGGCGGGCCGCCTCCAAGCCGCTGCCCCCGGTCACCGCGAGATCGCGCAGCAGGCCCACCGTCGACTCCAGCCGCGCACGGGCGCCGGACGGCACGGTCCGGTCGTAGGCGGCGGCCGCCTGCGCCCACACGCGCTCGGCCGGACCGCTCGCATCTCGTAGAGGGCCGGGGTCCAGATGCGGGGCGTGGGCGAGGACGTCCGCCTCCAGGCGGCGCAGGGCCGGGCCCGGGTCCGCCCCCAGCTGTTCCACGAGGAGGGTGCGTGCCCGGCGCAGTACCGCGAGCGCGTCGCCCTGGCGGCCGGTGCGGTAGAGGGCCAGCGCCAGCAGTCGCCAGGCGTCCTCGCGCCACGGGTGCTCGGCCACGTGCGCGTCCAGGTCCGGTACCGCCTCCGCGGCCTGTCCCAGGGCGAGTTGGGCCTCGGCCCGGCGTTCGACGGCGTGCAGCCGCAGCTCGGCGAGGCGGGAGCGTTCCGCGCGGGCCCAGCTCTCCTCGCCGAAGTCTGCGTAGGCCGGACCGCGCCACCAGCTCAGCGCCTCCTCCAACTGGGCGAGTGCGTGCGGGTCCGGCAGGGTTCCGGCGGCGGTCACCGCCCGTTCGAACCGCCACGCGTCCACGGCCTCCGACCCTGCGCGCAGCGCATACCCCGGACCCTCGGTGACCAGCAGCCGGGCCGGAGCCCGCGGCGGTCGCTCCGGCTCCAGCGCGCGACGCAGCGCGGCCACGAAGGTGCGCACCGCGCTCACCGCGTCGACGGGCGGCTCCTCCTGGCCCGCCCACAGATCCTCGACCAGCCGCCCGACCGGGACGACCCGACGCCGGGCGACGAGCAGCCGGGCCAGCACGGCCCGGTGCCGCGGCCCCTTCAGAGCGATCACGTCCCCGGCACCGTCCCAGGCCGTCACCGGCCCCAGCACCCCGAACGCCACCTCCATCGCCGACCACCCTTTCCGGAGCATCGCCCCAGGTCACGGTAGCGCGCTCACTCGTTGCTCATCGGCGCGCGGCAGGCTCGACGGCATCACTCACGCACGTACGAAGGAAGAGCGCACCGTGCCGTCTGTCATCCCCGGCTTCACCTACCACCGCGTCCCCGTCGCGGACGGCGTGTCCCTGAACGCGGCCGTCTCCGGTGCGGGCAGCCCGATCGTGCTGCTGCACGGCTTCCCGCAGACCCACCTCATGTGGCGCCATGTCGCCGCCGACCTCGCGGCCGACCACACCGTGATCTGCCCCGACCTGCGCGGCTACGGCGCGAGCGACAAGCCCGCCGAGACCGACGGCTCCGGCTACGCCAAGCGCACCATGGCCGCGGACATCGTCGCCCTCGCCCGCGCCCTGGGCCACGACCGCTTCGCGCTGGCGGGCCACGATCGCGGAGCCCTGGTCGCCTTCCGCGCCGGACTCGACCACCCGGAGACGATCACTCACCTGGCCTGCCTCGACGTGCTCCCCACACTGGACATGTGGGACGTGCTGCACGGCGTCACCGCCGCCGTGGGCTTCCACCTCTACCTGATGGCCCAACCCCCGGGCCTGCCCGAGCAGTTGATCGCCGCCGCACCCGACGCCTTCTTCGGCCACTTCCTCGACATCTGGACCGACGACCCACAGGCGATCCCCGCCGACGTCCGCACCGCCTACCTCGACGCCTGCCGCGCCGCGGTCCCCTCGATCGTCGCCGACTACCGCGCCTCCGCCGGCATCGACGTCACCCACGACCGGGCCGACCAGGACGCCGGCAACCAGCTGCGGATGCCGGTCGCCGTACTCCAGCAGGACTGGGGCGCCGCCCTCGGCTTCGACGCGGCGGCCCTGTGGCGCGCCTGGGCACCGGACCTACGGCACACCACCGTCACCTGCGGCCACTTCATGGCGGAGGAGGCACCCGCCACCGTGGCCAGGACACTCCGGGACCTCGTCGCCGGCTGAATCCGCGGATCCCGTGCCGGGCCCTTGCGGGCGCGGGCGCAGTACCGTCGGGACAGTCCCCACGGCAGGGGGTTCCCGATGCCCGCGCCCGACCCGCTCGCCGCACGCCTCACCGTCCATCTCGCCGCGGCGGCGGTGTGGCACCACAGGCCGGCCTACGCCGAACTCGTCCACCGGGCCCACCGCGAGGGCCTCGCCGGAGCGAGCGTCTTCCACGGCGTGACCGGCTTCGGCTCCGCCGACTCCAGGCACTCGCACCTCGGCGGCCACGGCCCGTGCGTCGTGATCATCGTGGACGAGGAACGGCGGCTGCGTGCCTTTCTGTCGCACGTGGCCGACGTGTTGGGGGAGACCGCGGCCGTCGCGGTCCTGGACCGGGTGCGGATCCATGTCCCGGACAGACCCGGGTGAATCGCGCCACTTCAGCCGGTACAGAGCGAACATGCATGCGTACGGCGCTGCGCCCGCCTACGCTCAGGCCGTGCTGCGCATCATCGACGCCCGAACCGGCGAGTCCGTCGACGCCGCCCCCGCCCGCCGTGGCCTGACCAGGGTCGAGGCGCACGCGTCGGGCCTCGACCCCACCGCACTACGCGTACTCCTCGTCGCCGACCTCCTCGTACGCGCCCTGGAACTCGGCGGCACCCCCGTGTGGGCGCTGCTCACCGGCGAGCACGAGCAGGCCGAACTCCGCACCGCCGCAAGGACCTTGGGCATACGGCCCTTCGAGGACGGCGGAGACCTCGGCTCCGGACTCGGCGAGGCCCAGGTCCTCCACGTGGCGGCCGGGGACGCCGCGACAACCGGGGGAGTCCTGGTCGCCGTAGCCCCCGTCGAGTCGCCCACGGCTGTCGTCCCGGACCTCTCCGACCCGGGCGCGCTGCGCCTCGCCCTGCTCTCGCACCCCCGGGACCTGCCGGTACGGCTCGACGCGGACGCGCTCGACGAGGCGCGGCGGACTCTGGCGCACTGGCGCGGGTCGGTCGCCGACTGGGCGCGGCGGCCCTCGCGGCCGGTCCCCGACGAGGCGCGCGCCGAACTGCGGACCGCCTGGGAGACGGACCTCAACGTGCCTGATGTCCTGGGGGTGTTGGGCCGCGTGGAGACCTGGTCCGACCTGCCGGACGGTGCCCGCTTCGAGACGTACGCCTACGCCGACCGGCTCCTCGGGCTCGAACTCACCCGTGACATCGGGTCGTTGGCATGAGCGCCCGTTCCGGGGCCCGCCCGCTGCGCCGCCTGGTCGTGCTGCGGCACGCCAAGTCGGCCTGGCCCGAAGGCGTTCCCGACCATCAGCGTTACTTGGCCCCACGAGGCCGCCGGGACGCCCCGGCGGCCGGTATCGCGCTCGCCGAGTCCGACTCCCTGCCCGACCTCGCGCTCTGCTCCACGGCCGTACGGGCCCGCCAGACCTGGGAGTTGGCCTCCGCCGAGTGGGGCACTCCACCGCCGGTGCGCTACGAACCACGGCTGTACGCGGCCGACGTAGCGGACCTTCTCGACGCCATTCACCAAGTGCCGCCCGAGGTGGAGACGTTGCTCGTCGTCGGGCACAACCCCGGCCTGGAGGAGCTGGTCCTCGAACTCGCCGGTGACAGCCTCGACGACGCGCTGGACGAGGTCCGGGTGAAGTTCCCGACCTCGGCGATCGCGGTCCTGGCCTGGCACGGCAGCACCTGGCAGGACCTCGCCCCGGGCACGGCCCTGCTGACGGGCCTGACCGTTCCGAGAGGCAAGAAGAAGTGAAGGGCTGGTTGCATGGGGGACATGTCCGCCGAGCGGCGCCGCATCCTGCAGTCCCCTCCGCCCGGGCTCGTCGCCGAGGCGGCCGCGAACCCGGGCGGGTCGGTCGCGATGATCGATCCCGATCTCGTCGGCGACCCGAACGGCTACGTCCCGGGGGAAGCGGTCCTGGGTGTCTGGCGGGTCGGCGAGGACGGGAAGCTGACCGGTGAATTCGTGGAGAATCCGAACCACGGCCCTCCCCAGGACGACTTCGCCAAGCTCACGGATTCCGAGCACTGGCTGGGCTGGCTCGGTGAGCGGCCCGCCGTCGCGGTGCGCGACTCCATCGCGGGGATCCTGGAAGAACAGGTCCCGGGGGCGGTCCTGGAGTGGATCAAGGTCATCGACGTTCCGCGCTACCTCACCGGTGGCCGTACCCCACCGGACGACGAGAGGCACATGATCGTCACCCGGGCCGGCATGGCCCTGCCCTTCGCGCTCTCCGTGACCAGCCCCGGACGCGGCCGGGACATCCTCCAGGGTGTGTTCACCTGGGTCGCCGTCCGACTCGACCAGCCCGGCACACGCAAGGACCGGGTCTGGTTCGACCTGAGAGCCGACCTGGACCGGGCCGAGACGGAACTCCGCGAGCGGATCTACCTCGTCGGCCGGAACCCGGCCCCCGGCACCACCACCTGACCTCCCGGTCCGAGTCCCGGTCAGCCGACGTGGACGCGAGGCCGCCGGTGCCGGTCCGGCTCCGCGCGGCGCAGTACCTCGCGGGTGACCGGCGCGACCTCGCCGTCGCCGAACACCAGGAAACGGATCAGGAGGCTGACCGGGTTGCCCTCGGTCCAGTCGAAATAGGCGTGCGGGACCTCGCCGGTGCGGTCCCGCAGGGCCAGCAGGACCGCGGCGATCGAGTTGGGCACCGTGGGACCCTCGACCCGGAGCCGACGTACCCCGTACTTCTTGTCACCTTGCACGGCGATGTCCGCCGAGAAGTCGGAGGAGTCACGGACGATCACCTCCAGGAACAGCACGGGTCCACGGTCCGGCATGTGGGTGTGATCGCGCTGGCTGAACTCCTTGGCGCGGTACTCCCGACGGCTGTGCTCCTGCGGCTCGTTCGCGATCAGCCGCAGCGGGCCGCTGCGTGCCGCCTCGTCGATGAAACGGGCCGCCGTGTCGTCGAACGTGACCTGGGCGGCGCGCAGTTCGAAGGCGCGGTGCACCCGCGAACCGAACGACGTCACCAGGATCAGCACGATGAAGATCCCCGCGATCTTGATGCCGTCGGGTCGCTCGATGACATTCGTGACCAGCGTGTACGCGAACACCGCGGTGATCGTGCCGAACCCGAGCGTCGCCTTCCGGTGGCCCCGCTTGTGCACGGTGACCGTGGACGCGAAGGCCGCGGAGAGCATCAGCACCAGGACGCCGGTGGCGTATGCGCCGCTCTGCGCGTCGACGCTCGCGTGGAACCACAGGGTGATCAGGACGGCCGTCACCATGAAGACCAGCACCAGGGGGCGTACGGCTCGCGTCCACTCCGGCGCCATGCCGTAGCGCGGCAGATAACGCGGTACGAGGTTCAGCAGCCCGGCGAGCGCGGAGGCGCCCGCGAACCAGAGGATCGCGATCGTCGAGACGTCGTAGAACGTGCCGAAGACCTGGCCCAGATGCTCGTGCGCGAGATAGGCGAGCGCGCGCCCGTTCGCCGGGCCGCCCGTCTTGAACGCGCTCTGCGGGATCAGGATCGTCGTCGCCAGGCTGGACAGCAGCAGGAAACCGGACATGATCACGGCCGCCGTGGTGAGCAGCCTGCGGGTCTCCCGGATACGGCCCGTCGGCTTCGCGTACGTGTCCGTCGGATCACCCTTCACCTGCGGCATCACCGCCACACCCGTCTCGAAGCCGGACATGCCGAGCGCGAGTTTCGGGAACACGAGCAGCGCCACGCCGACCATCGCGAGCGGCGAGGAGTGCGCGGCCGTCATCGCGTCGGTCCAGTCGCCGATCTTCACCGGATGGCTCAGCACCTCCCAGGCGGACACCGCGAGCACCACCACGTTGAGCGAGAGATACACGCCCACCAGCACCACCGCGATCCCGATGGCCTCCCGGAACCCCTTCAGGAAGACCGCGCCCAGCGCGCCGACCAGCACCAGCGTGATCCAGGTGTTCTCGCCGTGCAGCCAGCCCGGCGCGAACGGGTTCTCCACCACATGCGCCGCCGCGTCCGCCGCCGACAGGGTGACCGTGATCATGAAGTCCGTCGCCGCGAAGCCCAGCAGCACCAGGACGAAGATCTTCCCCGACCACCACGGCAGCAGCCGCTCCAGCATGGCGATCGACCCTTCGCCGTGCGGAGACTCGTGCGCCACCCGCCGGTAGACCGGCAACGCCCCGAGCAGCGTCAGCCCGATCAGTACGACCGTCGCAAGCGGGGACAGCAGCCCGGCGGCGAGCGCGGCGATGCCCGGCTGATAGCCCAGCGTGGAGAAGTAGTCGACGCCGGTCAGACACATGACCCGCCACCACCGGTGCCCCTCGTGCTCCGGGTCCGGGGTGGCGTGCGGACCCGGATGCCGGGCGCTCTGCTCACTCAGCCCGTCCAGCAGCCAGGCCCGGCAGCGCTCCGCGGCGGACTCGGGACCCCCGGACCCCGCGCTCTCCGTCGGATCCACCTGCGCGCCGGTCATGCCGAGAACCCCCTGCGATCGGACGGTCGTGCCCGGGTGCCCGGGGCAACGAGGAGCGAGTATCCATCACATCGTCACCCGCACCCGGACCGGGGGCGACCCACGGTCCGTTCCGGAGTTGGGTGAGCGAACACAGTGACAAGGGGACCGCAGTGGAAGGCGGGCTTCTCGCCACCGACCTGGGGGCTCGGCTGTTCGCCTTCGGCTGCTATGCGGGTGAGACGGTCCGGATCGCCCTGGGCGGGCGCCGGGAAGCGGACGACGATGATCCGCGAGGCGAGATCAACATCCGGCTCCGTCTCCCCGACGGGTCTGTCGTGTGGCCGGTGCGGCGCCTGGTGAAGCGTTTCGCGAACGGTCCGGAGGACAGCATCGTCGACTACTGGGCGGCCCTCGGACCGTTGACGGCGAACTAGGCTGGCCGGATGCAGGACGAGTACCGCACAGTGGCCCGCCCGGGCGTGCACGAGACCGAGGTCAACCGCTCCCGCTTCCTGTGCGCCCTCGCCCCGGCGGCCACCGAACAGGAGGCCCAGGCCTTCGTCGCCCGCATCCGCAAGGAGCACACGGACGCCACCCACAACTGCTTCGCCTACGTCATCGGCGCCGACGCCGCGATCCAGAAGGCGAGCGACGACGGCGAACCCGGCGGCACCGCGGGCGTCCCCATGCTCCAGATGCTGCTGCGCCGCGACATGCGGTACGTCGTCGCCGTCGTCACCCGCTACTACGGCGGCGTGAAGCTCGGCGCGGGCGGCCTCATCAGGGCCTACGGCGGCTCGGTCGGCGAAGCCCTCGACACCCTCGGCACGATCACCCGCCGCCGCTTCCGCCTCGCCACGGTGACCGTCGACCACCAGCGGGCCGGCAAGGTACAGAACGACCTGCGCGCCACCGGCCGCGAGGTACGGGACGTCCGCTACGGCGAGGAGGTCACCATCGAGATCGGCCTGCCGGACGCCGAGGTGGACGCCTTCCGGGGCTGGCTGGCCGATGCCACGGCGGGGACGGCGGGGCTGGAACTGGGCGGCGAGGCGTACGGGGACGCATGAGTCCCGACGATTCCTGATGGTCTGTCAGGAGGGCCAGTTCCAGACCTGGTTGGAGCTGCCCGCGCAGCCGAAGGTCTGGACCGGCTGACCGTCCTTGCCCGATTCGGAAGCCTCCGCGTCCAGACAGAAACCGTCCGGGGCGCTGACCAGGGTCCCGGCGCCGCCCAGTTCCCACCGCTGCGCGCTCAGCCCGTCGCAGCTCCTGGCCCGGATCTTCGAGAAGTTCTGGCCGACCGTGTCGGCGTCCGCGTCCAGGCAGTCGTGGCTGCCCTGATTGACCACCAGATACTGGGAGTTGTGCCCGGGCACGCGGAACAGCGCCCACTTCTGGGGCGCCGTGCCATTGCACCCCCACACCTGTACGGCGCTGACGTGGGCGTCGAGGCACCGGGCGACACCGACGGCGTTGACGCTCTCGGTGACGGTCACCGAACCGGCCTGGACCGGTCCACGTGCCGTGCTGTACAGCAGCTTCTTGGTCTGCGCGTCGACCGTGCCGTTCACGGCGGTTCCGGCCTCGGTCTGGAACGCCTTCACCGCGTCGACCGTCGCCGCCCCGAACTCGCCGTCGACCGCGATGTGGAACCCATAACCGGCGAGGAGGAGTTGGAGCGCCTTCACACAGTCGCCGTGGGCGCCCGAGGCGAGCTCGGCGGCACAGGAGGAGTTCCGGATGTCGAGCTTCGCGGGGTCGTGGGAGACCGACGCACTCGACGGGCTCTGCGCCGCCCCGCCCTTGGCCGCGGGTACGGTCGTGGCCGTGCTGGGCGAACTGTTCGGCGCCGAGGGCGAGTTCTCCGGTACGGCAGCGGCAGCCGAGGACGTGTCCGGCCCGGAACCAGCCGTCGTCCCGGTGTCGTCGTGGTGCAGCAGCAGCGTCGCGGTGATGCCGGCGGCGACCAGGACGGCCGCCGCGGCGACCGACCCTGCGATCAACTTCCCGCGTTTTCCGGGCGTGTTCGCGTGTTTCCCGGGGGTGACGGGCGCGGCAGGCGCGGCCGGGGGTGCCGCGGCGGGTCCGGCCGCGGGTCGCTCGGCGGGGGAGGGCCTGCGCCCGGGGGAGACTCGTGGCGGGCTGCCGACCGGTGCGGACAGCTGATGCCCGATGGCCGTCCTGAACACCGCCTCGGGTAACGGCCGCAGCTCGGGGTCCTTGTCCAGGCAGGTGCGGATGAACGCGGCCAACTCCGCGTCGATGCCCGCGACCTTGTCGAGGACTTCCTCCCGGGGCGGATCGAACGCCACCCGGTGCAGCACGTCGACTCCCGTGCCCTCGCCGAACGGCGCCTCCCCGGCGACGGCGTAGGTGAGCGTGGAGGCGAGCGAGAAGACGTCGGAGGCGGCGGTCACCTCCTGGCCGCGGACCTGCTCCGGGGACATGTAGGCGGGAGTGCCCACGTTCTGGCCCGTGGCGGTGATCGAGGTGCCGTCGCCGGCCTGGACGACACCGAAGTCGATGACGCGGGCGCCGTCGGCACCCAGGATGACGTTGGACGGCTTGAGGTCGCGATGCACGATCCCCGCGCGCCAGATCGCCTCGATCGCGCGTCCCACGTCGGCCAGCAGCCGCCAGGCCCTCGCCGCGTCGACCGGCCCGCGCGCGTCGACCAGCTCGGAGAGCGTGGGCCCCGGTATGTACTCGGTGGCGACCCAGACCAGGTCCTCGTCACAGCCGCTGCCCAACAGCCGTACGATGTGCGCCCCTTGGATCCGGTCCAGGGCGCCGACCTCGCGCTCGAAGCGCTTGCGGAACAGCGGGTCCTCCGCGTACTCGGGCCGGATCACCTTCACGGCGGCCGGGCCCGTGCCGCCGGTGGTGTCGCGGCCCAGATAGACCCGGCCCATCCCGCCACTGCCGAGCACCGACAACAACCGGTAGGGGCCCGCCTGTCGGGGGTCGCTCTTCCGCAACTGGACGACGGGAGGCGGTTCCATCCCCGCCGCCGCATAGGCCAATGATGCGGACCGACCGCGGAACTCGACTGGCATGGGAACCCTGTGTCTCTCGCGTGGTGCGTGTGACGTGAGATTAGCGCAGCACGTGTGTGCGATAAGGGAGTTGGGTGTTTCCCACCACCGACTACTGCCCTGCTTGGGAGTGTGAGCCCGGTTCCCGGCCGCCCTATCGGTGATCCACGTCGCCCAGGCTGTGCGAGATCGAACGGGCGCAGGTCCTGACCGCGGAGACCAGCGCGTCGCGCACCCTGCCGTCCGTGCAGACGCGGTCGGCCGATCCCGTGACGCTCACCGCCGCGACGGCGGCCTTCCGCCTGTCGCGGATCGGTACCGCTATCGACGCCGTACCGTCCCGGGCGGGGTCGAGGACGCAGGCCCAGCCGCGGTCCCGCACGGCCTCCGGGCTGTTGCCGGGCTCCGCCGAACTGCCGCACGGTTCCGGCGCGTTGGCCTCCAGCACCGCGCCCAGAGCGGTGCCCTCGCACGACACGACCGTGCCGGTCTCCAGGACCTGCCGGGAGTTGTCGGGCCGCACGACGTGATGGACGATCAGTACGCCCGACCGGTGCGGCACGCCCACGTGCACCGCCTCTCCGGTACCCCGGGCCAGGTCGTCGGCCCAGGCCAGGGCGTGGGTCCGTAACTCGTGCGTCTGGAGGTAACTGCCGCCCAGCCGTGCCAACTCGGCGCCCAACCCGTACTTGCCGGACACCGGATCCTGCTCGACGAGCCCCTCCTGCTGAAGGGTGCGCAGGATGCCGTACACCGTTCCCTTCGGCAGTCCCAGCGAGGACGCGATGCCGGAGAGACCGAACCGTCCCTCACCGGTGGCCAACAGCCGCAGCAGCGCGGCGCCTCGGGACAGGGACTGGATGGGACCTGGCATGAGGTGAGTGTGCCATGCATCAATACCCTTGTGCAGTCGGGTACTTGAGGTGCCGGAGGGATCGAGACACGGTGGGGGCCGGATGACCGAGGACGCACTGAAGAGCCAACCGGAACAGCCGCAGGAGCCGCAACGGCCGGAAGGGAAGGACCACTCCGAGCGGCGGGCGATTCTCGGATTCAGCCTTCCGATGTCGGTCGCCAACTACGTCCAGCAGTCCTACCTGTTGGCCGACAGCATCATCGTGGGCCACTGCGTCGGCATCGACGGGCTGGCCGCCGTCGGTGCCGCGCAGCCGATCTTCTACCTCGTCAACGCCGTCTTCCTCGGACTGGTCGGCGGGTTCGCCATCCGGTTCGCGAGGATGACCGGATCCGGCCGTGCCGAGCGGCAGCAGGACGCCGTCATCGGCCTCGCGGCCTTCACCGTGGTCTGGGCCGCGCTGTGCGTCGGACTGGTCTTCGCCGCCACCGGCTTCTTCCTCGACGCGATGGGCATCCACGGCAGCGTGGCCGCCGGAAGCGCGACGTATCTGCGGACCCTGTCCCTCGGATTCGTCGGCATGTTCGGCATCGGCGCCCTGGGCGGCTTCCTCCGGGGGCTCGGCGACTCCCGCACGGTCATGTACATCATGGTGTTCAGCAGCCTGCTCAACATCGTCCTCGCCTGGACCTTCGTGGCCGTGCTCGGACTGGGGCTGCGCGGCGCGGCCCTCGGGACGGTGACGGCCGCCTCGCTCGCCTTCGTCGCCGGACTCGTACTGGTCGCCCGACGGCACGGCATCCACCGCTACCGCAGCAACTTCTCCGACCTGGCCCGGCAGGCGGGCTCCTCGCTGCGCCTCGGCTTCCCGGTCGGCATCCAGCACGTCATGCTCTCCCTCGGCACCATGGTCCTGACGTCACTGATCGCCCCGTTCGGCACGGCGGCGATAGCGGCCTTCAGCATCGCCGCCCGGCTGGAGGCCCTCGCCGGACGCTTCTACCTGGACCTGTCCGGCGCGGTGACCGTCTTCGTGGCCCGGCACACGGGCGCCGGCGACGCCGAGCGGGCCCGGCGGGTACTGCTCGAAGCGCTGCGGATCTGCCTGTGGGTGACGGTGGTGGAGTCCCTGTCGGTGATCCTGCTGCGGCACGGCATCGCCGGCGCGTTCACCACCGACGCGTCGGTCCGCGCGATCGTCGGCTCCTACATCGTCATGACCTATCCGTTCTTCCTCCTCTACTCGGCGATGGCGGTCGTCCACGGCTTCCTGAACGGCATCGGCCGGACCGTCTTCCCCCTGGTGTGCACGATGCTGTCGTTCCTGGTCGTCCGGGTCCCCACGGCGTCCCTCCTGAAGGGACCACTGGGTCTGGACGGCATCATCTGGGCGGTGCCGGTCGGCTGGTTCGTCGGCCTCGCCTACACCGCGTTCGCCGTACGCCGGTACGTCAAGGACCCCAGGCGGTTCACACCGTCCACGGGGAGCCCATGAAGTGGTGGTCAGTCGACCTCCGCCCCGGCGATGAGCGCATCGAGGGTCGTACGCAGCGCGGTCAGTTCGGCCGGGCTGGGGTCGGCCGGTTCGTGCGGCGTCAGTGCAGCGGGGTTGACCACGGGGGCGGTGCCCTCCGGACCGGGCGCAGCCATGGCACGGGCAAGGAGCGGGCCGTTGTCGGGGAGCGGGGTGCTCAGGCCGTCGCCGAGCCGACGCAGTGCGGCCGTGAGCGGGGGTTGCGGGAAGGGGAAGTCCGCGGGGAGCAGCTTGGCCTGCCGGGTGTGGTCGTCGCCGCGGAAGTCCAGGCTCCAGTTGTGCCAGCGCGGCAACGGCCAGTCGTGGATGCCGGCCACGGTCTCCACTGCCCAGAGCGAGACGGTGCGGGCCCGCGGGTCGAAATGGACGCCGCCGGAGGGCATGTCGGTGGGCACAGGGGTGGCCGGCGAGGCGACGATCCGGTCGATCAGGCCGGGGCCGGCGGCGAGGTGCTCGATGGGTTCCCAGTCACTGCCCCACGCGCGCACGCTTCCGTCGGGCAGGCGCAGGGAGACGACGGTGCTGGGCTCGGTGCACTCGGTGTCCGCGAACCCGGCAGGCTCGAAGATCTCGAACCAGCCCGGCGGGCGGGTCAGGTCCCGGCCGAGCCCCAGGTGGTGGGTCAGGTCACCCATGCCGTCGTGCGCGAAGCGGACGTCCCATCCGGGCCAGATCCGGGCCAGTACGGCACGGGCGGCCATGTGGTCGGCCCAGCTGTCCGCGAAGGCGAACCAGAGCAGGATCCGGCGGTCGTGGTCGACGAGTGCGGCGCCCTCGCACCACACGTCGTCGAGCCATTCGTCGATCTCCCGGTTGGCGCGGAAGCAGCGGGTCGCCGCGGCCGGACCGGGCAGCAGATCGTCGACCACCCGGCCGGCGGCCCAGTGCGAGTAGTACCGCTGCCAGGCCCCGTCCTCGACCACCACGTACTGCGCGCGTGCTCCCATGACCTGCGAGGCTAGTGCCGCTGGACGAAGGGCGACGAACGCTTTTCAGGCGACCGGCTCGGGCCGGTCGCCGGCGACTCGGTGAACGCCCGGGTCTTCTGCGATGTGAAGCGCAGCACGCGTCGACCGCTGTCGGTAAGGCATACAGCTCGCGCGAGGCAGCCGACGGAAGTCCGGCCAGGGAGGCGAGCGGGCGGCGGCGCTGCGATGCCCGGCGGTCGGATCCGAACGGCCCGAGAGCCAGCCGGAGTTGAGCGGACCGTCAGCACACCCATGCCGTAGCGCTGCGAGAAGAACGAGCCGCCGACGGCACGGACCTTCCCGGCTCGGACCAGGTCCGACGGAACGCCTGAACCTGCTGGCCGGCTGGTCCCGGACCCCACAGCGGAATTCAGGGACATTTCAGGCGATGGAGTGACGGATATCCGTAGGGGTCTGCCGGCCGGTGCCGGGCTGCGGTGTGAGGTCTGTGGGGAATCAGGTGCCGACAGGCGCTAGCGTGGTGGGTGCCGATCGGCGTTTCCGTGCTGGTCGGTGCTGGTTCCAGGGACATCACAGGGGGAAACGTGCAGGTCGACGCGATTACATGAGAATTCTGCACACTTCCGACTGGCACCTGGGCCGGGCGTTCCACCGCGTGAACATGCTCGACGCCCAGGCCGACTTCGTGGGCCATCTCGACACCACCGTGCGCGAGCGCGCCGTGGACGCGGTGGTCGTGTCGGGAGACGTGTACGACCGGGCGGTGCCGCCGCTGGCCGCCGTCGAACTGTTCGACGACACCCTGCACCGGCTCGCGGACCTGGGCGTGCCCACGGTGATGATCTCCGGGAACCACGACTCGGCCCGCCGCCTCGGTGTGGGCGCCGGTCTGATCGACCGCGCCGGCATCCACCTGCGGACCGAACCGTCGGCCTGCGGGACCCCCGTGGTCATTCCGGACACGTTCGGGGACGTCGCCTTCTACGGGCTGCCGTATCTCGAACCCGCCCTGGTGAAGGCCGAGTTCGAGGTGGAGAAGGCCGGGCATAAAGCGGTGCTCGCCGCCGCCATGGACCGGGTCCGTGCCGACCTCGCCACCCGCGCGCCCGGCACCCGTTCCGTGGTCCTCGCGCATGCCTTCGTCACCGGCGGCGAGGCCAGCGACAGCGAGCGCGACATCACCGTCGGCGGTGTCGCCGCCGTACCGGCCGGTGTCTTCGACGGGGTCGACTACGTGGCACTGGGGCACCTGCACGGCTCCCAGACGATCACCGGGCGCGTGCGCTACTCGGGCTCCCCGCTGCCCTACTCCTTCTCCGAGGCCGAGCACCGCAAGAGCATGTGGCTCGTCGACCTGGACGCCGACGGGTCCGTCACCGCCGAGCGCGTCGACTGCCCGGTGCCGCGCGAACTGGCCCGGATCCGGGGCACGTTGGAGGAACTCCTCGACGATCCGGACCTCGCACCGCACGAGGAGGCGTGGGTCGAGGCGACCCTCACCGACCCGGTGCGCCCGGCCGACCCCATGGCCCGGCTCACCGAGCGCTTCCCGCACACGCTCAGCCTCGTCTTCGACCCCGAGCGGGCTCCCGACGACCCCGACGTGTCCTACGCCCGGCGCCTCGCGGGCCGCAGCGACCAGGAGATCGCCGACGACTTCGTGGCCCATGTGCGCGGCGCCGGGCCCGACGAGGACGAACAGACCGTGCTGCAGGCCGCGTTCGACGCGGTGCGCGCGGACGCGGTGGTACGGGAGGTGGCGCCGTGAGCGGGTGGCGTGCTCGTGAAGGGAGTGGCGGCCGGTGAGACTGCACAGGCTCGACATCACCGCCTTCGGTCCCTTCGGCGGCTCCCAGACCGTCGACTTCGACGAACTGTCGTCCGCCGGCCTCTTCCTCCTGCACGGACCGACCGGCGCCGGCAAGACCTCCGTCCTCGACGCCGTCTGCTACGCGCTCTACGGCTCTGTCCCCGGCGTCCGCCAGAGCGGCCAGGGCCTCACCCTGCGCAGCGACCACGCGGCGGCCGGTACGCGCACCGAGGTCAGGCTCGAACTGACCGTCGCCGGGCGGCGGTTGGAGCTCACCCGGCAGCCGCCCTGGGCGCGCCCCAAGAAGCGCGGCACCGGCAGCACTCTGGACAAGGCGCAGAGCTGGCTGCGCGAGTACGACGCGACGGCAGGCGTCTGGAAGGACCTCAGCCGCTCGCACCAGGAGATCGGCGAGGAGATCACCCAGCTGCTCGGGATGAGCCGGGAGCAGTTCTGCCAGGTCGTGCTGCTGCCCCAGGGCGAGTTCGCGCGGTTCCTGCGCTCCGACGCCGAGGCACGCGGCAAGCTGCTCGGCCGGCTCTTCGACACGCACCGCTTCGCCGAGGTCGAGAAACGGCTCGCCGAGCGGCGACGCGCCACCGAGGCCCAAGTCCGCCAGGGCGACGCCGAGTTGCTCGCCGACGCGCACCGCATGCAGCAGGCCGCCGGGAACGCCATGGAGCTGCCGGACCTCGCTCCGGGTGAACCGGGCCTCGCCGACGAGGTGTTGACCGCGGCGGCCGTCGCGCGCAGCACCGCACGCGAACAACTGGCCATCGCGCACAGTGGGCTCACGGCCGCCGAGTCCGCCCAGGCCGCCGCCGACCGAACGCTGGCCGACGTCCGCGAACTGGCGCGCCTGCAACAGCGGTTCACGCAGGCGAGCGAGCGGGCCGCGCTCATGGAGGAGCGGGTCGAGGGCTACCGGCAGGCGCAGGCGCGCATGGAACGGGCCCGCAAGGCGGAGGCGGTGGCGCCGGCGCTGGAGCTGCGGGACGCCGCCGACCACGAGCACCGGGAGGCCGCCCGCGCCGAGGCACGCGCGCGTGACCCGCTGCCGGAGACCTTCGCGGGCGCCGGAGCGGCCGGCCTCGCCGCCGCCGCCCGCCGGGCCGCCGAGGAGCTGGGCGGCCTGGAGTCGGCCCGCCGCGCCGAGCAGCGGATCGCCGAACTCGCCGTCGAGCGGGCCGACTTGGACCGGCAGGAACGCGCCGACGAGGACGTACGGCAGGAGGCCGAGGCCTGGCTCGCCGAGTGGGACGCGACCCGCGCGGACCTGCGGACGCGGATCGAGTCGGCCCAGGAGGCCGCCAACCGGGCCGACCAGCTCGCCGTGCGCCGTGAACCCGCCGAGCGACGCCTCGGGGCCGCCCGGCAGCGGGACCAGTTCGCCGGTGACACGGAGGACGCCCAGCGGCAGGTGCTCGCCCTCGCCGAAAGCGCCGTCGAGGCCCGCACCCACTGGCTCGACCTCAAGGAACAGCGGCTGAACGGCATCGCCGCCGAACTCGCCGCCCACCTCACCGACGGCGAGCCCTGCGCCGTCTGCGGAGCCTCCGAACACCCCGCGCCCGCCCGCAAGTCCGCCGAACACGTCGACCGCGCCGCCGAGGAACAGGCCCTCGCCGCCCACCAGCGCACCGAGGAACAGCGCACCGAGGCCGAGCGCCGCCTGGGCGTCGTAAGGGAAGCGCTCGCCGCCGCCACCGCCGAGGGGGGTGACACGCCGACCGATCAACTCGCCGACGAATTCGCGGAGTTGGAGCGGCTGTACGAGCAGGCGCGCCGGGACGCGTCCTGGCTGCACCCCGCGACCGAGGAACTGCGGCGGGCCGAGCAGGAGCACGAGCGGCGGACCACCGTCCAGCAGCAGGCCGCCCTCAGAGCCGCCTCCCGCACGGCCCTGCGCGACACCCTGGACCGTGAACGCACCTCCCTGGAAGAGGAGTTGGCGCACACCCGGGGCACCGCCGACAGCGTGGCCACGCGCGCCGCCCAGCTGGAACGGCAGGCCGCGCTGCTCACCGACGCGGCCGAGGCCGTCCGTGGCGCCGAGGACACCGCGCAGCGCCTCAAGGACGCCGACGCCAGGCTCGCCGACGCCGCCTTCCGGGCCGGCTTCGACACCCCGCAGGCCGCGGCCGCCGCCCTGCTGGACGACACCGCCCATCGCGAACTCCAACGGCGCCTGGACGCCTGGCAGTCCGAGGAGGCCGCCGTACGGGCCGTCCTGGCGGAGACCGACACCGCGGCAGCCGCCCAGCAGCCGCCCGCCGACCTGGACACGGCCGAGCGCACCGCGACCGCGGCCGTGCAGCGGACACGTGAGGCGGCCTCCGCGCGCGACGCGGCGGCCCGGCGCTGCGCCGAACTCGACCGGCTCTCCGCCCGGTCGGCCGCCGGAGCACGTCAACTGGCCCCGCTGCGCGAGGAGTACGACCGGGTGGCCCGCCTCGCCGCCCTCACCGCGGGCACCTCGGCCGACAACGAACGCCGGATGCGCCTGGAGTCGTACGTCCTCGCCGCCCGCCTGGAACAGGTGGCCGCCGCCGCGACCGTACGGTTGCAGCGCATGTCGTCCGGCCGCTACACCCTCGTCCACTCCGACGACCGGGCCGGGCGCGGGCGCAGCGGACTCGGGCTGCATGTCGTCGACGCGTGGACGGGGCGGGAGCGGGACACGGCGACGCTGTCCGGCGGTGAGACGTTCTTCGCGTCGCTCGCCCTCGCGCTCGGGCTCGCGGACGTCGTCACCGACGAGGCCGGCGGGGTCCGCCTCGACACCCTCTTCATCGACGAGGGCTTCGGCAGCCTCGACGAGCAGACCCTCGACGAGGTCCTCGACGTCCTCGACTCCCTGCGCGAACGGGACCGCAGCGTCGGCATCGTCAGCCATGTCGCCGACCTGCGGCGGCGCATCCACGCGCAGCTGGAGGTCGTGAAGGGGAGGGACGGGTCGGCCGTACGGCAGCGCGGGCACTGACGCCCGTGAGGTCAGTGACCCAGCGGGCGGCGGGGGAGCGGTGAGGAGTAGACGACGCTGGTGGTGACCGATCCCAGGGCGCCGATCTTCCCCGACACCTCCTCCAGGTGGCGCATCGAGCGGGCCGCGACCTTGATCATGAAGCAGTCGTCGCCCGTGATGTGATGCGCCTCCAGGATCTCCGGCGTCGCCGCGACCAGGTCGTGGAAGGGCTTGTAGTTGCCGTTCGGATAGCGCAGCCGCACGAACGCCAGGATCGGCAGCCCCAGCCGCTCCGGGTCCACGACGGCCGCGTACCCCTGGATCACCCCCGCCTCCTCCAGCCGCCGCACCCGCTCGGTGACCGCGCTCGCGGACATGGAGACGGCACGGGCCAACTCGGCGAAACTGGCCCGGCCCTCCCGCTGCAGGACATCGAGGATGCGCCAGTCGGTGGCGTCCGGGGAATACGTGGTCATGGCCGATGAATAGCAGGGGAATCACCGGCCGATCAAGGGGTACGCCGGGAATCACCCCTTCAGGGACTCGATCGCGGACCGTAGATTTCTGGCCGTACCGCACACCCTCGGTGAAAGGCCGGACCATGAGCAGCAGCACCGCCGTCAACCCTGTTCCAGCCGTCAACCCTGTTCTACGGGTCGCCCCCGCCGCTCCTTCGACGGCCGCCGCCCACTTCCGCGCAAGCCTCGCCTTCCACGCCGATGTCTCCGACGTCGCCGCCGCGCTCGCGACGGACGGCGACCCCGGCTTCGTCGTCCTCGACTCCCGCTCCACCGAGTCCTGGGACCAGGGCCGCGTCCCCGGAGCGGTCCACCTCCCCACCGCACTCGTCCCCGAGCAGGCCGAGCGCATCCTCGACAAGTCCGTGCCGGTCGTGACGTATTGCTGGGGCCCGGGCTGCAACGGCGCCACCCGCGCTGCCCTCGCGCTCGCCGAACTCGGCTACCAGGTCAAGGAGATGCTCGGCGGCTTCGAGTACTGGGTGCGTGAGGGCTTCGAGTTCGAGACGTGGGAGGGGCGTGAGAGGCATGCGGTCGATTCGTTGACGGCGCCGGTGCGGGCGGGCGACTGCGGCTGCTGATTTCCGCACGGTGTCCTTCAACTCGGCACCCCAGTAGGTGAGTTCACACAGCGACCGCAGACGCGCAGGTCCCTCGAACCATGAACATGTGGGATCGCTGTGCGTGTAGGTTCTGCCCATGGCGCGATACGCGGAGCCGGACACGGCGGTGCAGTGGGTGGAGTCGGGCGGCGGGCCGCTCATAGCGGTACCGGAGACGGTGCTGCCGTTCTGGACGGGAGCCGACGGCGACGAACTGGCCTCGGACTACGACCGGGCGTGCGAGGTCGGCGGCTATGTCGGCCTGCTGCCCGTAGGGGACAGCGCGGCCCTGGTCCTGGGGGACGAACCCGCGTCGACCTCCTTCCTGCCGGACCACGGCACGTTCGTACGGTGGTGTGCCGCGAGCTCCGAGGACGAGGTGCTGGCCGGCGTGCCCGCCGCGCTCGCCACCGCGACCTGGGAGAACGAGGTGCAGTGGGACGTACCCGGACCGGTCGTCCTGTTCGACCCGGCATGGCCCGGGCGGGACTCCGAGGGCACGGAGCACCTGAAGGTCGACCTGGAGCCGGGACGCTACGCCGTCCGCGCGGGCCAGGCCCAGCCGGGCCCGGAGACCTGGCTCGGACTCGTCCAGCTGCGGCGACTTTCCAACTGACGGACGGCGGACGGGACTTCAGCACCCGGCGCCGTACGCGGACGGCGACCGCGCCCCGGACTCCCGGACCCGGCCGCCGACACGTCACCCGCCGCGTCAGAGCTGCGACAACTCGTCCACCAGGTCGTCCAGGCCCAGCGAACCCTGCGACAACGCGGCCATGTGCCACGCTTTCAGATCGAAGGCGTCGCCGTGCCGCCGCCGCGCGTTCTCCCGGCCCGACAGCCAGGCCCGCTGGCCGAGTTTGTAGCCGATGGCCTGGCCCGGGATCGTGAGGTAGCGGGTCAGTTCGCTCTCCACGAAGTCCGCCGGACGGCTGCTGTGCGCCCCGAAGAACTCCTGCGCCAGCTCGGGCGTCCACCGCTCACCGGGATGGAACGGCGAGTCCGCCGGAATCTCCAGCTCCAGGTGCATGCCGATGTCGACGATGATCCGGGTGGCCCGCATCATCTGCCCGTCGAGGAAGCCGAGTCGCTCCTCCGCGTCCTCCAAGTAGCCCAGCTCGTCCATCAGTTGCTCCGCGTACAGCGCCCAGCCCTCGGCGTTGGCACTGACCATGCCGACGGACGCCTGGTAGCGGGACAGGTCTTCGGCGACATGCGTCCACTGGGCGAGCTGGAGGTGATGGCCGGGGACGCCCTCGTGGTACCAGGTCGAGACGAGGTCGTAGACCGGGAACCGGGTCTGTCCCATCGTCGGCAGCCAGGTGCGGCCCGGACGGGAGAAGTCCTGCGAAGGCTGCGTGTAGTACGGCGCCGCCGAGCTGCCCGCGGGTGCGATGCGCGACTCCACCCGCCTTACCCGCTCGGCGAGTTCGAAGTGCGTGCCGTCCAGTTCCTCGATCGCCTTGTCCATCAGACCCTGGAGCCACTCGCGGACCTCGTCGACGCCCTCGATGTGCCGGCCGTGCTCGTCCAGGTGCGCGAGCGCCACCCACGGCGTTGTCGCGCCGGGCAGGATCTTCTCGGCCTCCTTCTCCATCTCGGCGAGCAGCCGACGGTACTCGGACCAGCCGTACGCGTACGCCTCGTCGAGGTCCAGCTCCGTACCGTTGTAGTAGCGCGCCCAGCGCGCGTACCGCTCACGGCCCACCGTGTTCGGCGCGCCCTCGATCGCCGGCGCGTACACCTCGCGCATCCAGTCCCGCAGCTCCACCAGGGCGGCGGTCGCCGCGCGGGCGGCCTCGTCCAGCTCGGCGCGCAGGGAGTCGGGACCGGCCGAGGCGAAGTCCTCGTACCAGCCGAGCCCCTGGCCGTCCGTGTCCGACCACTCGGTGAGCTGGCCGATGAAGGTGGCCGTCGGGCGCGGACCCGCGAACAGCTTGCGGTCCAGGCCCAGTTGGAGGGACTCGCGGTAGCCGGACAGCGCGGTCGGCACCGCGCGAAGCCGCTCGACGATCGCCGTCCAGTCCTCGTCGGTCTGCGCCGGTGTCACCGTGAACACGTCGCGCACGGCGTGCGCGGGCGTGTGCATGTTGCCGACCTCGCGCAGGCCCTCCTCGGTGTCGTGCACGCCGAGGGCGGCGGTCAGCCGCTCACGCAGCAGGCGCGCGCACCGGCGCTCGACATCGCTGTCCGCGCCGGGTCGGCGCTCGGCCTCGTCGAGCTTCGCGAGGGTCGCCCGCTGAAGCTCCGCGAGACCTTCCTGACCTGCGGGGGAGAGGTCGGGCAGGCGGCTCGAACTCTCCTTCACGCCGAGATACGTACCGATGACCGGGTTGAGGGCGATGAGGTCGTCGACATAGGCGTCGGCGACCTGCCGGGGCAGCGGAGTGTTGGTCTGCGACATGAGAACCATCCTCATACGCGGAACTCGTCCCCGTCACCCCGATTCAGCTACGGGCGTGGCAGGCGGCAGCAAAGGCCCGCAGTCCCACTGCTGGAAGATCAACCGGGTCTCGACCCGCGCCACTTCACGCTGCGACGTGAACTCGTCCAGCACCAGCCGCTGCAGGTCGGCCATGTCCGCGACGGCCACATGGACGAGATAGTCGTCGGGCCCGGTCAGATGGAACACGGTCCGCGACTCCGGCAGCACCCGGATCCGCTCCACGAACGGCCCCACCAACTCCCGCCGATGCGGCCTGACCTGCACCGACAGCAGCGCCTCCAGCCCGCGCCCCAACTTCGCCGGATCGAGCCGCAGTTGATGCCCGAGGATCACACCGGCCCGGCGCAGCCTCGCCACCCGGTCAAGACACGTCGACGGCGCGACCCCGACCTGCGCCGCGAGCTCGCGATACGTCGCCCGGGCGTCGTTCTGCAGCAACCGCAGCAGATGGAGATCCACCGGATCCAGTACGACAGATTCGGTCATCCATCGAACGTAACACGGGCCATCGGCCATCGATCCCGCTCGATGTTCATCCTTCCGGCCATGGACACCACGAGCCCGCACTACTCCCCGGTCCCGCGCGCACTGGCCACCGAAGCCGTGCACGCCGGCCGTGACGACCTCGCCCGGCAGGGCCTGCACGCCCCGCCGATCGACCTGTCGACGACCTACCCGTCGTACGACAGCCGTGGCGAGGCCGCCCGCATCGACGCCTTCGCCGCCACCGGCGCCGAACCCGACGGCCCGCCTGTCTACGGCCGCCTCGGCAACCCCACCGTCGCCCGCTTCGAAACCGCCCTCGCCCGCCTCGAAGGCACCGAGAGCGCCGTCGCCTTCGCCAGCGGCATGGCAGCCCTGACGGCGGTCCTGCTGGCGCGCGCCTCGACCGGGCTGCGCCACGTCGTGGCCGTACGACCCCTCTACGGCAGCAGCGACCACCTGCTCACCGCCGGGCTGCTCGGTTCCGAGGTGACCTGGACCGATCCGGCCGGAATCGCCGACGCGCTGCGCCCCGACACCGGTCTTGTCGTCGTCGAGTCCCCGGCCAACCCGACCCTGGCCGAACTCGACCTGCGCGCCGTCGCCCATGCGTGCGGCTCGGTCCCCCTCCTCGCGGACAACACCTTCGCCACACCCGTCCTGCAACGCCCCGCCGAACACGGCGCGCGCCTCGTCCTGCACAGCGCCACGAAATACCTCGGCGGGCACGGCGATGTGATGGCGGGAGTGGTGGCCTGCGACGAGGAGTTCGCCGGACGGCTGCGCCAAGTCCGGTTCGCCACGGGCGGCGTGCTGCATCCGCTGGCCGGCTATCTGCTGCTGCGCGGCCTCGCGACCCTGCCGGTACGGGTGCGGGCCGCGTCCGCCAACGCCGCCGAACTCGCCCGCCGCCTCACCGTCGACCCACGCGTGGCCCGCGTCCACTACCCGCGCATCGGCGGCGCGATGATCGCCTTCGAGGTCCACGGCGACCCCCACGAGGTCATCGCCGCCGTCCGCCTCATCACCCCGGCGGTGAGCCTCGGCAGCGTGGACAGCCTGATCCAACACCCGGCGTCGATCAGCCATCGGGTGGTGGAGGCGGAGGACAGGAGGGGTGCGGGTGTGAGTGATCGTTTGCTGAGGCTGTCGGTGGGCCTTGAGGATGTAGAGGACCTGTGGTCGGACTTGGATGGGGCGCTAGCGCCCCTCCCAAGGGGCGCGGGGCTGTGCTCATATGCGGCTTCGCCGCGGGGCGCGACCAGCCACAGCGCACCCGCACTCGCCGACGAAATCGCAGCTGCTACGGCGCTTCGGCCTTCCCGAACTCCGTAGCCTCTACAGCTCCCACAGCCGCACCCAGCCGAGCGGTGACAACCAACGTCCCCTCCTCGATCTGATAGTCGAGCGGCAACTCAAGCCCCCGCATCGCCGCAACCATCCCCGTGTTGGACGCCTGCGTCACGGCGTACACGCTCTCGCAACCGGCCTCGACGGCCATCGCCACGAGGCGTCCCAACAACTCGCTCCCAATACCGCGCCGTTGCCAGTCGTCCTCGACAAGCAGCGCCACCTCCGTCTCGTCCCCGTCCCACAACAGGTGCCCGAGCCCGACGATCCGCCCCGACGCCGTCTGCACGGCGAGCGTCCGCCCGAACCGCGGAGAGAGCAGGTGGTTGAGGTAGCGGTCGGCGTCACCGACCGGTCCGTGATAGCGCATGCCGAGCGTCCGAGCGGAGCAGCGCTCGTGCATCTCCCGCGCCGCGTCCAGATCGCCGGTGTCCGCGCGCCGTACGGTGATCGCGTTGCCCTCGGGCAGCGTCAGCACGTCCTGGCTGCGCGGGATGCGCGGACCGAGCCGGGCGTCCAGCTCGACCAGCGCCCGCGCTCGGGCGAACTCCGTGGGCGTGAACGGCAGATACGGCCGCTCCACTGTGATCACTCCGCCTTCCGGCGCCCGCAGCCGCATGATGGTGTCCTCCAGCGCTCCCTCCACCGGCACCGACTCCGGCCGGCGCCCCTTGCCCGCCACGGCGGCGGGCAGCGAACGGATGGTGCACCGGCCGAGCAACTGCCGCAGCGCCAGCGGCAGTTCCGCCGCGTCCAGGGCCGTGCGTGTGGCCAGGCCCAGGACCCGGGTCGGCGCGTCCACCAGGTCGTGGGCGTCGGCCCGCTCGATCCAGGTGCCCGAACCGCCGGCCAGCGACACCGCCCGGGTGATCTCGGACGCCGTGACCCCGCCCGGCGCCCGCAGCAGGAACTCGTCCACCGTGCCCTCGGCCAGCGGATGCGTCTGCAGACTCAGGATGTCGACCTCGCAGCCGGCCAGCGCCGTGCACAGCGCCGCCAGCGATCCCGGCGCGTCCTGCACCGTCGTCCGCATCCGCCACAGCGCGGCCACCCCGGCGACGGCCTCAGGCGCCGGGGATCCCTGCTCGGATCCTGATTCGGATCGGCGGCCATGTCGGGCAGGGCGACGTTCACAACCGTGACGTCCAGGATCAGCATGAACTGCGCCACGCAGAGCAGCGCCAGCAGA